>SXXK01000298.1 GCA_005791255.1 Planctomyces sp.
GTCACGAACACTGAATGACGGCCCGTTGCGATACGGCATCAGAAACACCCCGGTCGAGGTTTCCAAATCGCGTCAATCCGCCAAATTCCAAAACCCACACCCAGTCGGCAACAGACGCAGAAACGCAACGAAATGTTGCACCACACGTTGTGCGGATACCTCGCCAGCCGTTCCCCACATTCCTTCAGGGATTCAGCCGCTGCCGCTCCACCACACCCAGCCGAAAAACACTGGAATTCAACAGGATGCCAGTTCACCACACCCGTTGCAAAACAGCCACACTGTTGCGCAGACTCAACATCTGTACCCTCCGCAATCCCCAAAAACCCTCAGGGAAACGCTGCCTGAATCGGCTGCGGCGACACCGTGGCTGTCACCCGCGGATCCATCGTCAGCATCATTCGCATGTCCTCATGCTCCAGCGTATGACAGTGAAACACAAACGGACCACGGAACGAACGGAAGTGCAGCAGTGACTCCGCCTCACCTCCTCCATCCAGAATCACCACATCACTCTTGAACCGATCAGCCAGCGCCGGCTCAGCCCCATTCACCCGGATGATCTGCTGGCCACTCAGATGCACATGCACCGGATGCCACCAGCCCCCCGTGCCGTTGCGAAAAATCCAGCGTTCGACAGTCCCCAGCGTCGGAGTCGCAGCAGCAGTCGCCGGATCAAAATACTGCTTGTTGATCTGCCACGCTCCATTCCGCCGCTGGAATTCAAACACCCGCGTCGCCACAGCCTCCGCCGGGTCAAGCACTCGATGCGGCCTCAGCAGCGTCCCCGGAACCACCGCAGCACTGTCCCGCTGCACCGGTCCCTCCACGACAAATTTCAGCCACTTCTGCTCAATCGCTGCCGGATAAAGCCACGAATCCTTCCCCAGCTTGGTGAACGGCCGACCGTTGCTCAGCCTCAGCTCAAGAAATCGGGCGTTGCAGCCATTCAAAAGACGCAATCGATACTTCCGACGCTCCACCTTCAGAACAGGCTGCACACGACCATTCGCCAGCCACACATCACCCAACTGACCATTATGGTTCAGCAGGTCATAAAACAGTGTACCGTCCGGATTGAATTTTCTGTCCTGCAGCGCCAACGGAAGATCATAAGCCACACCCGGCAGCACGTTGCTGCGAACCAGATCGTCCTCCAGTTCATCCGAAACCAGATAGAATCCCGCCAGTCCATACCAGACATTCGGGCCCGCGATGTCCATCGCATGGTCATGAAACCACATCGTACTCGGACTTTCCGTGAAGTCCGGCCGGCCGTTCAGCAGCGGCACCGTGTTCGGGTAGTAATAATCCCGCGCTCGACCAGGAAGCACGTAGAAATTCGGATAGCCGTCCGCATGCGCAGGACTGGGCCCGCCATGCAGATGCGTCGACAACTCCACGCCCAGCTCGTTGTATGTCCGCACCACGCACGGCTGACCAACCCTCGACCGAATCGTCGGTCCCGGAATACTGCCGGCATAGCCGTATCCCGGAGTCTTCAGGCCAGGCACGTACTCATGCAAAACACGCTGCACCCGCAGGTCATAAAAACGAGTCGGCAAGGTTTTGTAGCAGGGGACATCCGGAAACTCCGCGTAGCGCCGCAGGAAATACTCCGGAGCTATCCCATGAAAGACTGCCCCAGGCTGCCACGGAGAAACACCCTCCGCGGTCGGCAGCAACTCAGCCGGTATTGGGCAGGCCTGAGTAAACGCCACATAACCGCCAGGCAGCAACGCAGCCGCCGCTGCACCACGCCCGCTGCTCCGACTGCTGCTCCCACTGACTCCCCGACGGTCCGCCGGCACCACACCCACAGAGACCACCCCCGAACGATTCGGTGGCCCCGCAGACGGTGCAGCCAAACCTCCATAGATCAGCCCCAATCCGGCCCCCGCACCCGCTCGCAACACCCCACGCCGCCACAGCTTTTCGCACCACAGCTTTTCGCACCACAGGCACACCCGCTTTCCCGCTAATGTGCTCCCGCAGCAGAGACCAGTTCCCGCCCACCCCGGAAGTGCTCACACCGCGTCCATCCGAAAACACCACGCAGGAAAATCAGCACCCACCATGCCGGAAACTTTTTTTCACAGACCGATCAAAAAGCCCCCCAAAACACTCGCAAATTGCCGCAACTGAAATGCATTCGAAAAAAACGAGGTAAACGATACTTTACCATCGGCAAAGCGCACTGTTCATAAACTCAGATCAGCAAAACCCACTCGGCCACCCTGCAGGACCCGGTCTCAGATACCACGACCGGTGCCACCCGGCCCCGCCGACACATCCGACAGTTCCGTTGCAACCGTAGCATCTCTCAACAACATCCTCCGACTTCAACACAAATATGAACTCTCGCTGCAGACCGTTTGCCGCGCCAGCAGTGTCAATGCATGATTGACAAAGTGTAAATGGGTAAATTCCCGTTCCCCATGCCCTCAGGTCACAACATGTCCGACACAAACCTCTTGAAATCCTCCGCTCCCGGCTTCATCGATCGACGCTCACGCTCCGGCGATAGCTCACCGGAAGGTGTCGAACGTCGCCAGTTCCGCGACGGTGATCGATCGCTCCGACCGGAAGTTGCCGAACTGGCAGATGCGATCGACGACTACAAAATCAGTCACCGCCGCCGCTTCATCACCTTCGAGGAACTCTACGAAGTCATGATGTCGCTCGGCTACCATCGCTGATCCCGGAACGCTCGCTCCGCAATCCCGCCTTCAGCCCGCTGCCACTATTGCAGCGGGCCGCCGTCGCCTGCACGTATGCCCCAACCAAACCTCAGCGCTGCGGACGATAGAAGTCCACGCGATCATGAGTCGTGTACAGGCGCCATTCCGCTCCGTCATGAACCAGCATCCCGCTGGATCGATTCTCCATGACCGGCCTTAACGGCTGCCCCCGCCGCTTCCACGTCAGCAGGTCCTCTGACTCCGCCAGATACGGCACCCAGCGTCTGGGCTTCTCACTGTCCCCGGTCCCATGCAGCACCGCCACATAACGATCACCCACCCACTGCACCTGATTCATCGCAATCATCCTTGAACACCACGGCTCAGGGCCCGGCACAATCACCGGTTCATCGCTGACATTTGTCCACGTCTTCAAATCCTCAGACACTGCCAGCCACACACCCAGGTCCCGACGTTCGTACAGCAGATACCAGCGTCCGTCGCGATACAGGCCGTTCGGAGTCCCGAAGGGGCCTGGTGGAATCGGACGGCCATCCCGCAGTCGGACGTCCAGAGTCCCCTCACGATGCCATTTCACCCCATCAGCTGATGTCATCAGCTGTGCCTGGTCGTTCAGCCCCTCAGAAAACATGTAATACCGGCCCTCGTGCCGCACCACCATCATGTCCTCCACCCAATAATCCGACACCAGCGGACCACCACCAACCCGCTCCCAGCTTACCCCGTCCCGCGATGTCGCATACCCGAGGCTCATTCTCACTGGCTGCCGATCCGGGTCATAGCCCGTATACCACAGCTTCCACTCCCCGCCCTCCCGCAGAATCCAGCCACGCTCACGAATCCTTGCATCCCACTCACCGGGACGCCCCGCCAGCAGCGGCGCCTCACTGACCGACTCAAAACGCTCTGGGATCTCCTGCCCAGCCACCGGCGCCTGACAGCCCCACAAACTGAGGAAACACGCACCGAACAGCAATCCATATCGCATAACCGACATGCCTCAGCCCCCCCGCCGCTCCACATACCAAAAAAGGAGCCCGGCTGTGCCGCCGGGCTCCCCTTGAACACCTCAGACTGTCACACTCGACTACCACCTCAGTCCGGCAGACGACGAATGCTGACATTCCGGAAACTGACCGCATCGCCATGACCGGCAAATCCAAAGAAACCCGTCTTGCGATCCTTGCCAGGATGCGGACGGCCACCCATGTAGTCCGTGACCTTCGCCAGATCAGCGTTCAGAATCACATTGCCGTTCAATTCCACACGGATTGAACTGCCGTTCACCGTGACTTCCTGAAAGTTCCACTGACCCGCCGGACGCAGAAAGCCTCGCTCCGCCGCAACCATGCCATAGGCCGAACCGTGGTACTGACGAGCATCCAGTTTGGCGTAATTCGCATGCTCCGAATCCAGCACCTGCAGTTCGCACATCGCGTCGTAGGCCGGATCACCCTTGCCATCCGTTCGGATCGCAAGACCGTTGTTGCCCGACGGCGGAGTGCTGAATTCGAGCCGCACAACAAAGTTCGCATACTCCTCGGCCGTGTGCAGAATCCCGCCCTTGCCCTCGCGACAGCGAATCGCACCGTCCACAACCTCGTAGTTGTCGACAGCACCAGCCCAGCCCTTCAGATCCGACCCGTTGAACACCGACTCAAACCCGTCCGATGCACGCTCGCCCAGGATCTTCGCCGACTCCTCAGCACTGATCTCACGCAGATAAATGTTCTTCCAGCGAATCTCGCCACCGTGAGTCTGCAAACAGATCGGACCGCTGGGGAACAAAGGCTTCTGACGATCCCAGAAGTTCTCCATGATCGCATTATCCACCACCATTTTCCCGTTCAGCCAGACTGATGTCCGAGCACCAATCTGACGAATTCGGAAACTGTTCCACTCGCCAAATGCCTTGTCCGCCAGAACTGCCGGATCCTTGCCCGGAGCCCCGGCACTGTTGTTCCACAATCCACCACTGCCCTTGTCAGCGCCCAGCTTGAACTTCGCCTCTTCAGTGAAGTCCCAGATCTGAACCTGAGGATTGGCCTTCAGGTAAATCCCCGAATCCGCCTTCGGAACCGTACGGTAATCAATCAGCAGCTCGTAATCGGTATAGTCCTTGTCCGTCACAAGATACGCGCCGTGACCGTCATTCACCAGCTCGCCGTTCTCCACCGACCAGTGCTGCTTCGCATCAGCCGTCCACTCCTCAATCTGCTTCTTCCGCATGTCCTCAGGCATGCGGGCCAGATCACGAGGATCAAAGTGGGGCATGCCATGCCAGCCCTCAAGATCCTTGCCGTTGAAAATGGCATGAAACCCCTCAGGGGGCTCAGCTGCACCTGAAACAGCCGAAACAACACTCAGGAACGCAGTGGCAAGGACTGCCAGATATGGCGTTCGAAGCATAGACACACTCTCCGGTAGGTGGGATCAGAATGACGGTCACCTTCCGAAACAGCCGGAGCCGTCCGGAGGCTGAGTCCGTCAGAATAGTCGAAATCGCGGAACGGGCCAACACCGGCAGCAGGTTGTGATGGAAATTTCATCAGGGATTCCCGATCGCTGATCCCTCAGCAGCCACGTCACCGTCCCCCGGTCGCAACTCCTTCGCAAACATCACACGCCCCACCTGCTCCAGCTCCGGATCCAGCACGACCTGCAACTCATCGGACAACTCCGTCTCCAGCAAAAACAACACACGATCCGCCGGGATCTGCACATCCCCAACCCGCCCTCGACCCGGCCGCCATAATGCCCGCCGGAATAATCCCCGAGTCCTCTCGCGCCGCTTCAGTTGCTCCTCCGTCAGCGTTTCCCCCAGGGCCCCGCCGGAGCCGGCCGGGCCCGCCACGACACCGCCGGGCAGCAATCCACCCCAGGGCATCGCGAAACCGTCGTACTGATCCCTCAGAAAATTTCCCACTGACGAACGCCCGGCCGGCCGCAGCCGAAACTGCCGCTCCCCGGCAGACCAAACCAATGGCCAAACCTCCGATTTGTAGACCACCCACGCCTCGTCACCCTCACGCACCTGCAAACCGGCACCAGCCGCGATCACCAAACCCGTCAGACTGCCACCCGTCACGGAAAACTGACTCAGTCGCAATCCAAAGTCCCCCAGCTCCACACGCGATCGAGATATCACCAGCTCACGACTGTACGGAGGTATCCGGCAACGGTACGCCGCCTCCGCTCCCACCACCGCAGTCGCCGCCACCTGCTCGTCCTGCACACCCGACGCCAGCAGCGTCTGACAACCCGACTGCCGCAGACTGTAATCCGCACCCTCCGTCACAAACAGCTGCCGAAAGGCCAGCACATCCCAGTGTCGCCCGTCCTCCGCCACTGCCACCAGATCCGCACGACACGATCGCACCTCCTGATAACCCCGACGCCCCACCCACAAAAACAACAAACTGAACAGCACAACCGCACCCGCAATCGCCGCCAGAGGCCACGGAAAC
>SXXK01000299.1 GCA_005791255.1 Planctomyces sp.
ACCGCCGGGGACACACCGCCGGGGACACACCGCCGGGGACACACCGCCGGGGACACACCGCCGGGGACACACAAACGGGGACACACAAACGGGGACACACAAACGGGGACACACAAACGGGGACACACCACCGGGGATACACAAACGGGGACACATCACCGCCGGGGCTGCAGACTCAGGGGACACGCGACAGGGGACGCACCACAGGAAAGACCACTGGACACATCACCGGGGACACATCACCGGGGACACATCACCGGGGACACATCACCGGGGACACATCACCGGGGACACATCACCGGGGACACGCCACCGGGGACACGCCACCGGGGACACAGCCATGCGCCTGGAGTCCTCGGACATGCATTGAAAGAAACAGGTGCCAGGCAGGAGTGCGAGTCAGGGGTAGTGACGCGATAAACGCAGAGTCGGTCCGGGAGAAATTCACGTGCGGGCGGAAGGCGGTACGTTTCGCGGAGCGAAACGCGACAATCTGCGGGGTCACTACTGCTTCGCGATCACGGCTTCACCATCCCACCATGCCGCGTTGCGGGGACACACCAGCAAGGGACACGCAGCAGGCCGGCAGAACAGAACGATGACATTTCCCAACGTTAGCACTTCCGGAGCGTTCATTTCCCACTGGAAACCAACGGGCACGCGGTATGTTCCCGGTCGCCGCCTCATCGCTGGTCAGTCCCGCGACCGCAAAATATACTGCCCAACACACTCGACGGCTCATCGAACTCGTACCCTCCCACAGGTTCCTCATGAAACTGCAACTGATCGACGTTGATAAAGGCATCCATGAAACTCAGAACCGCATAACCGCTGCGGCCGGAACTGCATCCATCGGCATGACTCGACTGCACGGCGGCATGTCAGACGGCGTTGACGTCGTGACCATCAACAACGGTCGCCTGCAGCTAAAACTGCTGCCAACTCGCGGGATGGGCGTGTGGAAGGGCGAGATCGACAGTGTCCCTGTGCAGTGGAATTCCCCGGTGCAGCGGCCAGTACATCCCACCTGGGTTGATCCGATGCGGCTGGGTGGCATTGGCTGGGTGGACGGCTTCAACGAACTGATCGTCCGCTGCGGTCTGGGCTGGCACGGCGCACCGGGCAAGGACCGGATCTCAGATGCTGCCGGCAATGTCGTGGCAGAACCGTTTCTGACGCTGCACGGTCGCATCGCCAACCTGGCTGCCCACTCGGTCACGGCAGAGCTGCAGGATGACTGGTTGTCGGTCACCGGAGTCGTGGATGAGGGCTGTCTGTTCGGCGGCTGGCTGCGACTTGAATCGACACTGCGAACCCGACTGAACTCGGGGGAATTCGAGATCATTGATACGGTCACCAATCTGGCCGGCACCCCGGCCGAGTCTGAAATTCTGTATCACTGCAACATTGGCGAACCGTTTTTGAACGCGGGGTCCGTGCTGCACACGGCCGTCCGCGAACTGGCCCCGAGGAATGCGCGGGCCGCAGAAGGGATCAACATGTGGAACCTGTACGAGGGCCCGCAGACGGGCTTTGCCGAACAGGTGTACTTCGCAGATCCGGCTTCGGACGCCGCCGGCTGGGGCAGCAGCGTGCTGGCTGATCCTGAATCAGAACGCGCATTCGCCGTGCACTTCCACACCTCCACGCTGCCCTGGTTTACGCTTTGGAAGAACACCGGAGCCCGTCAGGACGGCTACGTCACAGGACTTGAACCCGGCAGCACTTTCCCGAATCCGCGTCAGATTGAACGCGAACAGGGACGGCTGCAGATGCTGCAACCCGGACAGTCCACCACGTATCGGCTGCGATTCGAAGTCTCCACAACAAAGGCTCGCACCCGACAGATCCTCGATGCCGTCACCGCGCTGCAGGTCGCCACTCCCAGGACAGTTCACGAACAGCCCAAAACAGGCTGGGCATCGTAGCGGGGGTCTTGGGTGACGGGTAACGGGTTTCCTGGAACTCGCGGTGGACTTCCAGGGTATCGTGCCCCCTCACCCCCTACCCCTTTCCCACGTTGGGGCCGAGGGGAGGATTCTTGTGTTTTTGAACTGAGTGGGGGCGGCTCACCACGAGCTTCGCCCTCCCGCAGCCACCGGGGGCCGATTGTCGCGGTTCGATACGCCCCGCCATGGCACACCCGAATCGCCGCTTACCACCAACTACCCGAAAATCGCTTCCGCCACTTCGCCATAAACGTCGGTCAGGCGGAAATCACGACCTGCATAGCGGTACGTCAGGCGAGTATGGTCCATGCCGAGCAGATGCAGGATCGTCGCATGCAGATCATGAGTGCTCAGGCGGCCCGTTTCCGACTTCTCTCCGAGATCGTCCGTCGTGCCGTACTGCATCCCGCCTCGCACGCCACCACCCGCCATCCACATGCTGTAGCCCGTATTGTTGTGACGACGCCCGTCACCCGCACTGCCCTGGTCCTGCGGACTGCGACCAAACTCACCACCCCACAAGACCAGCGTGTCCTGCAACAACCCCCGCTCTTCAAGATCCGACAACAACGCCGCTATCGGTCGATCAATCGCCGTGCAGTTCCGCTGCAGTGACGCCTTCAAATCCCGATGCTGGTCCCAGCCACCACGGCTGACCTGGATGAACCGAACGCCAGATTCCGCCAGTCGCCGTGCCATCAGACACTGCCGCCCAAATCCTTCCGTGGCCGCATCCTGCAGTCCGTAACGCTGCTGAGTCTCTGCAGTTTCCTGAGACAGATCCAGAACCTCCGGCACCGACGTCTGCATCCGCCACGCCAGCTCGTTCGCCTGAATCAACCCTTCCAACTCGGGATGTCCTGCATGCCGCGCAAGTAAACCGCGGTTCAGATCCTGAATCAGATCGATCTGTCGCCGCTGAACTGACGGTGAAAGTCGGCCGTTGCGAATGTCGGCAATCCCGCCCTCCTCAGGCTGCACGCGAGTCCCCTGGAATGAGGCGGGCAGGAAGGACGAGCCATAATTCTGTGCCCCGCCGAGGGGCACCGGACTGATCGTAACAAATCCCGGAAGGTCCTGGTTCATCGTCCCGAGGCCATACGTCACCCACGCCCCCAGCGACGGACGGACAAAATTCACACTGCCCGTGTGCAGAGCAATCGTGGCCTGCGGGTGAGCCGCATTCGAGGTGTGCATGCCATTCAGCAAACACAATCTGTCCGCATGCTTTGCCAGTTCCGGAAACAGGCTGCTGATCCACACCCCGCTGTCTCCGTGCCGCTGGAATTCAAACTGCGGAGCCAGCAGTTTTCCGGCTCGACCACCGCTGCCACCGGTCTGTCCGCCGCGTTTCTGCAGTTCAGGCTTCCAGTCAAAGGTGTCCACATGGCTGGGTCCACCCTGCATGAACAAAAAGATGACGCGTTTCGCGCGAGCGGCGAAATGCGGCTGCCGCGGCGCCAGCGGGCCGGCTGCCGCCCCATCCGCCGGTTGATCCGCAGCCACCGATCGCATGTTCAGTCCGCGAAACGCCAGCCAGCCAAAGCCAGCCGCCGCATGCTGCAGCAGCCAGCGTCGTGAACCGGCACATTCCAGCTCGTGCAATCCCGCCATCACATCTGCTCCAGCTGCCTGCCACTACGGTGTGTATCGAAACTCGGCCGACGCATACAACGCCTGCACCAGCAAAGCCAGCCCGGTGGCTTCCACATCGGCAGACTCAACAAAACGCTCGGCCATCCGCAGCTCATCCGCTGAGGCCTCACGACACAAAATCAGACGCCAGGCGCCCGCCAGCTGAGCTTTGCTGTCTTCGCCATTCTGCTGCTGCAGCTGTTTTGCCGTCCTGACAGAGGCATCAGACACCAGCCCGTTATTCAGCAGAAACAGGGCCTGTCCCGGGACCGTCGTCACATCACGCTGCCCGTTCACCTGATCCGGCTCGGCAAAATCAAACACTGTATACATGCCGAACAGCAGCGACCGAAACACGGGGAGATACACGCTGCGCACCGGGCTGGACAACTGCAGGTCGGCCGGCAGATTCCCGCGAGCCGCGACGCGACTGAGGTCACCCGTAAACTCGGCCTTGTACGGCGCCCCCGCAGGTCGCTGCAGTTCGAGCTGACCGGATGTCTGCAGCAGTGAATCCCGAATCGCTTCCACATCCAGCCGCCGCAGATTGCCGCGCCAGTACAGCTGGTTGCCCTCGTCCACCGCCGCCTGCTGCGGCTGGATGTCCGTGCTGAGGCGATACACGCGGCTGAGCACGATGCGGCGAATCAACCGCTTCACAGACCAGTCGTCCTGCACAAAACCGGCAGCCAGATAATCCAGCAGCTCAGGATGCGAAGGCAAGGCTCCGGCAACACCGAAGTTGTCAGGCGTCTCTACCAGCCCCCTGCCAAACAAATGTCCCCAAACCCGATTGACCAGCACGCGACCGGTCAGCGGATTGCGGGACGATGTCAGCCACTTTGCCAGTTCTTCACGCCCGCTGGTACCTTCCTGAATCCGCGACATTCCGACAGTTTCCAGCACCGTCGGCAAGCCGCGTTCCACCACATCACCCTCGAGATCCGGTTCACCCCGAATCCGCAGTTTCAAATCTTCAATCCGCCCCTCGGAAACCCCCATGGCAATGTCACCAGCCGGATCAAACGGCACAGCCTCCAGTCGCTGCTGTTTGGACTGCTGCTTCGCTTTGGATTTCCCCTGCGTCCCGGCTGCAGCGTCTGCGGGCTGCAGCGACTGCAGCTCCCGACGCAGGACAGCCATCCGCTGCTTCAGAGCGGCTTTACCCGGCGCGTTATCCGGCATCGCTTTGAAACGCTGCACCATGGGCGCCAGAGTCTCACGGATCTCGTCCGCCCGCGCCAGAGTGGCAGCCTTGAGCTGGGCCGGATCGCGGCCGGCAATCGCTTCCTTCGCGGCTTTGTCACCGATATCCGCCAGCAGCTCGGGATGGAAATAGGTATTGCCCATCCCCGCACGACTGCGGTTGCCGCTGAGCGTGCGAGTGCTGGCGAAAATGCCGGCCAAAGCGTAATAGTCCTGCTGCGAAATCGGATCGAACTTGTGATCGTGACAGCGTGCACAGCCGAAGGTCAGGCCCAGCATTGAACGCCCCAGAGTATCCATCTGGTCATCAATGCGATCCAGCCGAAACTGATCCAGATCCCGCTCATTCAGATCCATCGACCCCAGAGCGAGGAAACCGGTCGCTATGACATTTTCTGAACGCTGACGAACATCCCGCGATGGCAGCAGATCACCCGCCAACTGCTCCTGCACAAACCGATCGTACGGTTTGTCTGCATTGAACGCATCGATGACGTAATTGCGATACCGCCATGCGAAGGGAAAGGGGATGTTGCGAGTCTTTCCGACGGAATCAGCGTAGCGGACAACATCCAGCCAGTGTCGTCCCCAGCGTTCGCCGAAGGCTGGGGACGCCAGCAGATGATCCACGACCTTTGCCAGGGCTTCGTCATCACTGGCCGGGTCCGCCACAAACTGGGACAGCTGCTGCGGCGTCGGCGGCAGTCCGGTCAGATCCAGAGTCACGCGGCGGAGCAGGGCAGGGCGATCGGCATCAGCGGCCGGAGTGATCCCGGCCTGTTCCTGCCGGGCCAGAATGAAGTGGTCAATTTCCGACCGCGTCCACGCGGCGTTTTTGACGGGTGGCGTTTGCACCGGCCTGACCGGCTGAAATGACCAGTGCTGTCGCCCCTGTTTCAGGCGAGTGGTCTTCGAGATTTGATCGCTGGTGCCGGTGCGAGGATCCGGGGCCCCGATTTCAATCCAGTGTCGCAGGGCTGCGATTTCGTCTTCGGACAATTTGCCTTTGGGCGGCATCTGCAGGTCCGGGTTGTCGTACATCACGGATTTCAGCAGCAGGCTGTCATCCGGCTTGCCAGCCACCAGTGCCGGTCCGGAATCACCACCTTTCAGTGTGGCAGTGCGAGTATCCAGTTTGAGATTGCCTTTGACGCTTGACGATTCCGCTGAGTGGCATTCGTAGCAGTGTTTTGCCAGCAGCGGGCGGACGTGTTTTTCGAAGACATCAAGTCCTTCCCGGCGACTGTCCTGAGCCGTGACCGACGGCGACAGCAACAGTGGCAGGACGAGCGTCAGCCGCAGGCATGACAGCAGGGCGGGTGAGTTCATACATGAGCATCCAGCAGACGGATCGCAACGGGCGAAGCAATCAGTCTATCGACCTGGCCGAACGCTGTGCAATTGGAAAAGGGGGTGTGGGGGCAGTATCGCGAGCGGAATGTGATGGCTCTGGGAGAGCGAGGCTCCTGCCGAGCTCAGCCGAGGATTCGCCACGGGATAGCGCCACGGGGGCGGAAGGGGAATTTTCGACCACAGAGGCATAGAGAACACGGGGGTTGTGAAACTCAGAGGATGGGGCTCAGCAGGAGCTTCGCCCACCCAAAAAACAAACAGACAAACAAACAACAGCTTAGCCGTCCCGTTCCTCGGCATCGGCAATCTCCGAACTGCCGTATTTGCAGCCGATCACGCCGCGCCAGCGAAACTCACTCACCCAACCCGTCGCCCTTCGTTTCCGGCCCCAGCCAGACCAGCCCCACTCCAACCATATGGGCCTTGGATGGCTCCTCCATAATATCGTTAGGGGCCTTACAAGGCCCTACCAGTTATTGATGGGGCCTTCTCATTCCAATATAGATGTGTAGGGGCCTCAAACCGATGATAATGCAAGACACACCCTGCTTGATAATGCATAGTGCGCTGCAGGCTTGTAGTCGCAGCTTGGTCATGCACGATGATTACAATGTGCTGCAGGCATAGTCGCAGCGAACAC
>SXXK01000300.1 GCA_005791255.1 Planctomyces sp.
GCTGCACAGCAGAGTGGTGGCGGTGTGAGTGTGCGAGAATGGCAGGTCAAAGTTGCCGTCCCCAGCAGAGGAGTGTCGCGGGGGGCGGTTTGCGGAGGCCGTGACTAAGGCGCAGGGTACTGATTTGGTTGAGATGAGATTCGCGGTTGTCGTTCAGGGCGAGGAACCCCACGGGCCGGTATTCCGCGAAATTCCTGAAAGCCTTCGAGTGTTGCGAATTGCCCCAGGGCTTTCCCAGTGCGAATGCCGGTATGTGTGTCGTCGGGATGGACAGGCGCGATTCGGATGGAAGGCCCGACGAAGAGGCACACCAGATTACCACAGCAGCCAGACAATGACTGCGGTGGCCAGCAGCGCGAGCGCAGCGACGACCGGTCCCACCCAGGCCTGATCGGACTGATGACAGTTTGCAAACAGCACTGTCCGCTGATTGAAATCCACTTCCACACGCTCGTGGCCACGAGCGTTCCGGCAGACAAGACGCCCTGACGAGTCTTCTGACGTGGCGTCAGGCTGTGCATCGTCAAAAGGATTCAGCGGATAAGACTGTTTCATGGTGCCTGCCGGGAAGACGGCGTTCCGTGGTACGGGCATGATGCTGGTGTCAGACACACCGTGACGCCCGAGAACCTGCCGTATGTATTCCCAAAGAGTCCTCGATCGAACCGCAAAATTCAAGGGATGCGGCTGCGGCAGGATCGGCTGGGCAGCGAGCTCGGAGAGGGTTGTCGGGAGTGATGATCTGTCGACTCCGGATTTTTCCCCGCACATTCCGGTCATGCGGCCGAGTGTGAGGGCGCGGCTGGTTTGCCGAATATCGCCGGACTTTGCAGAATGCTGTCGGCTGCGGTCGAGTTTGGTGTTCTGTGTGAGTTCAGGGGAGTGCAGTGATGGGGCGGAGTTCACGGCGTGATTTTCTGCAGGCTTCAGCGGGTGGGTTGCTGCTGACAGGGATTCCGGGGGCCATTCCGGCTGCTTCTTCAGGGCTCAGCATTGCCCCGTTCCGTTTCGATGTCACTGCGCCCACGGGACATGGCTGCTGTGGTGGCTGGATCAAGCCGATCGAGGCCGTTGATGATGCTCAGGAGGCCATTGGTTACGTGCTGCTGGGTGCCGGGGCACCGATTGTGGTCTGTGCGGTCGACTGGACCGGCATTCTGAACAGTGCGCATGTGGCGTGGCGAACCGCGATGGCTGAGGCTGCCGGGACGACTGCGGAGCGCTGTGCTGTGCAGTGTGTGCATCAGCACAATGCTCCGTTCGCCTGCCTGGATGCTCAGAAACTGGTGGATGCTCAGGGTGACCTGCCCAACATCATGCTGCCGGATTTTTTCGCTGTGTGTCTGGACCGTCTGCGGCAGGCCATCACCGCAGCGATTCCGCAGGCTGTACCGGTGACGCACGTGGGTCAGGGACTGGGGCGTGTGGAGCAGGTGGCTTCGAACCGCCGGATCAATCGTGGTCCTGACGGACGAATTCTCAGCATGCGGGGCAGTGCCTGTGCGGACCCCAAACTGCGGGACATGACCGAAGGTTTGGTGGACCCTGAGCTGCGGACGGTGGCGTTCTACAGTGGTGATCGTGCGGTGGTCTGCTGTCACTACTATGCGGTGCATCCGATGAGCTATTACGGGGACGGTCGGGCCAGCAGCGATTTTCCGGGTCTGGCTCGCAAGCAGTGTCAGGCGGAAGAGCCCGGAACGACTCACATCTACTTCACCGGCTGTGCGGGCAACATTTCGGCTGGCAAGTACAATGACGGTTCAAAAGAGATGCGTCCGATTCTGGCGCAGCGAATCCGGGACGGGATTGCGGCGGCCGCTGCCAATCTGAAAAGGGAACCTGTGGGCAGCGCCATTTGGAAGACGGCAGAGATACTGCCGCAGCCGCGTGCGGATCTGAATGCTGATGCGCTGGCGGCCCTGATCGCGGATAAAACTCGAGCGGTGGTGGGACGCAATCGTCCGGCATTCGAACTGGCATGGCTGCAGCGAGTGGAGCAGAAGATCCCGATTGTGCTCAGCAGCCTGCAGATCAATGACATCTGTCTGCTGCATCTGCCGGGTGAGAGTTTTCTGGAGTATCAGCTGAGGGCTCAGAAGCTGGCTGGCGGCAGATTTGTGGCCACTGCCGCCTATGGTGATGGCGGACCGTGGTATATTCCGGTGAAGGAAGAGTATCCGGCTGGTGGTTATGAGGTGAGTGTGGCGTTCTGCAGTCCCGAGGTGGACGATGAACTGACCAGGGGCATGCAGGGGTTGCTGACATGATGCGAGCTGGTCATCGAAAATCGGGTGTGTGGGTTTTGCTGCTGCTGTTCCTGGTGTTGGACAGCGGACGCAGGGTGGCGGGTGCTGAACCGGAGCTGCCGCAGGGTTGGTTGCAGCCGTTTCCGGCTGAGTTTCCGCAGCTGCTGCAGTGGCGGGACGTGTGCAACGTGTGGGTGCTGCGTGAGCAGGATGCGGCGCTGCTGATATGTTTCGGAGACGGCACTGTGATGCCGGGCCTGGAGGCTCTGGGAATTCGCACGATTGAGCGGATTCTGCTGCCCGATCATCATCGAGAGCAGTATCAGGGGCTGTATCGGATGTCAGCGTTGCCGGCGGCGGTGACGGTGCCGCAGGCGGAGCAGGCGTTGTTTACGGATCCGGGAAAATATCGACGCTGGCGTCCGACTCTGGGTGACGAATTTTCGGTGTATGGTGCCAGTTATGTGCGACCGGCTCCGCGGGCGCTGGCGGTGGAGCCTGTGGCGGATAATGCGGTGCTGCAGTGGCGTGGTCATGAAATTCGCTGCCTCGCGACTCCGGGACATTCCCCTGGCGGCATGACATTTCTGGTGACCAGTGGCGGCCGCAAGTTTGCGTTTTGCGGCGGGCTGATGCACGACGGGGCGAGGCTGTCGCGGTGGTATGATTCGGAATGGGATTATGGGTTCGGCAAGGGCATTGATACCCTGCTGACCTCGGCAGCCCGGCTGCAGAATGCCAGGCCGGACGTGCTGCTGCCGGTGCAGGGGCCGGTGATTCGCGAGGCTGGTCGGCAGCTGTCTGAATTTCAGCAGCGGCTGGTGAAGTTTCGAGCCAGTTATGTGCGAGGTTATCCGGTCTTCGATTCGACTCCGGCGGAACGCGATTCGATTTCCACGCCGACAGCGGTGCCGCTGATCAGCCAGGTGACTCCGCACCTGTACAAACTCAGCCATCAGACTCAGGGACGCAATTTCGCGATCATCGTGTCGGACAATGGTCGGGGTCTGGTGCTGGACTGTGGTCTGCTGCCGGCCGCACAGCTTGAGGAGATCATTGTCGGGATGCGGGCGCATCTGGGATTGAAGGAAATTGATGCGTTCTGGATTTCGCACATGCACGGGGACCATTTTCTGCTGGGGCCGGTGCTGAAGGAAAAGTATGGTGCCGAGGCGTGGACGCTGGACAGCATCGTGGACCGGTGTGAGAACCCGCGGGCCTATGATTATGCGGCCATGGTTTCAGCCTACAGTGATGGTTTTGACGGTATGCAGATTGACCGGGCCATCAAACCGGGCGAGCGGATTGAGTGGGAGGGATTGACGCTGCAGGTGGACTGGATGCCGGGGCAGACCGAGTTTGGCTGCTGTTTGTGGCTGGATCTGGATGGTCAGCGGATCGCGTTCACGGGGGACAATCTGTTCGGCAATTCGCAGTCTCCTGAGCAGGACGGGCACGAGGCGGTGGTGGCGCGGAACAGTTGTATTCTGGAGGAGGGCTATCTGTATGCGGCCGAGTATCTGCGGAAGCTGAAGCCCGATATCATCATGGGCAGTCACAGTTACGTGATGCAGGATCCGGCGGCGTTTGTTGAGCGTTATCATCGCTGGGCGCAGGCGATGATTGGTCTGTATCGTGAGATTCTGCCGACAGACGCCTATGAGTACGCGTTTGATCCGTATTGGGTATCGGCGTATCCGTACCGAGTGGATTTGTCGGAGGCGGATGAGGCGGAAGTGTTTGTGACAGTGCGAAATTTCCGTGATCGTCCGCAGCGGCACAGTGTGCGTCTGCAGTTGCCGGTTGGGATCAGTGCTGACACGGAGCTGCTGGAGGGTGAAGTTCCCGCCCGTGGTCGGGTCAGAATTCCGGTGAAGCTGCGAGTGGACCGGGGTGTGTGCGAGCAGGCTCAGTCGATGGTGCTGTTTGACATCACTCTGGACGGACAGCGTCACGGGGACCTGTTTGATTTTCTGGTGCGGACGCAGCCGGAACAGCAGTCAGGGCAGTGAGCGGGAGGTGGCCAGCTGCTGTCGTTCCAGTTTGTCCGCTTCATTGAGATGCACGAGGGCTTCTTCGTTGTGTCCGGTACGTTTCAGGACATCTGCCAGCATGCGATGCACTTTAGGGCGATCGCCGCGGATCCGCAGTGACTGCCGCAGATCCTTTTCGGCATCGTTGAGTGAGTTGAGTGCGAGGTGGACTTCGCCGCGGGTGGACAGGATTTCCGGGTTTTCATCCAGAATCTCGAGGCTGGCCTGAACGTGTTTGAGGGCTTCCCAGGGTCGTGAGGGTTTGCTGCGTACTTCGGCGATAGCGAGGTTATTGAGAATCAGCGGATTGCTTCCGCTGGTCATGCTGTTGGCAACTTCCAGCCACTGGACAGCTTTTTCGTACTGTTCCATCGCGAGTGCCCTGGCGGCGAGGAGCGAGAGGATTTCCAGCTGGTGAATTCCTTCGCCGCGCAGGTTGGTGAGCAGTTTGTCCGCTTCGCGTGCTCCGAGCTGCCCGGACAGGGCGATGCGGACAATGCGGTCGATGGCGGCCAGCGGAATCGAGGTGGCGTCGGTGATGGGGCCTGAGCGAACGGCGTCATCGAGGAACTTCAGCAGTTCACGAACTTCGGCCTTGTCCCGAATGACCGGCATGGCGGGCGAATCGAGGGTGCGGACGCGGTCTGTGAGATCTGTGCGGTTGTCGAAGACAGCCAGGCTGGCGGCCCCAAACATGTACTGCCATTCCGGATCCTGTTTCCATTCCAGCAGCAGTTGTGGGGTGCCATCGACGAGGAATTGGCGGGCTTCTTCGGGACGCTGCAGAATGAGCAGGCAGCGGGCGACAGCGACGCGAGCTTCGCGGTTGGCGGGATCCTGCAGCAGCAGAGAGCGCTGCTCCCCGACGGCGATTTCGGCCATTTCGCGAGCCTGCTCAGGGTGCTGAGCTTTGACGAGCAGGTCGACGAGGAACAGGCGGTCCTGGGGATGCTGATCAATCCCGTTGCTGATCAGATCGGCAGCAGCGCGTGGTTCGCGGACAATTTCCAGCAGAATGGCCATGGCGCGGACGGAGCCACGATCCTTTGGATCATTACGCATCCGATCACGCCAGTAATCCAGACAGCCCTGCAGGGATTTGGGAGTGATGAGTGCGCCGGCCCGATCGAGGCGGCGGAGCAGTGCAATGGCGTCGGAATTGGCCGGATTCAGTTCCAGTGCTCGAACCAGCAGAACGGTGCAGGCATCCTTGTTTTCGAAGGACTGCAGCAGTCGGGACTGTGCGACGAGGGTTTCCAGCTGACTGAGCGTTTTCTTAACGCGTTCGTCATCACGCCGTTCCAGCAGTTCTTCCAGGGAATCCCGGGCTTCGCTGGTCAGGCCGGCAAGGAACAGGGCTTCGGCGAGGGCGCAGGTGAGATCGACATCACCGGGCTGAGCCTTCAGTTTGTCGCGGAGTGCCTTGACGGCGGCCTGCGCTGTCTGGACCCGATCTTCGGGATTCTGCTGTCGTCGCAGCCGCATTTCGAGCAGCTGCAGGTTGACTTCGGGATTCACGGCGGCGGCAGTTTCCAGACAGCGTTCAGCCAGTTGCCATTCCTGCCGCTGAAACCAGATTTCTGCGAGCTGGATGGCGGCCTTTGGATGGCCTTCATTTTCCAGCAGGACCCGCTGCAGCTGGCTGACTTTTTCGTCTTCGGTCAGTGGCAGAGAGGCACTGTCAGATTCTGCGAGGTCCAGCAGCCACATTCGCACCGCGGGGCTGCCGGCACTGTCTGCCGGGGCATAGGGGCGGAGTACATCGATGGCCTCGCTGATCCGGTTATTGCTCTTCAGCAGGTCTGCCAGCTGCAGAGCGTGATCTGCGTTGAGCGGTTCAAGATCTCGGAGGGCGCGGAGGCTGAGTTCACGGCGGGGAATCTGTTCGGCTGCCGCGGATTTTTGCAGTGATCGCAGCAGAAAAGCACGATGGGTGCTGAAGTCGGCATGTGTGCCGGCCCAGACTGCCG
The DNA here is from genome assembly GCA_005791255.1 of Planctomyces sp. GTDB lineage: Bacteria > Planctomycetota > Planctomycetia > Planctomycetales > Planctomycetaceae > SXXK01. The sequence continues at coordinate 6,253 of SXXK01000300.1, forward strand.
TCAGCAGCGCCAGCAGTGAAACGAGAGCGACGGGAGCGGCTGAGTAGCCCAGTTCCCAGTTGCGTGAATAGAACCAGTTCATGGCCGTCTCGACGAGTTCGCGTCGGCGTCGAATCAGGCCCCTCAGCGGATTCAGGCTGCGACTGGGATTGATGCCGTCGATGAACGACCGACCCATGCGCAAGTAGCTGACTCTGCGACGATTCCAGTCGCGTTTCGGCGATTCATTCTCGGGCAAGTTCTCGCTGCTCATCTTTCAACCTCAGATCCGGATAAATCGCAACGCCTGGACGATCAGCATGATGGCTGCCGCGGTGAGTGCCAGCAGCCATGGGCCAGCCCCACGCAGTCTCAGTTCTTCGATACCCGACCCTTCCGACTCTTCCGTCGGGCGGGGAGGCTGCTCCGGACGGCTATCATTTGCGGAGCCGCGAATCGGGGACAGCACGGCACCCGCAGGCACACCCGCCAGCAATGGCCGGCCGGGACGAGCCGGGGCGATCCACGTGTTAAAGAACCGAGTTATTCCGTTGGAGCGAAACATGGGTCGCTCCAGCATTTCGTCGTCTTCATCGTCCATCCGCCGAATCACTCGCCGGCCCGAAACCACTTCATCCATCACAGGGATGGCGTGCGTCAGCACCAGAATCGCCTGATCAGCACTCCAGACAAATGCCAGTCCCAGCAGCATCACATCAAATCGCCAGATGATCCCGGCGATGCCTGAAGATACGTCGATCCCTGTCCACAGATAAAAATACACGCCCAGTACAGTGCCACCCACCGACATCATGACTCCGCACCAGGCGCTGGCGGCAAGCAGCAGCAGCAGGTGCAAAGCCGACCGGTGCATCAGGGTCCCCATAATCAGACTGAGCACGATCAGTGAATAACAGCCCGCCAGTCCTCCGCGCAGGCCGGATTCGTTCAGCACTTTCTGTTCAAGGTGCAGTCCGCCGTTGTCGGAGTAGTGCAGCACCTCTGAGGCGATCAGCACGGACCCTGCCAGGCGACTGACTGTGGCGTCAAAACGCGATTCCAGAGGTTTGCTGAGCGACGGCGGCAGGCGGACCAGCAGCAGCAGCAGCAGAGCCAGCGAAAACACAACTCGCCCCGCCACGTGACGTCGTCGGGCCAGAATCCAGGCAAATGCCCCGCAGGCCACGCCAAACGAAAGCAGCCACGCTGAACCCTTGACGGCGCCCAGACAAAAGGCCGCCAGGTTGGCCATGATCAGCAGAAAACATTCGGGACGCCAGCGTTCCCGACGACCACCACATTCGCTGATCGCAATCCAGAGCAGTCCCGGAATAAACAGCGGAAAGGCGCGAAACTGAGCACTGGGCCAGCTTTGGTACCCGTAGAGCAGCAGCGCCGGTGCCTGGGCAAGCAGAAACCAGAGCATGGGTTCCTGGACCCAGGTGCGCTGTCTGAGACCTGCAGCGGTGACCGAAGACATCGGGATATTCCTTCAAACGGAGCCTTTGAAGCAAAGGTTCGATCTTCAGGAGTATCGGTAGAATCCCACTTCGCCGACAGGTCAGGTGCGGGGAACTCCGGTCATTTTTGCCGGTCAAACTCAAAAAGTACCTGGGAAAACGATGAGTCCTAAGGCGATTGTTATTCTCTGGATGCACGACATGTGCGGGAAAACCCCAGTGGCCTGTGCCCAAATGCAACGGTGTGGACAAAAGGCAGCAGGCGGCGAGCCCGCCGTGGCATCAGGGAGCCTGGGTTTCCGCCTGAACGACGTCAGTTTGCCGGTCCACTGACTCCGGAACCACCATCTGCTGCCGGCCACCCGGCCAGGTCACTTTCAGTTCCCGGATGGTGGTGTTTTTACCCAGTCCGAAGGTTACGGGCAGTTCCACCTGGGACTGGTAGCTGCGAGTGGGCATAACGGTCCGGAACTGCCGGGTTCCGTCGGCGAGCAGGAGTTCGAGCTGTGCTCCGATGCCATCGCGGTTGCTGGAAACTCCCTGCAGTCGGACTCGCAGCCAGTGGTGTCCGGAGGCCTGATCGTTTCGCAGCAGTCGCGGTCGTGCTCCGGAGGCGAAGAGCATGAGGTCGAGGTCGCCGTCGGCATCGATATCAGCCATGGCAGCACCTCGCCCGACCATTCTTTTGGCGAAATCCGCACTGGTTTTGTTTTCTCCGAGCATGACAAATTCGGTTTCTTCCTCCGGTCCGCAGTTCCACAGCAGGTGTGGTGGCTGTTCGTACTGCTGGCTGGACTGGACGATGCTGATGTCTTCTTCGAGGTGTCCGTTATTTTCGAACAGGTCCAGTCGGCCATCGAGATCGGCATCGAGGAACAGGACTCCGAACTTGAGGTCAGTGCGAGTGACTGGTCCGATGCCGTTTGAGACGGCTTCATCGCGGAACACGGGCATGTCCATACCGGGATTCTGGCAGACGTAGAGGGCGGTCATTTCGGTGGCGAAATTGCCGATGGCGATACCGACGGCGGCCGAGTTTCGAAAGCTGGCGAAATCGAGTCCCATGGCTCCGCGAGCGGCTCCGGCGTTATCGAAGGCGACACCCGAGCTGGCGGCAGCTTCCTGGAAGCCGCCGTTTGGCTGACTGAGGAACAGCAGGTTCTGGACGGTGTCATTGGCCACCATGATATCGGGGCGTCCATCGGCATTGAGGTCCGGGAAAGTGACTCCGAGCGACTTTGACAGCGGGGCACCGGTATTCGGATCGCGAACCTGCACTCCCAGCTGCACTGAGGCATCGGTGAAGACACCTTTGCCGTCATTCAGGTACAGAACGGGGAATGCGCCTTTGAAGTCTGTGGGGCGTCCGTAGGCGCGGAGCTGTCCGTCGAGGGTGAAGTTCATGCCTTTGTCGGTTTCGCGATCCCATTGAATGTAGTTGCAGACGAACAGGTCGAGGTCTCCGTCATTTTCCACGTCGAAGAACCCGCAGCTGGTGCTCCATGCTGTGCTGTCTCCGGCGACACCGGCTGTTGCCGTGGCGTCGAGGAATCTGCCCTGCCCCTGATTGAGGAACAGGTGGTTGGCGCCGAGGCAGCTGATGAACAGATCGACGTCTCCGTCGTTTTCCACATCGCCGCAGGCGACGCCGTTGCCGTACATGGGCACATCGATGCCGGACCCGGCCGTGACATTGGTGAAGCGGCCTTTGCCATCATTGGCGTAGAGTGCTGAGGTGGGAGGCTGAGCGGGTTTTTCGGTGGCCCAGGGCCAGAGGCTGGAGTTGACGCAGAGCAGGTCCTGATCGCCATCGTTGTCGAAATCAAAGAAAGCTCCACCGCCACCCATGGTTTCGGGCAGCAGTTTTTCCCCTGCCGCGCCGTTTTCGTGCACGAAGTCGATGCCGGCTGTTGCGGTGATGTCAGTAAAGGGGATGGTGGGAATTTCGATGCGCGGTCCGGTACGCGCTGCGGGCAGAGCGGTTTTGGTGGCGGGTCCGGCGACAGGTGCGGCCGGCGGGCGAGTCAGCCACCATGCGGCACCGGCACCGGCAGCCAGCAGGACAAACACAGCCAGCGACATACGGATGGCGCGACCGACGATTTCGTCGTTCTGAATTTCTTCGGTCTGCTCACTGTCCTGAGTTCTGCGATCTGCCATCGGAAGACTTTCACCGGGGACTGTCTCTGTTATTCCTCTGCACTGCCAGCGGAGGCAACGGGTTGGGCATCGGCAGCCTGCTGCTGCGTTTGCCGGGATCTTTGCAGATCGTAAACGACCAGTGGTTCCGACGCGAAGTCGGCAGCCGGATATTTTTTGCGGGCTGCCGCGACTGCTTCACCCCGTGCCGTATCATCAACCTTATACTTCTCGTGTGCCGCCTGATGCACGGCCGCCTGTTCGGCATTTCCCAGCTGCTGATGCAACTGAGCGAGGTTGTAGTGGGCATCCACATTCTCGCTGTCGACTTCCAGCGTGCGGCTGAAGACCTGCACAGCTTCCTGCAGGCGTGCCTGTCGTCTGGTTTTGGCATCGTCATCGCTGCCGCGGATCTGCTGGGCGCGGTCAAAGATGGTTTGTCCGAGCAGATTATTGACGATGTAGTCGCGGCTGAAGTCGAACTTCCGGCGGACCATTTCTTCGGTTTTCTGTTCAACAACCTGGCGGAAATTGTCTTCGGCATCGGCCAGTCTGCCCTGCTGTCGATTGATGACTCCGCTGAGCCATGCGATGGTCCATGGCGGTGCAGCCGGCTCGCTGTATGCGGCCGCTCGCTGCAGTGCGGCTGCAGCTTCGTCAAGCTGTCCCGGTCCGGCTTCTTCCACGAGTGCGCGGGCCAGGTTCAGCGGGCCGTCATAGCGCCCCAGTTCTTCCACCCGGCGGAAGGCCTCCATGGCCTGCCGCAGCTCGGCCTTGCCCTTCAGCAGCATCCCGATGCCGTAGTCGTTCCAGCGCTGCCATTCGGGAATTTCCCGCGGGGCATTCTCGACGGCCGCACCGCCCTCGATGGGGAACACCACCGAGTCTTCTGCCACCACCAGAATTGGCAGTTCGTTGCGATACGGCTGGTCCTGCTGGTGGCCGCGAATCGGGCGTCCCAGATCTGCTGTTTTCTGATCCACAAAATTCATGTAGATCGAATCAAACTTGCGGTACAGCAGTCGCACTTTCACCTGCAGCGGCTGCGAGACGTCTTCCGGCAGTTTGAAACTGTAATGCACCGTTTGCCCGGACCCCGGCGGAATCTGGTGCTGGTAAAGCGGTACAAAAATGTCCTGAGCATTGCGACGATCGATGCGATTGCCGTTTTTGTCCAGCATGAAGTTGTTCACAAAGTGCGACCATTCATCGACTGACCCGTCCGGGCCGATCAGACCGCTGGCTCCCAGTGTGCGGTCACCGCTGGTGAGAGTGACTTCCAGCCAGACTTCGTTGGAGTCGGTGGTGCCCTGCGTGAAGTGATGCCCCACTTTCAGAGTGCGAATGACGGTTTCCAGCAGATAGGAGGAACCGGGCTTGAGTGCGGGGACCTGCGGTCTGAGCGGTGCTGTGAGCTGACCTTCAAGAGTGCCGCCTTCGCGGACCCCAAAGACGTCCACTCGCATCGTTCCCTTCAGCATCGCCTTTTGGCGTTCGATGTGTCGATCATTGCCGGTCATCCAGTTGATGGCGGAATTGGCTGACGGGAAGAAGTGGTCGTGGGTTTTGAGTTTTCCGGAGTCATCGAGGATCCGGGCTCCGAAATCATCAGATTCCTTGAGGGCCATATGGCAGCCGTTGCAGTCGGTCTGGGCGGTTTCGGGATAGTAGAAACTGCGGGCACCGTGACCTGAGACACCGCTGAGCAGCCAGCTGTCGTAATGATTCTGGCCGCGGAGCCATTCCTTGTAGTGGTTGAGTGCAAACGGCAGGTGCACCTTGTGGCAGGCGCCGCAGAATTCGGCTGACTTATGCAGCGGCTTCAGGAATGTTTTTTTGTGGAAGGACGGTTTGGCCTTTACCAGTTGATTGTTGATCCACTGCAGCACGGCATTGTCGCTGCTGGCAAAGGGGTAATGTTCCGGTTCTTCGATGGTGTAGTCGGCGTTGCCGAGGTTGCTGTTGACGTGTGTGATGGCGTGGCAGACGGTGCATGTGATGCCGGCCTGTGATGTGGGATGATTGAGCATATCGAATTTGGGGTCATCGAATGCTCCGCTGAAAAATGGCACGGGATCGTGGCAGCCTGCGCAGAATCTTGAGCCCTGCACGTTGCCGTCGCGTTTCAGGCTGACTTCGCGGGTTTCAGCGACGCTGGCGAGGTAGGCCGGGTTATTGAATGAGCTGAAGTGATGGGCACTGGCGACCCAGTCATCGTGGGCATCCTGGTGACATTTCTGACAGTAGCTGTCCATCTGCAGTGTTTTGGCGGCGACGAAGTTGCCGGTGGACGTGCGTGCCAGTGAGGGGAAATAGTACTGTTCGCCTTCCTGCGGTCCGGCCACGTTCCATTCCCGCGGGTCCGTGGACTGCCACCAAACCATGCCGGCTGCAGAGGCTGCGGCGACTGCGGCCCAGACCAGGCCTGAGCGCCAGCGAATCTTCGGTCCGACGAGCCTGTGCATCCAGTACAGCCAGCCACCAGCCAGGGGGCCGGCAACGTGCAGCCAGTAGACGATGGAGCGCACGGTTGGCTGTTTCAGGTCAACAAAGCTGCGGAACAGCAGGAAGCCGGTGGTCAGGACAACGATGCAGACGCCGAAGAGGGCGTAGCCGATCATCACGGTGCGGCGGATTTTGCGGTCCTTCGTGTTCCGCATATGGATGACGCCGAAGACCAGGAAGGGCGTGACGATCAGCAGGCCCAGTACGATGTGGACAAGAAACATCCACTGGTAGAAGTAGTCCTGAAAAGTCCGTTTGGTCCAGAACTCGAGGAATGTGACTCCGGCCAGGTACAGACTGTTGGCGGCGATCATGGCCAGCAGGGCGAGAACGCCGAAAAAGACAATTCTGAGACGCGGGCCGATGGCTTTTTTCACCTGGCGTCGTTCGGCCCGAGGTTCGGCGGAGGCAGCAGACATGACGGCACTTTCCGATGACTGTGAGTGAATTCGAGTACGCGGCGGCAACGGAGTTGGGCCGGCAGATGCAAAGCCGGCGAGCGTTGTTCGCGCTGCTCAGAGTGACTGACTGATGCGGGCGCGGTGGCAGGGGATCCCTGCGAGCGTTGGGGGGCGGCTGGCAACTCAGCCGGGCAGCGTCGAAATTTTCGGGGGGTAGTCGATCGGGCTGTTGGGTGCAGACCGTGCCGGCAGTGGCTGCAGGATCCACAGCGGAGACGTGTCCCGAGAGTTTGCGGGGCAGTGCAGTCCGGAGGCCAGCATCGCGTCGACGGAGGCTGCCGCCTGGACTGCCGGTCGTGGCAGCGGCAGCCAGGGTGTTTTCTGCTGTCGGCACTGCCAGCCGGTGCAGGGCTGGGGGCGAGCAGGTCCGGGTGCCGGCTGAGCGAACCGGGTGCCGGAATGGACATTCTGTGCGTCCGACCGGTTCAGCCGCAGGTGATTGACGGCCGGGGCAGCATCGAGTTGCAGGAGTTGTAACGCGGGCAGCACGGTGCTGATGCCGGGGGGCGGCCCCATTTTCGTGTGCAGGTAATCACCGCAACCGGCCTGAGCCACCGCGCAAAAGCATCCGGCGATCGCTGCTGAGTGCAGCGCGAATGCCAGCAAAATGCGGAGAATTGTGGGTGAACGCAGCATCTCAAGGATTCCGGACGGTGGGCAGAGCCTCTGCAGGATCTTACGACGAACCGCTGGAAGTGCAGGAGGCAATTTCGGGGAAAATGTGGGGAATTCCGGAACTGAACGAGGTGTGCGGGAAGAAAACAGGCAGCAGGCTGGGGGGACCTGACCGATTCTGCGGCTGCGAGCAGTAAAATCGGCGGGTGCCGGGGTGGTTCCCTGCTTGCATCGCAACGGTATTCAGCGTAATTTGCAGGGTTTGTCGTGCTCACCGCAAGCCTCGATGTTTGTTTCGGAGAATCTCAAGGTGGCTCCGTTCCGCTGGTTTTCCTCGTGCCATGGCACTCCTGGGACTTTTGCTCGCCACGGTCTGGCGATGTTTTTGCTGTTGACCAGCGGAACCCTGATGGGTTGTGGCGGCGGTGAAGAACCTGCTGCGGACGCCGGAGCCGGGGCGACTGCCAGTGCTGAGCCGGCGGCTGGCGGCGGTGGCGGCATGGCAATGGCTCCGCCGCCGGACGGCAGTGAATCATCGGACGCCGGTGGTGCAATGGCCGGCGGGATGCAATCGGGTCCCCCGGGCGGCATGCCGATGGGGGCGATGGGTGGTCCGCCGGACGAGATGACGGCGGGTGGTGCGGCCGCTGGCCCGGGTGGCCCGCCGGGAGAAATGGCGGCTGGTGCTGGCGGCTTCGCGGCTGGTGCCGCTGGTTTTCAGGATCCGGGTGGTGCGGCGATTGCTGCCCGTGGCAGTGATGTTTCAAAGTGGTCTGATGAGGACATGAAGAACGCGGTCCGTCAGTCGGATCGTCGTGTGTTTCAGGCGATTGATGCGCGGGTCAAGGCGAAGCCGGGTGATCCGGCAGTGGCAGCACTGCTGCTGGAGCTGCTGGCGGTCAGTACTGAACCACCGCCGACCCCGGTGATGCCGGCCGGATCGGCGGCGGGGGCCGGTTATCCGGGCATGCAGGGGATGGCCCCGGGTGGCATGCCTGGCATGCTGGGTGGTTCATCAGCGGCCGGGTTTTCGGGAGTGCCCAGTTCGGGTGGCGGGGCTCCGCCGGGATTAACGGAAACGTCGGCGGGTGCGGCTGCCGGCGGTCAGAACTCCAGTGCACCTCCGGGGGTCGTGCCGTCGTCGGGCGGGGGGGCATCGGCACCTCCGGGCCTGGCTCCGCCGCAGTCTTCAATTCGTCGGCGTCCGCCACAGGACTCGATTGGAGCCATGTTGGCGGAGTATGCGACGGCGTACCAGGCCAATCCGGCCGTGGGTGCGATGCGTGGTGGTTTCAAGGTGCCGGGGCCGGGTGCCGGGGCTCCGGCGGGTGATGGTGCTCTGTCGGGTCCACCGGGCGACGGCATTGTGCCTGGCGGTGTGGGTATGCCACCGGGGATGGGTGGTGACGGCATCGTGCCGGGTGGTATTGGGATGCCTCCGGGAATGGGCGGTGGTGGTTTGGGCGGTGAGATGGCGGGCGGTGATCTGTTCAGCGGAGCGGGGGGTGGCGCCGCGGCGGCTCCTGCTGCGACATTGTCGCGTGAGCTGGTCAGTGCCGTGGCTGACGGGTTGATCCTGAATGGTTCCGAGGAAGCCTGGCAGGCGCTGTTTGCGATTGTGTCAGGCTCTGCGAAAAGTCCGGTGTCGCTGGAAGAGAATGCCGAGATTGTTACGGTGTCACTGCTGAAAAACCTGGATGCAGATCCGCAGCAGGTTGCGCAGGTGATTGTGGCAATCATCGATGGAACGGCTCCGCTGCCGACGGAAAGCCGTATTTCCAGCCTGAATACGATGGCTGATCTGGCCGGGCGTTCGCTGGACAAGCTGACGGGTCTTTCGCCGGCGGCCGCCGGGGGACTCGGGGGTGGCGAATTTGGTTCCGGTGGTGGCCTCGGCGGGATGGCTGGTGGCATGGCCGGGATGATGGGTGGCATGATGAACGGCGGTATGCCTGGGATGTCCGAGGGCATGGCTGGCGGGATGGCTGGCGGGATGGCTGGCGGGATGGCTGGCGGGATGCCTGGCGGGATGGCTGGCGGGATGGCTGGCGGGATGCCTGGCGGCATGGGCAGTATGGCGGGCATGCGGGGCGGTTCGATGCCGGGCATGCCGCAGATGCCGGGTGTAGCCGGTGCAGGGCCTGTCAGCGGGGCTCCGGGAATGGGTCCTCCGGGAATGCCGTCGATGCCTGGCGTTTCGGGGGCTGGCCCTGTCAGCGGTGCTCCGGGGATGTCATCGATGGGCGGTGCTCCGGGAATGCCTGGGGGCGAGATGAGTGCTGGCGGTGGTCCGATGTCCGGCATGGGAATGCCGGGTATGGGAATGGGTATGCCCGGTATGGGCCTGGGGCAGCAGGGGCTGGGGCAGCCGGCGATCCAGACGGGTCCTGCTCAGGCCGTGGGTTTGCAGGCGGTGACCGAGGCGATTGTGACAAAGGCGCGGCTGTTGCTGTGGAGCAGGCCGTGTATTGATGCGGTGGCGGGTGCCCTGCAGCAGGCTGGTGATCTGACGGCGGCTGACGGATTGCTGAAGCTGGCGGCCAGTATTCCGGCTGAAGCGGTGCGTGATGCGGAGTTTGCATTTTTCCAGAAGATTCACAGCACGGGTTCAGACAGTCTGAACACCAGTGGTTTCTTTTTGACAGCGGCTCACGACCCGGGTTTGCTGGCGGTGTTGAAATCGTTGCCGCGTGCGCGGGCATCGCGTGATGACGAGGGTCAGTCGGCGATGGATTCGTGGGCATTGTCCAGTCAGCAGATGGTGCTGACGTATGTGGACCAGCTGCGAGCGATGTCACAGGCTCCGGGCAGCCGGCTGTCGCCGAACCAGAAGGGATTTCCGGTGCGTCCGCATCGGAATGCGGAGTTTGATTTCACGGGCATGATCCGGTTGACTCCGAATCCTGCGAATCCGGCTGAGGCATCGATTGCAGAGACTCGCGTCTACTATGCTCGAGCCTCGTTTTCGCCAAAGAAGGCTCGTGATTCCGAAGACGTGATGAAGCATTACAAGTCGGCGGTGAGTGGTGTTCAGCGATCGGATCAGACGCGAGGATTGACGTGGCTGGATGGTGGCAAGGCGGGCGGCAGCGGGACTCGTCGTTCGATGGATGTGATCATTCGCGAAGGCACTGTGGGAACTCCGGGTGGCGGTGCGGATGGCGGTCGCATGGGCGGGATGGCTGGTCCGACGGGTGGGGAATTTGCCGGCGGTGGTGCGATGGGTGGCGGAGCCGGGGGCAATTACGTGATTGAGGTCGTGATTGTGGAAATCGCTGATCCTCAGCCGGAAGCTGCTGCCGGTGCTGCGGCTGCAAAGTGATTTCGGTGTGTGAATTCTGACTGCGGCGGACTGCTCCGGCTGTGCCGGAGAATCCGGCCGTATGACTGCTCTGGTCTCGATTTTGCGTCTCTGTGGCCAGTTACCTTGCTTCTGCCGGAATTCGATGTAAACTGCGTACACGTCGGGCAGATAGCTCAGTTGGTAGAGCACAGGACTGAAAATCCTGGTGTCGGGGGTTCGATTCCCCCTCTGCCCAGATCCATTGAAGCGGGAGACTCAGGAAACTGAGTCTCCCGCTTTTTTGTTGGGTGCGGCTAATCTCAAAGCCTGCCAGCAGTTTTACCACTGATCAGTCTTATTACGAAATGCTGCCATGACGTCCTCGAGCAGGCGGGTGGCCCTGCGGCCGGCGAAGATCCCAAAGCAGGCACCGGCGATCAGTCCGGCCACGCAGATGTCACCGGGAAACAGCAGCAGCTGCAGCTGCCCCCACAGCAGGGACACGGACAGTGCCAGTACACCACCCAAAATCGCGGCGATGAGGATATCCGCGAGGCGATACTGATCGCGATCTTTCTTCATTGGCAGGCTCCTGCATGCAGCTCGGAAGATCTTACTCAGCAGACGTTTCGCAGTCGAGGTGTTCAGGGAGATAGTGCCGTGATTTTGCGTTTGGGGTGAGTCTCGGGTCGCTGAAAATTCCCCATGTAACACGCCGTTGTGCTGGGATGCCGCTGTCCGGTCGCCTAGAATTGCGATTCCTGCCCACTGCAGCCAGCGGGTACTTCCGCCGGTCTGCAATTTTTCTGCCGGATGGAACATTTGCCATGTGTCAATCCTCGTCGGCCCGTCTGATTGTCCTGCGGTTGCTGCTGCTGGTGGCCGGATTCTCATTTGCCGACCGTACCGCTGCGGCTCAGCAGTTCCAGCTGCACACGTTTCAGCGCAAGCAGCTGACGGACGTGTATTACTCGGAAGGCATCTCTGCGGGTGACCTCAACAACGACGGTGTTTCGGACGTGATTTACGGCCCGCACTGGTACGCGGGTCCCGACTATTCGCAGCGTCAGGAGCTGTACCCGGCGGTGCCTCAGCCGCGTGAACGGTACGCGGACAATTTCTTTAACTGGGTGTATGACTTCAACGGGGACGGCTGGAACGACATTTTGGTGGTGGGCTTCCCGGGGACTCCGGCGTTCGTCTATCGCAATCCGGGTCGTGATGGTCTGACGGGTCTGTGGGAAAAGCTGCAGGTGGCAGATTCCGTCAGCAACGAGGCTCCGCAGTTCACCGACATCACCGGTGATGGTCAGCCCGAACTCATCTGCACTCGACAGGGGCACTACGGCTATTACGTCCGCAGTGCTCAGGATCCTCTGGGAGCCTGGCAGTTCCGTTCGATCTCCGAAAAGGTGGCTCCGACGCCGTTTGGTCATGGTCTTGGCGTGGGTGATGTGAACAGTGACGGGCGTCTGGACATGATTGCGACGGACGGCTGGCTGGAGCATCCTGAGGATGTGGCGGCTCCGCTGTGGAAGTTTCACAAGTATCCGTTTGCCCCGGCGGCTGCCGACATGTTTGCTCTGGATGCTGACGGTGATGGCGACGCGGATGTGATCACTGCCCTGCATGCTCATGAATACGGGCTGGCGTGGTTTGAAAACACAGGTACCACGGACGGGGAGGTCACATTTACTCAGCACCTGATCATGGGGAAGACCAGTGCTGACAGTCCGTATGGGGTGCTGTTTACTGAGCCGCATGCGGTGAAGCTGGCGGATGTCAACGGCGACGGTCTGCAGGACATCATCACCGGCAAGACTTACTGGTCTCATCATCGTTCCAGTCCGCTGTGGGATGCCGGAGCTGTGGTGTACTGGTTTGAGCTGCGGCGTCAGAAATCGGCCGACGGTCAGGTGCAGGTGGACTGGGTGCCGCATCTGGCTGATGGTGATTCCGGGATTGGTCGCGGCCTGGCGGTGCAGGATCTCAATGCCGATGGGCTGGTGGATATTGCGGCCGGCGGAATGGTGGGTGCCAGTGTGCTGACGCATGTTGCGACGCCGGTGACGGAGGCAGAATTCCGTGCTGCTCAGCCGCAGAAGCGGAAGGAGATGGCTGAGGGGCTGCAGCCGGCCGAGGCTGCAGCGCACATGACGGTGCCTGCCGGATTCAGGGTGCAGCTGGCGGCGGGGGAACCGCAGGTGCATCAGCCGATAGCCATGTGTTTTGATCATCGTGGTCGGGTGTGGGTGGCCGAGGCTTATACCTATCCGCTGCGTGCGAAGGAGGGTGGCGGGCGTGATCGGATTGTGATCTTTGAGGATCAGGACGGTGACGGGACGTTTGACAGTTCGAAGACGTTCATTGAGGGCCTGAATCTGGTCAGCGGACTGGAGGTGGGTTTTGGTGGTGTGTTTGTCGGTGCTGCGCCTTATCTGCTGTTCATACCGGATGCGGATGGTGATGACGTGCCGGATGGCAGTGCGCCGCAGTCCGGAGCCATGTCAAAGATTGCTCAGCAGGGCTTGCAGTTTCCGGGCGATGTTCCGCCGGGCGCGGTGGTCCTGCGTGATGGTTTCGGCTGGCAGGACACACATGAAACTCTGAATGCCTTCATTTGGGGGCCGGACGGCTGGTTGTACGGCTGTCATGGCGTGTTTACTCATTCGAAGGTTGGACATCCTGGTGCTGCTGATGACAAGCGGCTGCCGCTGAACGCGGCGGTGTGGCGTTATCACCCGCAGAAGGACGTGTTTGAAGCCTTCATGAACGGGACCAGTAATCCGTGGGGAGTGGACTTCAATGATCGCGGTCAGGCGTTTATTACGGCGTGTGTGATACCGCACTTGTGGCATGTGATCCAGGGGGCTCGCTATCACCGCCAGGGTGGCCAGCACTTTAACCCGTATACTTATGAGGACATTCGCACCATTGCCGATCACGCGCACTACGTCGGCGACATTGCTGATCATGCGTGGTGGGGTCAGGAACCGAAGGCGGCCGGCGGGACTCTGGATGCCGGTGGCGGTCATGCTCACTGCGGTGCCATGATTTA
>SXXK01000301.1 GCA_005791255.1 Planctomyces sp.
GTTAGTGCAGGTGTATGGGCCGTACCTGCCGCAATGGATGAAGGATCATCAGCATCTGCACGGTTTGGTGTGGAGTCTGTCCGGTTTGGTGGTTGGTGCCAGTCTGGTCTGGCTGGGTCGGATAGCGGCGAACGGAATTTTGGGCTTTCCTGCGATTGGCTTTGGCGACGTCACACTGATGGCCATGATTGGTGCGTTCATGGGCTGGCAACCGGTGTTGTGTGTGCTGGCAGTGTCACCGATTGTGGGAATTGTTCTGGGGCTGTCGGTCTTTATTGTGACGGGGCGTGGTTTTATGGCCTTTGGGCCCTGTCTTGCCGCTGGAGCTGTGGTGGTTTTGTTTGCGTGGCGAGCGATCTGGGAGCAGCAGGGGCTGCGGATCATCTTTGGGCACTGGCCCACCATTTTGGGACTGATTCTGGGTGCATTTGTCCTGTACTGTCTGCTGCTGCTGCTGCTGCGAATTTTCCGGGCAACGCCGACCAGTCGTCTGCGATGAAAGTTCCCGGTGCGTTGAGGGCAGATTCATCCATGTGGGCCCCGTTTGGCTGCTCAGCGTTCGCACCAGCGTTTTTGCAGATCAGCGAATGCATCGACGCGACGATCGCGGAAAAAAGGCCAGTGTGTGCGGGCTGTGTTGATCAGGCTGAGGTCACACTCCGTGTGCAGTGTGGCTTCAGCTTCGTGATCGGCCTGTGCGAGCACATTTCCGTAGGGGTCAGCCATAAAACTGCCTCCCCAGAACTGAATCTGTCCTTCCGGGCCGACACGATTGGGAGCTCCGACGAAAAGCCCATTGGCGATAGCGTGGCTGCGCATCATGGTTTGCCATGCGGAATACTGGCTGGCCCCGTAGACGTCTCGTTCGCCCGGAATCCAGCCAATTGCGGTGGGGTAGAACAGCAGTTCAGCACCCTGCATGGCGGTCAGGCGAGCAGCTTCGGGGTACCACTGATCCCAGCAGATGCAGACTCCGATGCGAGCATAGCGGGTGGGGAATGCGAGGAAGCCAAGGTCACCGGGTGTGAAGTAGAATTTTTCAAGGTACAGGGGGTCATCCGGGATGTGCATTTTGCGATAGAGTCCGGCGATGCTGCCATCGGCATCGAGGACAACGGCGGAGTTGTGGTACAGACCGTGAGTGCGGCGTTCGAACAGTGGAACAACAATGACAATCTGGTGTTCTTTGGCGATTTTCTGCAGGGCTGTGGTTGTGGGGCCGGGGATCGGTTCCGCCAGAGCGAATCGGTCGTGTTCTTCCGCCTGGCAGGGGTACTGGGTATTGAAGACTTCCTGAAGGCAGACAACCTGTGCACCGGCAGCGGCGGCTTCGCGGATTCTGTCAATGGATCGCTGCAGATTGATATCCGGCTCAGGTACGCAGGTCATCTGGCAGAGGGCAGTACGAATCTTCGGTTGGCTGGCCATGGAATTGCTTCGCGGAAATCGCAGCGAAAGAACGGAGGAGGATTGAGGGAGCGATGATAGTCAATCCCTGAGCGGAGGCGAAGTTTACAGATCGGATTTTGCCTTCTGCAGCATCGATTCCGGCTGGCCGCTTCACCAAACAGGCTGGATCCGTTGTAATAACCACATGAATTATCTGGCACACGGCTATCGATTTCTGGATTCTCCACTGATGCTGGCCGGGACAGCAGTTCCGGACTGGCTCAGTGTTGTGGATCGTGGCGTGCGCATGCGCAGCCGGCGAATTCGTCCGCAACTGGAGCAGCTGGATGTGGGGTGTCGGAGTGTGGCGGAGGGAGCTTTGCAGCACCTGGCGGATGACGATTTGTTTCACAGCAGCGCTGTTTTTATGAAGCTGGAATCCGAGCTGGCAGCGGGATTTCGGCGGCTGATGCCCGATCGCTTCGATCACCGGCCGGCATTTCTGGGGCATATTGTCGTGGAACTGCTGCTGGACTGGTACATCTCCGTTCGGCAGCCGGGAATTCTGGATGAGTGGTATGCCGTGCTGGAAACCGTCTGTCCTCTGGAGGTGCAGTCTGCGGTGAATCTGCTGGCACCGCGACAGACGGAAATGCTGGCGCCCTTTATTCGTCGATTTCTCGAGGCTCGAGTTATGTATGACTATGCCGACGATGCGCGAATGCTGGTTCGCTTGAATCAGGTCCTGCGGCGAGTCACACTGGAACCGCTGGAGGATCATTTTCTGGTGGTTCTGGCGGAGGGGCGTCAACTGGTGTACCGTCATGGTGCCGATCTGCTGATGGCAGTCGAAGGTGAACCGGCCAGCCGGGCAGGGCAGTAGTATTTCAAAGGAAACTGAGGCAATGAAGAGAATCGTTCTGGCGAGCGTGTTGTTGTTTGGCGGAACTGTCGCGGTGTCTGCGGTTGCTGATGAAAAGGCGCCTGGTTTTACCGCACTGCAGGCAGACAAAGCCGGTGCGGACTATGGATTTCAGGGCGAGTATGCAGGCAAGTTTCGTTCGAACGACACAGAGGTCGCGCTGGGTCTGCAGGTGATTGCCGAAGGTCAGGGGAAGTTTGCCTGGGTGGCATGGGTCGGCGGGCTGCCCGGTGCTGGCTGGAACGGGGAAACTCCTCTGCGGGGTGCTGGTGAGCGGGAGGGCGATGCCGTAGTGCTGAAGGCTGACACCGGGCGTGGTGAGGTTCGCGGTGGCAGTGTCGCCGTTTACAACAATGAAAATGTTCGCGTGGCCGAGCTGACTCGAGTGCAGCGGATGTCTCCGACACTCGGTCGCAAGCCGCCGGAGGGAGCGATAGTGCTGTTTGATGGCACGACAGCCGATGAGTTCGATGGTGGGAAACTGTCAGAGGACAAGCTGCTGATGCAGGGCTGTACCAGCCGCAAAAAGCTGGGTTCCGGCGAACTGCACGTGGAATTCATGCTGCCTTACATGCCGAATGCCCGTGGTCAGGGTCGCGGCAACAGCGGTGTTTATCTGCAGGGCCGTTATGAAGTGCAGGTGCTGGATTCCTTCGGTCTGACGGGTGAGCAGAATGAATGCGGCGGGATTTATTCCATCAGCAAGCCGCTGCTCAACATGTGCCTGCCACCGCTGACATGGCAGACTTATGACGTCCAGTTTCAAGCGGCAGAATTTGGTGCCGATGGGAAGAAGAAAGCTGATGGCCAGATTACGGTGCGGCACAACGGTGTAGTGATTCATCAGCAGGTGAAGCTGACGCATGCGACAACAGCGGCACCAGTTCCGGAGGGACCGGATGCCGGTCCGCTCTATCTGCAGGATCACGGCAATCAGGTGCGATATCGCAACATCTGGTTCAGCCCGGCAAAGCCCTGAGGCTGGAAGAATTCCGGATCGAAAAAAAGAGCGCGTGCCGACTGTGTCGACACGCGTTCCTTGGTTTCAGGCATTCAGGGTCTCAGCCAAGGTTGGGCTGAATGTCCACCCAGCGTCGTTCATCGAACGAGACAAGTACGGAGTCAGCGACTGCCTGTGCCAGTGCACCATCATGAAATCCGGGAACGGCATCCCGACCTTCGATAATGGCGGAGGTCAGCTCATAGACGAGGTCATAACGGAAGACAGTGCTGGGTTTGCCCTGAGACGGGTCGCGCGGACTTCCAGGAGCCTTCAGAAATTCTTCGGGCACCGGCAGTTTTTCCAGATCACGTCCGTTGCGGGCCAGGATGATGTTGTTTGGGTCGGTGAGCTGGTAGGCGGCGGAGCCTTCGCTGCAGTTGACTTCCGCCCATTCATATCCGACGCCACCATTGTTGTGGCCCTTCATGAGGGTACTGCCCTCCCAGACTCCCACTGCACCGTTTTCAAAGAAGCCGATCAGGCTTGACCAGTCGTCCACTTCCGATGGAGGGCAGGGGCGTCCATCGGCGGTCCGATCGCGTGGAGCGAACTGTGCGACAGCACCGCAGATGGAGCGAATCGGCCCCAGCAGGTCCTGGGCGAAGTCAATCCGGTGGATGGTCATATCAAACAGGTCACCTGCCCCGGCGAGCTTCTTAATCTGTCGCCAGCCCCAGCTGGTTTCCGGCAGGTCGAGAAATCGCTGACTGCGGAAGTGTCTGGGAGTCCCCAGCAGTCCGCTGGTGACGAGATGTCGCACATAACGCATGGACGGTGCAAAGCGATAGGTGAAGGCGGTCATGTGACGAACGCCGGCATCTCGCGCTGCACGATACATCTCGGCAGACTCCTGAAAGTTGAGTCCCAGCGGCTTTTCGCACATGATGTGCTTGCCATTTCGGGCGCATTCGATGGCCTGTTCACGGTGTACGAAATTCGGAGTTGCGATGATGACAGCATCGACATCCGGATCAGCCGCCAGCTGTCGATAGTCGGTATAGGCCTTTACGGGGCCCCATTCTGACTGACGCTGCGTCAGCAGGGCTTCGTTGGGGTCGCAGATAGCGGTCAGACTGGATCGCTTATCCA
>SXXK01000302.1 GCA_005791255.1 Planctomyces sp.
AGGTGCCATCGGCGGTGATTCTTGCAGAGGAATTTGCGAAGGAAGTGGACTTCTTTTCGATTGGTACAAATGACCTGATCCAATACACTCTGGCGTGTGATCGTTCAGATCCGACGGTAGCTGGCCTTTATCGGGCTGGTGATCCATCGATTCTGAGGCTTATCCGGATGGTTCTGAGTGCGGCTGCCCGGCATCGTAAGCCGGTCACGGTTTGTGGTCAGATGAGTTCTGAACCTCGATTTGTGCCGCTGCTGCTGGGCATGGGGCTGCGTAGTCTCAGTGTCACGCCGCAGTCGATCCCGCTGCTGAAGGAAATCATCAGAAGTCTGCCGATTTCCGAGGCGGAGCGGATTGCTCAGCACGCCTGTCAACTGGATTTGGCGAGGGATGTGGAGCATTATCTGCAGGGAGAGCTTTCGAGGTTATGTCCTGATCTTGTCAACGGCAACGATTTCTGAGGCATGGCAGCAGTCTGTTTCCGGAATCGCTGTTGTTTTTGAAATACAGCGTCGGCGGGAGTTTGGAAGTTTTCCGGGCGTTCAGTTTCTGACTGGGTGTTCAGAGTTTCCTGCATCCGGGTTGACGCAGCGGCGACTGGCGACGTTCGCTGGTCGTGCAGAGAATATCACAGGTGTCCCGTGAATGCGGGACACTGAAATGGCGGAGGCACAGCAGACGTGTGTGTTTTCGCGCAGCCTGAAAGACTGACATGAAGAAGGAAATGCTGATCAATGTGCTCCAGCCGGAGGAAAGCCGGATTGCCATCGTGGAGGATGGTGTTCTGGAGGAGTTGTATGTAGAGCGCAGCAGTGCGGAGAACTACGTCGGGAACATCTACAAGGGGCGTGTGGTCAATATTGAGCCCAGTATTCAGGCGGCTTTTGTTGACTTTGGTGTGGGTCGGAACGGCTTTCTGCATGTGAGTGATGTTGAGTATCAGTATTACCGGCATCTTGTGAAGGAGGGTGGAGAGGACGATCGTGAGCAGCGTGAGTTATCGCGAGGCGGTCCGCCGCCGAAGCATCTGAACGAACGCAATGCGCGCAACAAGCCTCCGATTCAGAAGATTTTCCAGCGCGGCAGTGAGGTGCTGGTGCAGGTGATCAAGGAGGGGATTGGCAACAAGGGGCCAACTCTTTCGACGTATATTTCGATTCCTGGTCGGTATCTGGTACTGATGCCGGGGTTGCAGCGTGTGGGGGTCAGTCGCAAGATTGACGACGAGAAGACTCGGCGACGTCTGCGACAGACGATGAAGTCCATTCAGCCTCCGGAAGGCCTTGGATTCATCATTCGGACGGCGGGTATTGACCGTGAGGAGTCTGACCTGAAGCGGGACCTCAGTTATCTGCTGCGGCTGTGGGAAACGATTGTCACTCGTCTGAAGAAAACGCCGTCTCCGGCCGGCATTTACGAAGAAAGTGACATGATTATTCGGACGATCAGGGACATCTACACGAACGAGATTGACACGGTCCTGATTGACGAAGACGGCGCCTTTGAGCGTGCTCGTGAGTTCATGAAGATTGTGATGCCATCTCATGTCAGCCGCATCCAGCGGTATGCAGGCACAGAACCGCTGTTCAATAAATACGGTATCGAGAGTGAGATAGCCAGGATTCACGATCGGCATGTGCCGCTGCCGGGTGGTGGTTCACTGGTGATTGATCAGACAGAAGCATTGGTGGCGATTGATGTCAACAGCGGAAGTTTCCGTGCGGACAACGACGCAGAGAAGAGTGCTTATCAGATGAATCTGCGAGCGGCCGAAGCGATTGCCCGTCAGATCCGACTGCGGGACCTTGGCGGAGTGATTGTGAATGACTTTATCGACATGCGTGATGAACGTCATCGTCGTGGAGTTGAGCGGGCATTGCGGGATGCAGTGGAGCGAGATCGGGCTCGTACACGGGTTCTCAGGATCAGCCCGTTTGGGCTGATTGAGATGACTCGGCAGCGGATTCGTCCTTCGCTGCGGCGGTCGGTGTATGAAAACTGTCCGTCGTGCAACGGCGTGGGGCAGGTCAAGACGGCTGAAAGTTTGTCGATTGAGGTCATGCGACTGGTGATGTCTGCGGCGGCTCATGAGCAGGTATCGCGGATGCTGATCGAGGTACACGATCGCGTGGGGAACTACCTGAACAATCGCAAGCGAAAGGATTTGATTCGCATTGAGGACGAGCATGAGGTGGAGATTGTGATTGTGACGAAGTCTGACGTTTCGTTCGAGCACATGACATTTCGTGCCGAGGATTCGGCGGGTCGCGAGGTCACTCAGGTCTGACGCTGCCTGGGCCAACGGTGCCAGTTTGATCGACCGCCGGGTGATCCCCGGCGGTTGTTTTTTGCCCATCTTGCTGTGCATCCCTTCGGCTGCGGCGTTGGTGGTTTTTTGAGTGCAGCAGGTCACAGCATGTCTCAGGCGTTCCTTGCATGATTTCGCCATGGCCTTCATTGGAGCGCGGAGCATTTTTTGTACGACCACGCCTTTTCGGTCTGCACAAAACCCGGATGGACGGTTTTAACTCGCACATGCCCGCGCCGGTTTTGAACGCGCGGTGATAACTTCAGTTCCCGTTTTTCATGAGTATTTCCGTGGCAGCTTTGCGGATGTTTTCATCCGGGTGCTGCTGCAGTTTTTGGATGTCATTCTGGCTGAGTATGTTTGGGGGGATTGAATTGTTTTCGAGAGCTTTCAACAGTTGGAGGCAGCGATCCGGTGTGCGGGTTAGTGCTGCGAGTGCCAGTTGCTGATTTTCGGAGGCGAAGCCTTGCAGATGTGTGACGAGTGCATCGGTGGCTTCTGGTGTTGGGATATCTCCAAGTGCACTAATGGCTCCCATTTGCAGTTCCGGGTGGATGTTGGGTTTCAGTGATGGCAGCAGTGCGGGGATAGCCTGTTCCGCTGGCAGCAGCGCGAGTATTCGCAGTGCGTCGTAACGAGTGCCAGTGGGGACGTTTTCGTCCTGTGCCATTGTTTGTGCGAGTTGAAGCGTTTTTTGCCAGCGGCCTTGCAGCTCTGGCGTGGTGAACTGACTGACGGCAAACACGTCGTGTGGCCAGAGCCCGCTTTGGGTGACACCGTTGATCAGTCCGCCACCGATGACAACAGCCTGCCAGTGTTGCAGCGGACTGTCGGGAGCGGGAAGTGCGAGGAGCAGGAGGGACTGGATCTGGCTTTTGTTGCCGTTTTTTGCGGAGGCAACAGACAATCTCCAGATCCACGGGATCCGTCGATATTCCTCCGCAGAGCCTGTTGTGTTTGGCAGCCCTGCGATCAGGAGGGGCAGGATTTGTTCTGCCTGGGGCAGGGCAGCAGTGATCGCTGCTTCGCGGTCGCTGGCGGGCAGACTGTCATTGAGCAGCCAGCTGGCGAGTTCTTTGGGGGTTTCCGGGAGTGGTGTTTTGCCGGTGGTCATACCGCGCGCGAGTGGCACTCCATCTCCTGCAACGAGGTGAATTGCGCGGAGGTCGGCGAGTGCATTGCGGGGGTCTGAATCCGGTCGGACAACAAGTTGGCTGTTTCCCGCCGGGATCAGTACCGTGCCGATCCTTTGCAACTGGTATCGATCCCAGCCTCCGGTGGACTGCACTTTTCCGCGGAGGGTATTTACCGGGGTTTCGATGCGAAACGGATTTCCGGCGGAATCCGGGTGGCAGGCCCATTCTGCCCAGAGTGTGAATTCTGCTGCAGCCGGATTCTGCAGTTGCCAGCGGAGGTGGTCCGTGGGACCGTGCCAAAAACCAGCGTTCTGAAACGGCTGTTCGAAGACAATTTCTTCACCGTAGAATTCTGCCGAGACAGCTGTGAGTACGGAGTTGCCTGCTGGGTTGATGGTTACAGTCTGTGGATGATTTCCGGGGAAGGAGCGGGGGGGCATTCTGAGCGTGCACAGCCATGCGTAGAGGTGCCCCAGATCTGTTGGTGTGAGATTCTGTTCGAGCCCTTCGGGCATGAGTGATTTTCCGGTACTGCGAATCAATTCAACATCAGATCTGAGCAGCAGGCTGGTTTTGCCTTCAGAGGCAAGGAGTGAGAAGCTGTTATCGGACTCATCGCGGATGAGTCCATTCAGGCTGCGTCCGTCGTTGAGCAGGACGGCGTATCCCTGGTAACGGGGGTCGACGGCGAGGTTTGGGTCCAGCACGGCCTGGAGGAGAGCTTCGACAGGGCGTGATCCCCACGTGCTGATATCGGGTCCCACGTCGCTTCCGACATGGCCGATGCGGTGGCAGTTCGAGCAGTGCTGGTGAAAGACGGCGGCTCCGATGGCTGAATCTCCGGGTGACGCAATGGCTGTGGAGAATTTTTGGATGAGCTGTGTTCGACTTTCTTCGGAGGGCATTTGCAGGAGGGTGGCGGCTGCCTGTCGGATTGACTCTGACGGGTGATTCAGCAGGAGTTGTGTTTGCTGGATGTTCAGTTCACCGGGGTTGATTTGTTTCTCCCTGACGGCTTCCAGAAGGCTGAGAATCCACTCGTTTCGCTGCAGGAATCCGGCGAGGAGCGATGTACGAATCTCGGGGGACATGGAATCCCATTTGTTGAGAAGGGTAGCGGCGAGCTCCGGTCCGGAGCTTGTGAGCAGTTCTTCTGCGGCAGTGCGCTGGAGGGGCAGAGGGGATTGGGGGGTCAGCATCTGCAGCAGCAGTTGTTCGGCGCTGTTGTCAAATGCGGCAGCGGTTCCGAGCAGGCGGGCTGCAATGATGTGTTCTTCTGTGCTGTTTTGGTTCCGGAGGATTGACTGCTCGAGTTTTTGCAGCAGTTGCCTGAGTGCTGTGAGGTTGGCGGGGGTCAGTTGCTGTTTTCGCTGCAGCCAGCCACGGATTGCTGACGCTGCGTCAGGCATCATCGTGGCGGACGGCGTCCTGAGGGCGTTGACGAGGGTCTCGTTCAGCAATTGTGCGGCAGCATTATCTGCTGTTATTGCAACGGCTTGCTGCAGCAACTGGCCTCGAATGGATTTGCTGTTTGCATCAAGGGCTGTAAGCACCTGCAGAATATTGTCGGGGTTCAGTGAGCTGCGTGCGGCTGTCTGCAGAAAGGGATCACTGGCAGTATGACTGAGCAGATCTGCGAGGAC
>SXXK01000303.1 GCA_005791255.1 Planctomyces sp.
CGACGAATTCTCATCTGAAAAACTCCTGCACCACAATGGGATCCGGTCTCACCCAGTCACACTGCCCCGACCACGATAACCGGGGGACTGCGTCGTCCAGTGAAAACGGAGAGCTTTGTAAAACATCCGGACAGTTTATCGAGGATTTTCGGCAAGTCACAACAAAAAACCCCGCCGTTCGGCAGCAAGTGGCATTTTCCGGCGGTGAATGCAGGGATGACGACGGACCGGAAAAATCCACCGGTTCTCCCTTCCAGTACCATTCCGAACACTGCAAAATATACGGTTTCTGCGGGATTTCAGACGATTGTACCATGTTTTCCGAAGGCAGACGCAAACCCCCGTGGAGGGTTTTTACCACCTTCCCCCAAAACCCGGCACTGACCCGCCCGACCCCTCACAACTGCTTTCTCAATTCCCCGGCCGCAGTATTCTCTGCCAGATCAGCGATCATTTCCTGAATTGACGCAGCAACCGCCTCGCGCCATTTCCCCTCACTAAACCGCTCCTGATAACCGGGTCGCCGCCACGCAAAATTGATTCCTCGCGAACTGTTGACCACTGCCCCCAGACCATCCGCCGCAAAGGCTCCGGCCGCGTCGGCCGAAGTTCCACCCTGACTGCCGTATCCCGGCACCAGCAGTGGCACCCGTGGCATCAAAGCCCGCAGTTCCTGCAACTGTTCCGGCCACGTGGCTCCCACAACCGCCCCAACATCTCCGTAATCCTCGTCGTCTCCGCGATATTTCTCCGAAACTCTCACGACGGCACTGGCCACCGCGGCGTACATTCGAGTCCCGTCCGTGAGCCGGTCCTGAAACTCAGCCGCTCCCGGATTGCTCGTCCGTACCAGCACGTACAACCCCGCGCCGCGGTCCCTGGCAAGGCTGGCAAAGGGTTCCAGCGTGTCACCTCCAAGGTATGGGTTGATCGTCAGGGCATCTGCCGGCCAGGCCGCAGCCTCCGGGTCCTCACCCGCCAGCCAACCCGCAGCATAGGCTTCTGCGGTGGTGCCAATATCGCCACGCTTGGCGTCGGCAATGACCAGCAGACCCAGTTCGCGGGCTTTCCGCATCACCGTCTGCAGAGCCTGCAGTCCCGGCACACCGTACTGCTCAAAAAACGCCACCTGTGGCTTCACCACGGCCACATGCTCAGCGGCAAGCTCCAGAATCTCGCAGGAAAATCGCTCAAATCCGCGGGCCACAATTTCTGCGTCACTGCCCCCGGCCGCCGTCGCGGACTGCCGAATTTCACCGGGCAGCCAGTCCCAGCGCGGGTCAATTCCAATCAAAGCCGGAGTTCTTTTTCGCTGGATCTGCTGATGCAGTCGCGTTGCAAAACCTGCCATGGTACGTTTCCAGGTGTGTCTGTTGCGGCGTCAAATCTGCCGAAAGCCCCCGCAGAATAGGTGTCTCCGAAGCTTTGTCAAATGCCCGCCGGACTTGCGCACGTCCCGCCGTTCGGCACACCCCGTGGGTCCTGCCAGCAACCCGAAACAAACGAAACTCACCCAAACGCCGCCTTTCACCCTGACGGCAGAACTTCGTCGCCGATTGTCGTGCTCCCCGCAGGCTTTTCCTCACGGACCGGTTGCAGCCTTGGCACAGGACTCTAAACTGCGCAGGATCGGAGGTTTGCGAAGATGGAGGTGACGCGATGAACAGGCATACCGACAGGCCAGGCAGCACAGCCCGCGTGCGGCACTGCGTCTGCATGCAGATACTCGCGACAGTTTTGCTGGCCGTCATGCTGCCGCCGTCATTGTGCTCCGCCCGGATGCAGGCAGCAAATGATGAGTTTCCCGAGCTGGAACGCATGCCGTTTTCTGACCGCCTGCGCAGCATAGACCGGCGATCCGAACCGAGACGCCCGGCTCCATCCGCAGGCGACGATTTTCCCAGCCTGAATGATCGCCTGCCAACCGATCCCGACGATATGTCTGCGGACGAAATTCGCTCGTTGCCACCTCAGGCGACCGACCTGCCACCGGACTCGTCGGCAGGCATTGACCGCAGCCACATCGACTGGACAGTTCAGCGAGTCTCCGCGGTGGATCTGGAGGTGGGTCGCGAGTGGCGATTTGAGCACGGCTCAGCCACGATGACGCCGGCCGAGGAATCCGACTACGCAGATTTGATCAGACTGGCCCTGAACCGTCGGCGCCTGATTACCTCCGGAATTCCGGACGGTGTGGCAGCAGAAAGTGCCTGGCAGTCCGCTTTTTACCGTTTTGAGCAGGTGCGGCGACAGGCCTGGGGCCAGGGCAATCTCACGCTCAGCGGGCGTGTGACGCTGCAGCTCGACCCGTTCTCGGGCCAGAACGGAACCCTCGTCTCACCCCTCGACCAGAACTTCTCCGCTGCCGGTCAGACTCGTTATTCACTGCTGCAGGACATGATCACGCATCCGGGCGAATTCACCGGGCGTCCCGTTGTGCTCTACGGAATCTTCACTCCATCCGGCACGGTGAAAGTGGCCGCCAGCGGGGCGCTGGAGGGTGAAGAATCGGAGTTTGCGGTCCAGCGCGGGACCTTCCGCAGCCTGTCACGTCCCGGTTCGATCGCTGTCGTCGACGCCATGGGATTCCGCAGTTCAGTGGAGTCGGACAATTCGACAGCCTGGCCGGTCACGCCGCGACGTGATATGCCGGTGCTGCTGAAAGGCTGGTTCGTGAAACTGTGGGGCACCAGCCCGCTGCTGTTTGCTGAGTCACTGAAAGTCCTGTCTCCAATCCCCTGGCGTGCTGAAATCATGGACAACGTGGCGAATCGCCGACGATTGACCTCCGACGAAAGCTGGTTGTATCACGAAGCTCTGCGGCAGCTGCAGGTCACCAGCCTCCCGGCTCAGCGTGAACTGGCTCGCGAACAGCAACTGGCCCGCATGAAACAGCTTCGCGCCGATCTGCAGGTGCAGATTGTTGCTGACCGCCAGAAGCTGGAAGATCGGTTTCAGCGGGAAACAGCCTCCGGTGCTGACAAAAATGACTGCCAGCGACGACTTGAAGAAGGACTCCGAAGACTGCAGCGACAGTTGGCCGCACGGGATGCACGCTTTGCCGGGTGGCTGAAACAGCCCACACGGTTTCCGCTCTTCGTGGACGTCTTTCAGAATCCGGAATACTGGCAGGGTCGACTGCTGACACTGCGCGGACACGTGCGTCGTGTCATGACTCATCCAGGTGATCCGCAGCTGTTTCAGGGACGACCGCTGCACGAACTCTGGCTGTTCACCGAAGACGGTCAGCACATCCCCACGGTTGTCGTCTGCCCGACGCTGCCGCGAGACTTTCCCGCGGGTGCCGAAATTGTCGATTCCGTCCAGGTGACCGGCTGTTTTTTCAAGACCTATGTGTACCGAGCTCAGAATGAAACACGGGTGGCACCGCTGCTGCTGGCCGGACATATCGAGTGGTTGCCGACAGCCTCACAGGTGCTCAGCCTCGTTCGGGACGGTGAGCTGCCTGCCGATTCGCCGCTCGCCGCTCAGGCTCGCGAAATGGACACCGATCGCCCGGAAGATCTGCTGGTCCTGCTCACTGCCGTCCTCGCCGTACTGGTGGCCATGACCGTCTGGTCACGCGTGCAGAAGGATCGTCGTGAACGACAGCGAGTCCTGCGTCTGGTGGACGAGCCGGCGACTTTTCGTCAGACTTAAGCTGCAGCGAACAAAACAGCAACTACGCAACCAGGCGGGACGGGAACTGTGTCTGTGGCAACAAACGGTGAGGAACACGCTGAGGCGATTGCCGGCGTGCAGGGAAGACCGGCAAGGCTGGTGGTTCTGATCAGCGGCGGCGGCACCACTCTGCTCAACTTTCTGGACCAGATTCGCGGTGGCCAGCTGCCGGCTGAAATTCCGCTGGTCATTTCCAGTCAGCGGGACTGCCGCGGCGTTGAGCGCGCCCAGGCAGCCGGCCTGACTGTTGAAGTGCTGCGCCGCAAAGACTTCTCCGGAACCCCGGAATTCAGTGACGCTGTCTTCGCTGCCGCTCGACACGTGCAGGCCGATTACGTCGTGCTCGCTGGTTTCCTCAGCCTGCTGCAGATCCCCACAGACTTTCATCTGCGAGTCCTGAACATTCATCCGTCCCTGATCCCTGCATTCTGCGGGCATGGCCAGTACGGACACCACGTGCACGAAGCTGCCATCGCTCGCGGAGTCCGCATCAGCGGATGCACCGTTCATTTTGCCGACAATCTGTATGATCACGGGCCCATCATCCTGCAGCGTTCGGTCGAAGTACCTGATCACTGCACCGCGGACCAATTGGCCGGACTGGTGTTCGAGCAGGAAAAGCTGGCCTACCCGGAAGCACTCCGCCGTGTCATCTCCGGCCGGTTGCGAGTGCGCGATGGTCGAACCTTTCTCCTGCCGCCGGAAACAGCGGTATGCCACTGAAGCATCAGGCCGGCCGGTTTGCCATGCTGCAGCATGACCATCCGTTTCTGCACTGGGACCTGCTGCTGGAGGATGGTCCTGAGGCCGCCACGTGGCGACTGCTGCGAAGACCGGTGCTCGGTGAACCAATTGCCGCTGAACCACTCGCACCACATCGACTGATGTATCTGAGCTATACAGGACCAGTCTCCGGCGGTCGCGGGTTCGTCAGCCCACTGGCAACCGGCACATGGCAACTGCTCACCGCCGCCGACGATTCACAGACGATTCACCGAAACTCAGCCGTAAGCCCCGATTCAGCAGTGCAGCCACTGCCGCTGCCCGTGAGAATCAGACTGAACGGCTGGATGGGCTGCACAACGGCGGAACTGCAAAACACGGCCGATCACCGCAGCTTCTGGACGTTTGCCGAGTCCGCTGATCAGCGATTGATACCCACATAGAAGCTGAAAATCTGCTCGCGGTCTGCCGCCTGAGTTGTGATCGGGAAGGCAAAGTCGAAGGCCAGTGGCACCGGTCCCATCTGAGGAATTGTCAGTCGCAGACCAAAACCCGCTGTGGCCCGAAATTCCGAAAGCGTGACCTCGTCATCAACCGATCCGAAGTCGGAAAAGACCACGGCACTGATCATGTCGTCAGCCGTCAATGGCAAACGATACTCCACTGTGCCCAGGGCCTGGAAGGTTCCGCCGATTGAAAAACCGGTCTCATCACGCGGCGTCACACCGC
Source organism: Planctomyces sp. (assembly GCA_005791255.1). Lineage (GTDB taxonomy): Bacteria > Planctomycetota > Planctomycetia > Planctomycetales > Planctomycetaceae > SXXK01. The sequence goes on from SXXK01000303.1 coordinate 5,134, forward strand.
GAAAGCGGAAGCCACGGAAAGACTGAAAACCACCGGCGAAGTAGCGTTCAAACACCGGCGTGTCATCGCCTGCCCAGCCCAGTGCTCCCGCCAGGGTCAGCACCTGACGCCCACTGCCGTCAGGACGACTGTGCAGCGTGAAGTACTGACGAAATTCCGTATCCACCTTCGGGAAATTGAACTCATTAAAGGCCTGCTCATAACCCACGTCGAAGTAATGCCCTTCCGTGGGCAGCATGGCCGAGTCGCGTGTGTCATGAGTTACTGAAACACGACCGGTGGACAGGAAATTGTGACCTGCCCATTGCTGCACAATCGTCGGCACCGGAGCTCGCACATTCCGCATTTCGATGTCTTCCAGACGCAGTGCCAACGCTCCGGACCACTCCGGAGTGAAGTGACGCCCGACGGAAACTCGACCGCCCACTCGGTCCTCTGTCCATTCAGAATAAAACCGATTGAAGTAGAAACCACCCACCGACAGACTGTAGTCCGTATACATGAAGTAGGGGTCGGTCCACGTCAGGGCGTAGCGACTGACCATATTGCCAGGTGCTGCCTCTGCGCGGAACCGCTGGCCACCACCGCGCCAGGCACGACCTTCCAGAATGTCCGCAAATGTTGTGGGGGGTCGAAACAGGTCGAAATTGGATTCGTCCCAGACGAAGTTTCCGACCAGCCCCGAGTTGCTGTTGACGCCGGCACCAAACATGAGCCGCCCCGTACGCCCCTCCGTCGCGTTCACATTGATATCAACCCACCCGGGCGGAATATCGCGGAACTGATTGCGATAGGGGCTTTCGTTGATCATCTGGTCTTCGCGCGAAGGTGGCCTGACCTCCGACCCCTCATCGTCGGGTGACTGTGCTCGAATGATCGGGCCGGTCAGCAGCTCAGGATCCGCTGCCGACACAAAAGCCGGTGGCTCATCGGAAACCGCAAACAGCAGCCGCGGGTCAGCAACCCGAAATGTCGCTGGCTTCGGAATCTCGGCCAGCTCAGAATCTCCCGCTGACAACGACGCATGTCCCCCAAAAAACGGACCAGCAGCAGCACCCGCTGCAGGACCGGTGGTGGCTGTCAGCGCCACAAAATCCGGCTCGTCACCGGACCGCTGTCCGCCATCAGACACCGCTGCACTGAAGGTTGGCGGCTGAGCAGTGAAGCCGGCAGCAGCAGCGTCGACTGGTGAACTGACCGGAGCATGTGAGGTGGCCGGCTCAGTCGCAGCGTCCACAGTTTCCGAAGTGTCAGATCCGTTCGCAGACGAAGCGTCCTCCGCAGGCAGTGCGTCCGAGGTGCCCCACAGCTCCGAATAATCACCGATGGCGGTACGCCGGGCAGTTTCATTGGCAGATTGATCCACTGCCTGCAGAAAAGACTCCGTCCAGTCATCCAGTTCACCGGGATTCTGACCGCGAAATGCGGCCGCCACTGACGCAAAGCTCGTTTGTTCCGGGTCCACCGGGACAGGCTCAAACACAATCCCTGGCTCAAACAGCCCGCTGCCTGCCAGACGGGACTTGCCCCGACGAATTCGGCGGGGGTCTGCCAGATCACCCGGCTGCACCTGAATGCGGTCCAGAACCACGGTGTGCTTGGTATGCGGGCTGTCACCCTCGTAATTCACATTGATATCGCGAATGTAACGTGGCCGATCCTCATCGATTTCAAAGACCAGATCCACCACACCGGGTGTTTCCGTGAATTGAGGTACGGGATTGACCGACGCGAAGTAGTGGCCCATTTCGCCGTAGTAGCCCAGCATTCGCTGCACATCTTTCGACAGCATCCACGAATTGAATTTCTGGCCCACTTCCTGCTTGGAATCTTCCTTCAGACGCGATGTTTGAACGACTTCGTTGCCTTCGTAGGTGATGCTGCGAACCGTGTAACGCATGCCCTCTTTGATTGTGTACAGCAGCTCCACGTCGGACTTGTCAGGTGAAAACCGCGGCTCTCCCGTGACCTCCACGTCAAAGTATCCCACACCGCGATAGTAAGCCTTCAATGCCTCGATATCCGCAGGCATGGTATCCGGGTTGTAATGGCCGCCCCAGAACAGGAAGGCTTCCTTCGAAACCAGGTTCTTTCGCAGCAGTCCGTCGCTCCAGAACACGTTGCCGGTGAAATTGCGTTCCTTCACCTGCACCTTGGGGCCTTCGGTAATCTTAAAGACAACTTCCCGGTCGCCAGGCTTGCCACCCTTCAGCAGTTTCACCTCGACAAAGTAGTAGCCCTTGTCTTTGTACTCCTGCTCAATCCTGCGGACGGCCTCCTGATTGGCCACATAGTCAAAAGGGCTGCCAGCCTTCAGTCCGGTCCACGCTTCCAGATGCTTCAGCTTCACTTTTTTGTTGCCGATGTACTGCACCCGCTGCACAATCGGACGCTCTTTGACCTCAAACACCAGCACGTATCCGTTGGGAGTCTCGTCGATGCGTTCCTGCACATCGAAGAACCAGCGGGTATTCAGCAGCGAGCGCTTGTCTTCACGCAGCTGACGCTCCGTAACAGGTCGCTGCGGCTGTGACTGGATCTTCTGCAGAATGACCGCCTCGGGAATCGTCTCATTTCCCTCGATTCGCACGTCGTAGACAATCCGCCCGGCCTCTTCATCTGCTGCAGGAGACTGCTCGGTCAGTGCCGAGTCCTGTACGGGGGCCTGAGCATGACAGCACACGGGCAGCAGCAAAAACACTGCGGCAACCAGCATCGCTGCTGCATACAACCGCGCGGCGCAGGACCGGGCCTGGTGACAGCGCGGGAATATCGGGGCTCGATCCGCCATGCAGCGACTCGTTGCCACAAAAATCCGCAGTTTCTGCGGAAAAACGTGGCCTGAGAGGAAACAAATGTTAGGCAGACCACCTGCCGGCGGCCCACAGACCCGCACAGCATCGCACATTTGATGAATTTGACTCAAGGTCAATTCGGAAAAGCCGCTGCAACGGCCATCAGCAGGCTGCTCTCACAGCCCAATCCCCCCGGAAATCTCCCCGCAAACGCAGCCTGTTTATTCACGAACCTGCTGGCCAAATCCCAGCTTGCCCAGCCAGCGACGACTGCCGGTACGCGGCTGCGATTCCGCCTGACGAACCAGCGTACCGTCGCTGTTGACCGTAAATCCCAGTTGCTTTGCCAGCACATCCATCAGTTGCCGTGACTGCTGCAGATTGTTCTTCTCGCGAGCCAGCCTGGCGCGCTCAAATGCCAGTTCCAGCTCGCCCAGCCGTGTCAGATTGTCCGAACGGCGAACCGAACTCTCGATCAGTGTCGCCAGCTCCACAGGCAGCTCCCGCTGCATCGTTCTCAACTGATCCAGCGTCAGCAGGTTCAGCCGAGTTTCTTCACGACAGCGCAGGCGGTAAATCAGCCGCGCCATCAGGCTCTCCCGCTGCTGCAGCAGGGCCCGCAACTCGTCCGCAGACATTGCCTCCAGCTCCCCGTGCTGCGGAATCTCCGTCAGCACCAGATCGTCACTCGGCGAAAAGTCTGCCGGTACATAACCACCCTCCTCCGGAGAAAATACAGCATCACGCATGCCAGTGGGTGGTGCCGGTTCCGCGGGCAGTTCGATTGGCAGATCAGCCAGATACCCCGCCTCCGACTTGCGCTCCACTTCGTCAAACAGCTCCTGACGAATTTCCTCCCAGCTTCGTGACAGATTCTTCGTGGCCGCTCCCACAGGTTCACGCGGTGCCGACCGCGGCACGACGGACTCTGCCGACGGCGTGGCAGCCGCCTTAACCGAATTCACTGGCTGCAGGTCCGCTGCCGACCGCGCTGGCAATGCACTCGCCCCCGCCGCCAGCAGCTGCTCAAGCCCCCCGGCCAGCTGCAACTGCAAAGCAGCACCCAGTTGCTCAAAATGCTCGCTCAGCAGCTCCGACAGCCTCGCGGCAATCAGGTCCGCAGTCAACGCTGATTCCTGCCGATCAGCATCGTCCTGCAGGCTGCCGATTCCCACCGGGACTGTTCCCGATGACACCTGCGAATTCCACAGACCCGGACACCCGTCCAGCTGCTGCGGAATCTGCACCTCCCTGCCCGGACCGGATTCGCAGATCACCTGAAATAACAGTGCGTCGACTGCAGGGGCACCAGTCGCGTCCCCGGAACCGACGGCCGGGCGGACATTGCCCTGGGGCTGTTCCTCAGCGCTGCCGCTGCGACGTCGGCGACGACTGCGTGTCTTCAGTGCCTGTTCCAGCAGTCGCCCCTGATCATCCACCAGGGGAGACGGTGTTTCCTGCATATCGTCCAGCGAGCGAGCAGTCCTGCGCGGTACAACGCGACCCGCTGGCGTTGCGGCCACCGTTTCCGCCGGGGCCGGAGTTGTGTCCTGAGTTTTGGATCGATCTGCTCGTGTCATGTGCGTGCCAGCCTGGGATCGCGTGGAACCCTTTTGGCGATTTCAGAATGCCTGAACTCGAAAAGTCCCCGCCGAATTCCACGATCCGTCCTCCCACGATAGCTCCGGCCCACGCTCACAGCGGGAATACCCCCGCAAAATCCTCGCGACTCATGAACTTTGCGGGCAGGCAGGCAGCGATTGCACCTGCTGTGCTGAATCCCGCGAATATGACTGCTCTGCAGAAATGTTTCCCCGCGGCAACATTCCCCGCGACGCTCCGCCTGCCTGCCAGCTCCCGGACTCCCGGAATTCCCTCGTTTTCTCGCACTCACCCGGCATGCTTTTCCCCGGACTGGCAGAACCGTATGATACGACTCCTGTGCTCCGGGCCAGACTGCTGTTGCAGCCTGCGCAGGGCCGGAGCGGATCAAAAGTTCAGCAGACTAAGGTGTGCACAATGGGGTTGTTTACCGGCAGGAAGGGATTGGTACTGGGGATCGCCAACGAACGCTCAATCGCCTGGGCGATCACGGAAAATCTGCACCGGGAAGGTGCCGAAATGGGCTTTACGCACATGCCGGACGCCGGAGACCGCCCCAAGAATCAAAACAAAGTGGCAAAACTCGTTGACCCGATCGGCTCGAAATTCCTGCTGCCGATGGACGTCTGCAACGACGAACACATCAATGCCGTGGTCGCCAAAGCAGCTGAAACGTTCGGCAGGATCGACTTCATCGTGCACAGCATCGCCTTTGCTCCGCCGGCCGATCTGACCGGCCCGACCTGGGCCTGCAGCCGCAATGGTTTCAAGACCGCCATGGAAATCAGTGCCTACAGCCTGCTGGCCGTCGCCGGAGCCGCCCGCAAACAGAATGTGCTCAGCAGTGACGCCAGCATCCTGACACTGACCTACTTCGGCGGCGAAGAAGTCATCCCCGGCTACAACCTGATGGGCATCTGCAAAGCGGCTCTCGAGTGCAGTGTCCGGTATCTGGCCAGCGAACTGGGACCGGAAGGCGTACGAGTCAACGCGATCAGTGCCGGTCCGGTCAAGACCGTCAGTGCCATGGGTGTGGGTGACTTTGACGACATGCTGAAACTGTATGCCGGCATTTCGCCGATGCGTCGCAATATCACTGCAGATGAAGTGGGTCGTACTGCAATGGCCATGCTCAGCAATCTGACCAGTGGGATCACCGGTGAGATTCTGCATGTCGACTGCGGATTCAGCGTCATGGGTGCTCCGCCAGCTGACTTCTTCACTCCCCCGGCTCAAAGCACCTGAGTCCGCAGGACTCCGAGGAGACCATCGTGAAACGTATCGGTGTCGCGATTGTTGAATCGGCCGGCTGCTTTCTTGTCGGGCTGCGGGCCCCCGGAACGGTTCTGGCAGGTCTGTCTGAGTTTCCCGGGGGCAAATGCGAATCCGACGAAACTTCACAAGCCTGTGCGGTTCGGGAGTGTCTTGAGGAAACCGGGCTGGCGGTCATTCCGCAAATGCAGCTGGGAACCGTTCCATGGGATTATCCCCATGGATCGATCGAACTGCACTTCTGGCTCTGCTCGCTCGCTCATGACCTGCCCCCCGGACTGGCGCCAGCGGCGCCTTTCCGCTGGGTGCCGGCCAGCGAATTGAGCCAGCTCACATTTCCTCCGGCCAATCAGCAGGTACTGCAGCTGCTGCAGCAGAGGGTGCAGCAGTGACCGGGTCAGGCACTGTGACTGTCCTGTTTTTTGCAGCGGCGAGGGATGCGGCCGGCACCGCTCAACTGCAGTTGCCCGTCCCCGAAAAGGTCACCCTCGCACAAATTCAGCAGCAGGTGCTGCGGCACGCCGGCGGACTGCAGCCGCTGCAGTCGCTGCTGCTGTGGGCCGTCAATAATCAGTATGCCTTACCAGCAACGACGGTTCAGCCCGGGGATACCGTGGCCTGTTTTCCGCCGGTGAGCGGGGGTTGACGGGGGAATGCCTGTGATACACCTGACAGATCAGCCTTTGGATTACACGGCAATCACGGAATCCGTCCGTGATCCTGCGGCCGGCGCTGTCGTGCTGTTCCTCGGTACGGTCCGGGAATTCACAGCAGGACAGCAGACAGAACATCTGGAGTACGAAGCGTATCGGGAAATGGCGGAGTCCTCCCTGAAACAGCTGGCCGACGAAGCCTCCGCTCGCTTCCCGATCGTGAAGACAGCCATCGTACATCGACTGGGGGTACTGCAGCTCAGCGATGTCGCCGTGGCGATCGCTGTCAGCACTCCGCATCGTGCTCAGGCCTTCACCGCCGGCCAGTGGCTGATTGATACGCTGAAGCAGCGCGTGCCAATCTGGAAACGCGAACATTACACGGACGGGCGTGTGCTGTGGCAGCACCCTGTGGCCGTGGCGGACTCTGCAGCCGGTCAGTCGGAGGCCACCTGAGATGACGCAGCCAGGGCAGCAAAGACTTGTGGATCGCTTCGGGCGTGTCCATAACAATCTGCGGATCAGCGTGACCGACCGCTGCAACATCCGCTGCTTTTACTGCATGCCGGCCGAGGACGTTCAGTTTTTGCCGAAGCAGCAGCTGCTGACGTTTGAAGAAATTGAACGCGTGGCTCGTGTCGGGGTGACGCTGGGCATCGATCGACTGCGGCTGACCGGCGGGGAACCGCTGGTACGCCGGGACCTGCCGATGCTGGTGCGGGCCCTGGCCGACATCCCCGGCATCGTGGACATCGGGCTGACGACCAACGGCATCCTGCTGCCCGAGCTGGCTCAGCCGTTGCGCGATGCCGGACTGCGGCGACTGAATATCAGCCTCGATGCCCTCGATCCGGAAGTCTTCAGGCGAGTGACGCGGCGGGATGGATACGAGCAGGTGCTGGCGGGGATCGAGGCCGCTCGCAAAGCTGGCTTTTCTCCGATCAAACTCAATGCCGTATCGGTGCGGGGATTGACTGAAGATCAGATTGAGCCGTTCGGCCGACTGGCTCGGGAAACCGACACAGTCGTGCGATTCATTGAATTTATGCCGCTGGATGCTGACAGTCAGTGGCAGCGTGAGCGAGTCTTGTATGCGGCCGAGATTCTGGAGCGACTGGAGCGAGCCTTTGGTCCGTTAAGGCCCGTGCAGGCTTCAGAACTGCCAGCTGTTGCGGCTGCTGAAATGACTCAGCCGGGCCTGACGGCCGGCGGTCTGTTGCCGCAGTTGACGCAATCGGCCACCGGCAAGGCTCCGGCGGAAGACTATGTGTTTGCCGATGGTCGGGGGCGGATCGGGTTGATTGCCAGTGTCAGTCAGCCGTTCTGTGCCAGCTGCAATCGGTTCCGTGTCACGGCGGACGGGCGATTGCGGAATTGTCTGTTCAGTCATGAGGAAACGGACATCCGCGAGCTGCTGCGGTCCGGGGCGGATGACACCGCGATTGCTCAGGCGATGCTGGACTGCATTGCGGCCAAGGGCGAGGGGCATGAAATCAACACCGCCAGGTTTCTGCAGCCGCAGCGTCCGATGTACGCCATCGGCGGCTGACCCGCCCGCAGAGCTGAACTCCTCGCCCCCCAAACCGCGTATCCCTCCGCCGCTTCGCATCCACGCGACATCCGGCATCCCGGCGGCATCCGACATCCTGCCGCCTTCCTGCGTCACGCTTTTGACTCTCAGCCCGGCATTCGCCACAATGTCGGGCTCAGGTCTTCGTCGGTATCCTTTTCCCACCTGTTTCAGGAGCCCGTGTGATGAGCAGTGCAGATCCTTCTTCAGTGGCCGGAGCATCCGGGCGTCGTTCGTTCATGGCGGCTGCGGCCGCAGCTATGGCTGCAGCCGGTACTCTGCGGGCTGACGAGTACGCTGCTGATGCAGCTCCGGTACGTTACCCTGACCATCGTCTGGTGGAACTGGACAAGCGGTTTGGGAAGCTGAAGCTGGGCAATACTCCGATTCAGCGTCTGTATCACAGCAGGAACATGCTGTGGGCCGAGGGGCCGGCGTGGAACGGATCGGGCAGGTATCTTGTGTGGAGCGATATTCCGAACAATCTGCAGCATCGCTGGCTGGAGGAGGACGGGCATGTTTCGGTGATTCGCAATCCGGCGAACAACAGCAACGGCAACACCTTTGATACTCACGGTCGTCAGATTTCCTTCGAGCATCTGACGCGTTCGGTGGCGCGTTACGAGCACGACGGGACTCGCACGGTCCTGGCGCACGAGTATGACGGGAAATCCCTGAATGCTCCGAACGACGGCGTGGTGCATCCGGATTCCGGCGACGTGTGGTTCAGCGACCCAGGTTATGGTGCGCTGATGGATTACGAGGGGACACTGGCTGAGACGGGTTCGGTGCAGCCGTATCAGAAGGAGTCGATTTATCGGTGGGAAGCCAGCACGGGCAAGCTGTACCGGGTGGCGGATGACATCAACAAGCCGAACGGCGTGTGTTTTTCACCGGACTACAAGAAGCTGTATGCGGCGGACACGGGTGCATCGCACTACCCGGATGCTCCGAAGAACATCAGGGTGTGGGACGTGGTGGACGGGAAGAAGCTGGCGAATGGTCGCGAGTTTGCCTCGATGAAGCTGGAGATGGCTGATGGCGTGGTGAAGGCCGGTTTCGCGGACGGCATTCGAGCGGACATTCATGGCAACATCTGGGCCAGTGCCGGCTGGGTGGGTGCCGGGTATGACGGCGTGCATGTGTTTGCTGGAGAGGATGGTGCGCGGATTGGCCAGATTCTGCTGCCGGAGATTTGCAGCAACGTCTGTTTTGGCGGTACGAAGCGCAATCGTCTGTTCATGACGGGTAGTCAGTCACTGTATGCGGTGTATGTGAACGTGCGTGGTGCGCATTTCTGCTGAGCGTTTTTGTGGTGACAGCTGTGCGGTCGGTGCGGTATTCCGCACCGACCGTTTTTTTCAGTTTGCAGCGAGGTGAGTGATGAGCATGGGTTGCCGTTGGAACCTGCGTCTGGTGGCGGTGCTGCTGGCGGGTGTGCTGAGTGGTGGTGGCTGGATGAATGCCGGGCGGGTTTGGGCGGGCGAGCAGCCTGCGGATGCGGCCAATTTCCATCGGGATCGTCTGGTGGCCTGGTGCATTGTGCCATTTGACGCAAAGCAGCGTGGTCCGGCGGAGCGTGCGGACATGGTACGTCGGCTGGGGATGGCGCGAGTCGCGTATGACTGGCGGGACAATCACGTGCCGACGTTTGAGGACGAGATTTTGCAGTATCAGCGGCAGAAGATTGAGTATTTTGCATTTTGGAGCTGGCATGATGCGATGGAGCCGCTGATTCGGAAGCATGGCATTCATCCGCAGATCTGGCTGATGTTTCCTGAGCCGGCCGGTGAGACTCAGCAGCAGAAGGCAGAAGCGGCTGCTCAGGCGCTGCTGCCGCTGGCTGAAAAGACCGGGCGGCTGGGACTGAAACTGGGTTTGTACAATCACGGCGGCTGGAGCGGCGAGCCGGCGAACATGGCGGCGGTGTGTCGGGTGCTGAAGGAGCAGCATGGAGTGAAACATGTGGGGATTGTGTACAACCTGCATCATGCTCACGACCACATTGCGGATTTCGAGCAGCAGCTGGCGATTTTGCAGCCGTGGCTGTTGTGTCTGAATCTGAACGGCATGAACGACAATGCTCAGCCAAAGATCCTGCCGATTGGGGATGGGAAGCACGAGCGTCGGCTGATCGAACTGATCCTGAAATCGGGCTATGCTGGTCCGATCGGGATCATTGATCATCGCGAGCAGCTGGATGCAGAAGAGAGTTTGCAGCAGAATCTGACGGGACTGCAGCGAGTGCTGCGTGAGCTGGGTCAGGAGACTGCGGCGGCCAGTTTTGGCACCGGGAAATAGCCGTTGAGGGTGAACCTGGCAGATTTTCCTGTGTCTCAGCAGCAGTTTCCGAGACAAAGGTACTTTCCCTGCTGCAGGTTCAGCGGTAGAATGGCCGATGTTGATGAAAGCCGCTTAAAGCGGTCTCCGGGGGCGATCGGATTTGACTGGGTTACCGGGGATCAGGGTGGCGTGCCGAGGTTGATCAGTTGGCCTCGTAAAAAGCTGATCACCAATAACTGCAAAACCGCAGTTTTCTCTTGCTGCCTGATTCAGGCTGCACCGACCTAAGGATCCCCGCCTAAGGAGCCGACCGTTGGACGCAAATTTGGGCTGGCATCAGTTCACTGTCTACTACGGCTGATGCAAGATTTGTTGCGGACTGGTGTCGGATGGTCTTGTTCGTGGAACCTCTCCGGCACGACTTAATCAACGAACTACGCACGTAGAGGCTTTGGTTCAGGAACAACAGGACGGGGGTTCAATTCCCCCCGCCTCCATCGACTTGGTCACCGCAACGTGACCACAACGCTCAGGACCCGCTGGTTCATCCCAGC
>SXXK01000304.1 GCA_005791255.1 Planctomyces sp.
GCGGTGACAGCACGGCAATCACCGCTGATCCAGTCGTTCCCGTTGCACCGCCTGATGCTCCGCCAGTCAGGAGTCAGTGGAAAAGTGCAGCACAAATCGTTTCGCGACCGCATCCTCTCGACCTCGCTGCCCGTTTGCAAGGTCCCGCCCCGCAGGTATTCACCGCTGGTTCAACAGTGTGTCCCCGGCGATGTCTTCCAGCCAGCTCCGAGCCGTCTCCCGGGCTTTGCAGGGACGCAGCGACCATCCGTCCGAATGATTGACGAATCCCGTCGACAGCAGCGTAATCCCGCGGTCACCGAGTTCCCCGCCCGACATCGTTCGCAGATACCGTTCAGTTTCAGCCGTTTGCAACCCTTCACCCAAAATCAGTTGCGGTCGCCCGTTCAGTCGCCCAAATCGCTCAACTGCCGACCTCCGGTCACTGTCAGGAAACGGCCACTGTCGCACCCCGTCGTAGTGACTGCAGGGCAAAAACGCAGTCCATAACCCCGCGATCTGATCGTCGTGCAGACCGAGGGCATTGCAGGCAATCGCGCCGCGCGAAAAACCAGCCAAAACCACTTGCCGAGGTTCCCCCTGAAATCTTTGGCAGATGCTGTCGAGGGCCAGTCTCCAGAATCGCAACGTCGCCTCCGGGCGATGTTCCGGGGCGTCACCCCACCACGTCAGCGCAGGCTGATCGCCGGCGGCGTTCAGAAATGGCAGGCACAGCCAGATCCAGCCCTGGCCCGCTGTCAGACCATAACCCAGATTGCAGTCCTGAGGGCGGCCGGAACACTCGTCTCCGCGAGCATCACGGTAGCCGCCGTTCCCCGGCAGCTCAACAAATACAGGCCAGCGCCGCGCCGGCGACCAGTCCGCCGGCAGCCAGAGCGTACACTGCAGCTGAGGTCGCGCGGGATCAGGAGCAAACAGGACGCGACGGCCAGGCCCGACTTCACCGACTTCAGCCCGCGGTACCTGCAGATCAGCCGCCACACTGCCTTGCAGGGGAAAGGACTGCTGTGAACAGCCCGTTTCGGCAGTCCCGACCAACGCCACAGCAACACCCAAAATCACCGGCCACAGCCGCTGCAGACGCACTAGCCCACGTTGGCCGTGACGAACACAAACAGTATGCACAGCCATACGATTCCCAGGATGTGCCAGAACGCCGAGGCAAATGTGACGCCCCACGAGTATTCGTGGTCATAGCGATCGGCAAAAGCCGACAGCGTCACCCACAGCAGAACCGACTGAGCTACCAGAAAGTGCATTCCGTGCAGAGCCGTGAACATGAACACAAAGCTGTGCACGCCCAGCTGCGAATTCTCGGAAGTTCGCAGCCCCTTGTCGATGGCCCACAGCCCATAACCCTGCACAGAAACAAACATCATGGCGGAAATCAGCGCCCGCAGCAGGGCGCCCCGAAACTCCATCTGCTTCTCGCGACGGACGAAATACCGCGCCTGCTCCAGATACCAGCTGCCCACCGCCAGCAGCACTGTGCTGATCAGAAATGCCCACGGCAGCCGCAGCTTCTCACCCGGAGCCTGGCGGCCGAATAACAGCCCCAGCAAAACTGCCGAAAGAATCACCAACGCAGCCTGAGCCACCGTCGCCAGATAAAACCGGCGAGCCAGTGAAACTCGTATCAAATCCCAGCGATCAGCCATGGTCTTCAGCACATCTCCAGCGAACTATTTTGCCGGTGTCTGGCCCATCTCCCGACTGATCATAGAACACAGCGCTTCCTTTTGTACTGCACCAACCACCGAACTGCCCGAAAACAGCAGTTTCGGAACTGTGCCCGAGCCGACTTTGATGTACAGCTCCACATGCCACCCAATTTGCTTGCCCGGTGCCGGGGAATCCATTTGTGCACGCAGACTGTCCCGGCCCACCAGGTCCTCAGCCTGCCTGCGAGCCGCCGCAACCGTACGAGTCCGGTCAAACAGCCAGTCATGATACTGCTGAAATTTGCCGCGATCACACCGCCAGACCGCGATCGCCAGCCGGCTGAGCTCACAGGAGCCCGCATGACCGCTGCCGGATGCCGCCCGGTTGCACTCGCGCTCCAAAGGGACCGGTAATGCGATCACCGCAATGTCGTCCCCGAATCGCTCAAATGCACCCCGGATCGACTTGTTCGTGTCACGACAGTAAGGGCACGTGTAGTCAAACATTTCCACAAAAATGAACTTTGCCTGCGGTGAACCCAGCAGCGGCCAGTCCGCAGGATCCAGCCGAATCGGTTTCTCTGTGCCCGGAATCATCACCTTGCGAGCCTTTGGCTCGTCCTCCGGGACCAGCGGCGACAGCAGCAGCGAATTCAGCGCCGGTCGCAGATTCGCTGACAACACCAGCGGCGACAGCGCCTGGGAAACGGGTGACCAGATGTGTCTCTGAGCCGTCGGGGGCTCAAGCTGCTCAGCGGCCTGTTCCGCGGCGGGCGAATCGCCTGGTGCTGCCTCCGGTGCCGCTTCGGCCGGAACGGCCTGCATGCTGTCCTGCGGACGGAATTCTTCAGCCCCGAACGGAGAAAAATCCTCAATCGACTCGCTGCCAGCCGCCCCCCTGGCGTATTCGGGAACTATCACTTCGAACGTGGCCGGCACCGGAGTCAGCCACTGCACCGCTGCCAGCGAACCAGCCAGCAGCAGTCCCGCACACGTCAGCGGCACCCGCCCAAACGGGCGCACAGTCGAGGTCAGAGCCAGCAGCGACAACAGCAGCCCGCAGGTATGAGCCGCCAGACACCATGGACAAAGATGCTGCAGCACCAGCACCTGCAGCCCGATGAACCAGACAGCCGCCCATCC
>SXXK01000305.1 GCA_005791255.1 Planctomyces sp.
CCCGGCGCGACTAAATAGCTTCGCCAGCGTCTCAGGCGTGAAGTGCCACAAGTGCTCGCCCGGCCTGCGGTGCTTCCAGCGGGCAAACCACTCCGGCCCTAGATACGGATGATACCACGGGAGCGAGACGACGACGGTCTTAATCCGCGTGTCGGGGGTTCGATTCCCTCCGCCGCTACCTTGAAAGCCCGAAAGCGGCCTTGCGGCTGCTTTTTCGGGCTTTTTTTTCGTTGGTGGCGGCTGTTGCGTCAGCCGTTACTCGGCCTGCTGCCGGTGCCATCCGGCCTGCTGTCGACTCTGATCCGTGGCTGGTCGGACCTGGTCGAAGTAATCCGCCAGCAGCTTGTGAGCCTGCTTATTGTTGGGATTCAGGTCGAGGACGCCCTGCAGGGCCACCACACCGTCCTGGGGATCCTGGTATTTCAGCATCAGTTCGGCTGCCTCCATACGCACCTGTTCGTTGGTGGGGCTGGCGGTGATCTGATCCTGCAGGTTTCTGAGTTTCGCCAGGGCGGCTCGGAAATCCTCCACCCTGCGAAAATTTTCGGCTGCGATGTCATCTTTTTGCAGTTGCCGCTGGCACTGGGCGAGTGTGAAGAGTGCGTCGTCGGCCCAGGGCTGCAGTAGCAGCCCGCGTTGCAGGGCCGGTTCAGCCTCGTCAAATCGACCTTCCTCGAAGTGCAGCCGTCCGAGGGCAATCCACCACGCGGCATCTGCCTGTCCGTTATCGCGAGCCTGTTCGAGAACGGCCGTTGCCTGCTGCGGTTCGCCGATGGATTTCAGGCAGTCGGCAAGCCCCACGGCGGCTCGCACTGTGAACTGCTGCTGATCGAGCAGTTTCCGGAACAGCGGCATGGCATCTCGCTGCCGGTGAGATTCGTGCAGCAGCTCGGCCAGTTCGATCGCTGGTTCGGACCAGTCGGGGCTGAGTTTCAGCGCTTCGCGGAAATCGGCTTCGGCTTTTGGCAGCAGTTGCTGCAGGGCGAAGACACGTCCGCGAGCGTACCAGGGGAACGGATTTTCGGGGTCGTCCTTCATCAGTGCATCGATCAAAGCACCAGCTTCGCGGTACCGTTGAGCGCGGAGGAAACCCACGATGTAGCTGCAACTGACATCGCGGTTATCTCCGTCAAGATCTGTGAGCAGGCGAGACATGTGGGGGGCGGCTTCCCGCATTCTGCCGCTGTGAGCGAGTGCCAGAATCTGTTCGCGTTCAATGCGGCGGGGTGAAACGCCGAGGGTTTCGAGTGCCTGGAGCGATGAGCGGATCGCCTGGCTGTCACCGATGCGGCGGGCTGTCTGGCAGCGGAGCAGAGCGGTTTCCAGTTTTGACAGGCCGGACAGATCGGCCCAGCGGAGCCAGCGGACGGCTGTTTCCGGCTGCTGCAGCTTCAGTGCTGAGGAAGCCTGCCGGCGGCAGAGCACCGGCCAGCCGGCCCACAGTCCACCCAAAACGGCCAGAACGAGCATTCGGCGGAACCAGGGACGCCGCGTTCGTGGTCGTTTGCGGCGAGTCCCGGCAGCAGGTTTGAGAATCTGGCTGCGGTCTGCAGGTTCGGGCTGTTCCTGAACAGAGCGTTCCACGGTAAGCTGTCCTTTGTGCGGCTGGGACCAGTCGTCTTCGTCAGATACTACGGGGATTTCCAGCGATGGTCAATCTGCCGTCCTTTTGCAGATTTGGGTTATCAGCGGGCCGAGCGCTGCTGCTGGCTGGGGTTGCAACCAGCGGCGGTGGCTGCGACCAGTCGTCGCCGCCAGCTGCAAAAGACCTGTCCGCAGCCAGCGATGCGGCCGCAGTGGCATCGACTCAGTCGTGGGTCAGTGATTCCGAGCCACGGATGCGAACATTCTGCGGCGGCTGCCATGCTCTGCCGTCGCCCCAGTCATTTCCTCGCGATGACTGGTACCATGAGGTGCAGCGGGGTTTCGACTTTTATTATCAGTCCGGACGTCGGGATTTGCAGCCGCCCGTTCAGGCCGACGTGGTTCGCTGGTATCAGTCGCAGGCTCCAGAACAACTGCAGCTGCCGGATCTCAGTTCCACCACGTCAGCTCGCAGTTTTACTCGCCAGGAAATCGCAGCGGACGGCAAAAGCGTCGATGCCTCGGTGGCCGTGTCCTTCGTGGGGACATTGTCTCCGATCGCTCCGGCCAGGCAGTCGCGATTGCTGGTCAGCGAAATGAACGCCGGCCGGATATATTCTTTGGATCCGGTGGCGGGTGATCAGATTGAGTATGCAGCAGAGGTGCAAAATCCTGCGGCGGTTCGTGAAGTGGATCTGGACGGTGACAATCGCCTCGATTTGCTGATTGCAGAGCTGGGTTCACCCCTGCCGGCGGATCATGACCGGGGGAAAGTGATTCTGCTGTCGGATTATCGCGGAGCTGCTCGCCGGCAGGTGCTGCTGGAGGGTATCGGGCGGGTTGCGGACGTACGTGCGGCCGATTTTGACGGTGATGGTGATCTGGACGTTGTCGCTGCTGAATTCGGGTGGCACACAACCGGGGGACTGCATCTGCTGTGGCAGGATCGCATGGCGGAGGGCAGCAAATTCAGGTCACAGCGACTGGATTCCCGATCCGGACCGATCCATGTGCCGGTGACGGATCTGGATGGTGATGGTCGGCTGGATTTTATTGTGCTGGTCAGTCAGGAGCACGAGGTTGTTGAAGCGTTTCTGAATCGGGGCGACCAGTTTGAGCGAGTGCCGCTGTTTGCGGCTCCGGACCCGTCGTGGGGTTCCAGCGGCATTGAGCTGACAGATTTCGACGGCGACGGTGATCAGGATGTGCTGTACACGGCTGGCGACGCTTTTGATTCCTACCTGATCAAACCGTGGCACGGCATCTGGCTGTTGCGAAATGAGGGTGGTTTGAAGTTTCAGGCACAGCAGATTGCGGCTTTGCCTGGGGTGCATCGGGCGCTGGCCGCAGATCTGGATCAGGACGGTGATCAGGACATAGCGGCGTGTGCGATGGTGCCTGCTCGGGCGCTGCAGGCTCAGCCGGGGACTCCCATGCAGTCTGTTATCTGGCTGGAGCAGACCGCTGACGGTGCCTTCGCGCGGCATGTGATTTCGGCTGAGCGCCCGATTCATGCAGCGATGACTGTGCTGGATGCGGACAGCGATGGCGACATGGATCTGGCTGCCGGCTGTTTTGCCGAGTCGCGTTCGGAATCCAAATTTTCGCTGCTGCTGTTTCTCAATGCAGGACAACCAGCCGCGGTGGCTGGTCTGCCGACGGCGGTTCGTGGATCTGCAGCAGGCCGTTGATGGCTTCTGCGGGGAGGCTGCTGACAGTGTGGGTGATGCCGGAGGGCCAGCGGATTTGCATTGCCGGGATGTTGCCGGGGTCGGCGATGGTGAGCTGCACGTATTCCGTCTGCGAACCGCCGTAGCTGCCACCGCCTTTGACGTAGCGGGACTGTGGCGGTGTGGACTGCAGCTGCAGCGAGGCGCCGACCGGTTCGCGTGCTGATTTGTGCCCGATCAGCCGCACTTTCAGGACTGCCGTGCCTTTGCGGGGTGTGGCATTTTCCACGATGCCGACGGGCTGATTGGTGCAGGAAACGACGAGGTCCATATCACCGTCACGGTCGAGGTCTGCCGAGGCTGCTCCGCGGCCCATGTGCGGCGCGTCCATCCAGCTGCCGGTTCCTGCTGAGGTCGCCACATTGATCAGTCGTCGTCCCTGCTGGTTCTCCAGCAGCAGGGGCAGCTGATTCAGCGGAGCATTTGTGGGGTAGCGAATGACGTGGCCGTTGGAAACGAAGATATCTTCATCACCGTCGAGGTCAAAGTCCTGGCAGCAGGTGCCCCAGCCGACCCATGCTCCGCCGACGGCATTCAGGCCAATCCGCTGGCTGACATGACGAAATACCATGCGACCGGAATTTTGGTACATGGCGTTGGTTTCACGTTCGTAGTTGACGACCCAGATATCGGGCTGACCGTCTGCGTTGAAGTCGCAGGCGTCGATACCCATGCTGCCATCCGGGACACCGAGGCTGCTGAGACTTGAGCCGCTGGCGAGCGAAATGTCGGTCAGTTTGCCACTGCCATCATTTTCATACAGAAAATTGCTGACGGTGTCGTTGGTGACGTAGATGTCATTGTCGGAATCCAGATCGAAGTCACCGATGAGGACTCCCAGGCCTTTGCCTTCGGGTGTCAGTGGATTTTCGCTGGTGGCATTGCGGAAGGTGCCATCGCCGTTGCTGAAGTAGAGGGCATCGGTGAGGCCGGTGTAACTGCGGGGCGGACAGATTTCGCGCCCGTTGTCAGGGCCACCCTTGCAGAACGGGTCGTTGTCCCATGACCAGTTGACGTAATGCGCGGCGTAAAGATCAGGGCAGCCGTCAGCATTCAGGTCACCCCATGCCGCACTGCTGCTCCACTGGCGATCATCCAGCCCGCAGGTGTCTGACTGAAGCTGGAATGTGCCGTCACCGCAGTTGAGGTACAGCTGCAGGCCACCATAGCCGGTGACGAGGAAGTCGCTGAAGCCATCCAGATTGTAATCCGAGCGGGCGATGCCGTGGCTGTAGAAGGCGTTGTCTGTGACATTTGCCAGTTGCCCCACATCCTGGAACTTCTGTTACGGAGACTGGAAGCGGCCGATGTTCGGCCACAAGCACCCGTGCGGCGAGGCCCACCAGGCCCTGCTGGACGCCGGCTACGACCCGGAGGTCGTGAAGGTCTACGGCCTGGGTCCGCTGCCGATGTGGATGCAGCCCAAGCGCAGGCAGGTCGTGGACCTCACCGGCAGCCCCTGGGTGCCCGCACTCGAGCTCGACGATGGCACCGGGATCGGCGACTCCAAGGCGATCATCGCCTGGGCGAAGGCCAATCCCGCCCCGGCCGCCTAGCGGCCCCGGCGGCACCGCAGCGCGGGTCAGCGCAGAACGAAGAAGCCGTCGCCGAGCTGGGCGATGACGTCGGTCAGTGGCCGGTCGCTAACCGGTATCGCGCCGGAGAAGGGCTCCCAGAGCGCGATCACCAGCGCGATGTCGACGGCCACCACCGCGACCAGCAGCACGATCAACCGCCCGGTCTTCGGCCTCCCGACGGTCAGCGCCGCGGCGTTGACGACCACCGCCAGCCCGGCG
>SXXK01000306.1 GCA_005791255.1 Planctomyces sp.
CGCATGGCAGCTCCAGTTCCGATCGCGACACACCACCGGATGCCGCAGAACAGCATTCGCGAATCCGGCCCCCCAACAGTCAATGTCCTCACACAAAGTGCTCGCTCAGTATCGCAGATTCCAGGCCGGAGTCCACAGGCTGGAACCCGCAATCACTCCGGGCCATCACAGTTCCTTCCAATACGCTGACTGACTATAGTTCCGGTGGTAGTCGGCGTTGCTTTCGATTTCACCTGACGGAGCCTCCGGCCTGTGAACCCGCTCAAAGAACTACAGGACCTCGCAAGCCTGTTTCCGGAACCTGCTGATGCTCCGCTGTTCCGGCACGCCCGCCATGTGGCACGTGAGGCTACCCCGGAACCCTACCGCACCATGCTGGTTCATGAGCATCACATGACCATCAGCATGGAAAGCTGGCATCGCTGTTCAGTCGATGTTGAAGTTCTGGAATCGCGGTTTCAGGATGGACTTTACCTGCGGAAAATTCGACTGCTGAAAAGCGGAACAAGCCGCGCTGTCCAGTTCGGTTACGTTCGCTTCAACCTGGAACTGGTCACCGAACAGGTCCGCAGTGAAATCCTCGCGGAAAAAATTCCGCTGGGCAGAATCCTGATTCAGCACAATGTCTTCCGCCATGTGGAACTGGGAGCCATCCTGCAGTTTACCGCCGGCCCCGGACTGGCCCGCTGGCTGCAAATGCCCGAGGAAGCTGTTACCTGGGGTCGGCTGGCCACAATCTTCTGCAACGGATCTCCTGCCATCGATCTGCTGGAAATCTCCGCGCCGCTTGAGTAGCAGTCACGGCTTCTCAGAATCCGCGCAGCCGCAAACCATCTGACCGCAGCCCGGACAGCCCCTGCCATACTTCAGCTCGATCGCCTCGGTCAGACTGATCCCCGCGACATTCGCAATTGTTGCCAGCCACGCCAGCACGTCAGCAAACTCCTTCGCCGTCTCCTCCTTCGACGCACCCTCACGCAGTGCTGTCGCCAGTTCCCCGACCTCCTCCATCAGCCACATGAAGGTCCCTTCAATTCCCCGAGCACTGTCCTTGCGGGAATACATGCGGGAAATCATTTGCTGCAGTTCGTCGAGTGTCATGGCAGGAACGTCCCGAGTTCAGAGGCGAAATATGTGATTGCATCCCGTCCGCGACCACAGAATAAGCAAAAAGGCCCGAGCTGGAAAACCCAGCCGGGCCGGTTGTTGCTGATCGCTTCATCAGAAAGTTCAGTAGTTCCAGTTCACACCGACACTGATGGTGTGCTGAGTGAAACTGTGCCGGTCCGGCTTGATGCTGGGAAACATGTTCAACTGCGGGTTGGAGGTGTACAACACCGACTGCATCGGATCGGCGACCTCACCGATGAACAGGAACGAATAGCCAATCCGAAACTTCGCATCCTCCAGCAACCGCATGTTGGACAGTACGGGCACCCGCGAGAAGATCGGAATCTCGGCCGCCAGCGACTGTTCAAACAGCGGTGACAGATGGACAGTGCTGTAACTGCCCGCATACGCGTGTGCTGACGGACCCTTTAAATTGTTCGTATCAAAGCCATCCGTCGGCGGAAACAGCCCGGTTACGGGGTCAGGGGTGTCCGAAACCGCCATGTGGTTGAACAGATTGTCCCCACTGATGCGGATCTGCTCATTGTTGAACATCGCTGCCAGACGTGAAGCCCCGGTCAGAGCGATTCCCTTGTCGTCGCCAAGTGTGTAGTGAAAACCGAACTCCGGCCCCGCCAGATTGCTCGTCACTTCAGCCATGTGCGTGGCTCGTACAAGTACAGGATCGTGGGAGTTGATCTGGACGAAGTCCGGATCATCATCCTCAGCCAGATTGTCGGCTATGAAATCGTCATCGTCATCCAGTCCGTCGTTCGGCGGAACCACCTTTGCGTTGTCCGGAGTGTCATCGTCGCCACTGCCAAGATACGCCAGCCCCGAATCGATACCCAGAAACGAAAACTGTTCCTTGACTTTCTGGTAGCGACCACCAACGATCGGATTCACACGGATACCACCGTGATCGTAAACCGGAGCAAAGGCTATGGCTCCGGATGACCCCAGAGTGCTCAGACTGTGCTTCATCAGGAATTGAATGTCATAGGGTACCGAGGCCCCCAGCAGGCTGCCATCGTCAATCGGTACGCTGTAAAGGTTCAGCAGCGCTCTGTCCAGCACATCAAACGTCGATCCAAATGCTCCGTAATCGTTGGCATCCTGATCGTCAAAGGGCGTTCCCGGAGCCAGAATCTGGCCCACGGTGATGTCATAGTCGCTCTGACCGTTGGTAATGAAGGGACGGTTGAGAACATTCCCGCCACTCGAACTCAATGCCAGTGCCGTAGCAGTGTCCATCCTTTTCGAGGTTTCCACCGCTCGGCCGTCAAATGTTTCCGAGTCATCCACCTGCCAGCCAAAGTCCAGTAACAGGCCAGTCCCGTCCACATTCCAGAATCCGCCACTGGCTCGCAGACCATGGTTCGTCAGATTCGGAATCAGGCTGCCCCCTGCCGCGTCGAAATAACGATAAAACGACAGATCATCAATGATTTCATCACTGTCAGGGTCATTCTGCTGGTAGTACGACTGTGACGTCGGACTGCCGAAAATGCCATGCAGCTTCCGCGTTTTCGTGTTCGTATAGTCCATGTTCAGGAAGAACTTGCGGGGCTTCGAGAACGCCCCGAAACCACTCCGCTGATCACTGAACCACGTCCCGTTGTCGTTGTAAGTCTGCTCAAACATCGGGTCATACGGCGATCCACCCGTGTAGGGTGAGCCATAGGCGGGCAGATAGCCGGCCGGGACGCTCGACGGCGGGGCCCCCTGCTGGCCCGCAGCGTTCCGCCCGGCCGCCAGCATCAGAAGAAATGGCACAAACGCCTTGAATGAATGCCGAATCCGCATTGATCCATCCCTGGAAAAGCTGCAGTGATGCACTGCTCTCTCATGGTCTCCGTCTGAATTCCACGGCCGCCGGCAGCAAAGCTGCACTGACCGCGCACTCAGAACGGCATTATCAAAGGTATCGGTCAGGCAATTTGAGAAACTGTAACGATTGTTCCGTACGTAGCTGTTTTTCGGGTCGTACCTGGGAAATCAGGCTGTTTCCGCAGATTTTGCGGCCGTTTTCCCTTGAAGTCACCCCCGTGGCTGATCCCGGATGGCACACGCTGCGGCAAAATCTGCCGCCTCCGCCAGCCCGCAAAAAAACATCCGGACGGTTGAGCTTTCCCGTGGTTTGGATAAGGTCCGCCGCACAACTTCCACTCCGTAACCAAAACATCAACGCCCTCTGCAATGCCGGGAGTTTCCTTGAGAATCGGGCTGACTTACGACCTGCGTTCCGAGTACCTCGCACTCGGATACGACCACGAAGCCACTGCCGAACTGGACAGCGAGGCGACCGTCGCCGCCATCGATCAGACCCTGCAGCTGCTGGGCCACCAGACGGACCGCATCGGACACCTGCGTCAGCTCACTGCACGCCTCGCCGCCGGTGACCGCTGGGACCTGGTCTTCAACATCTGTGAAGGTATGCACGGCCTCGGCCGCGAATCCCAGGTACCCGCACTCCTTGAAGGCTGGCAGATCCCCTGCACCTTCTCCGACTCATTCACCATGGCCGTCTGCCTGCACAAGGGACTGACAAAAGCCATCCTTGAACGCGCCGGCCTCGCAACCGCCGCCTTCCAGGTCGTCGAATCCGCGGCCGACATCTCCCGAGTGTCACTCCCGTGGCCACTGTTCGTAAAACCCGTTGCCGAAGGCACGGGGAAAGGAGTCTCTGCGGCGTCCGTTGTCCGGTCGCCCGCCGAACTCGAAGAAGCCTGCCAGCACCTGCTGCACAGATTCCGGCAGCCCGTACTCGTCGAACGATACCTGCCGGGACGGGAATTCACCGTCGGTGTCCTCGGCACCGGCTCGGCAGCACGTGTCATCGGCACCATGGAAGTGGAACTGCTGCCCTCAGCCGAACAGGGCTGCTACTCGCTGGAAAACAAGGAACACTGGCAGGATCGCGTCAGATACACTCTTATTCAGACGGATCAGGATCCGGAAGCTGCAGCCGCCGCAGAACTGGCCCTGCAATCGTGGCTCGTCCTGAACGGTCGGGATGCCGGACGCATTGATATCCGTTCAGATGAACTCGGTCAGCCAGCCTTCATCGAAGCGAACCCCCTGGCCGGACTGAATCCCGACTATTCCGACCTCCCCATGCTGGCAGCAAAAGCCGGAATCACCTACCAGCAATTGATCGGCGGCATCGTGGATTCCGCCGCGGCTCGCATTCGCCCGACCTGCTGAAATCCCCCACGGCTGTTTTGAATAAAGAGTTTCCGATGGCCACGGTGGCACTGCTGTTCAACCAGGTTTCCGCAAGGGATACCGCCAGCGAACTGGATGTGCTGAGGCAGTGCTCAGCAGTCGAATCCAGTCTGCTGCGACTGGGCCATCGCGTCCGACGGCTGGCCTGCACACTGGACCTCGCTGCCACTCGGCAAAGCCTGCTGGAATTCCAGCCCGACATTGTCTTCAATCTTGTCGAAGCCCTGGGCGGGACCGATCAGCTCATGGGGCTCGCCACCCTGCTGCTGGAATCCCTCAGAATTCCGTTCACCGGCTCCTCGTCGCTGGCCTTGCAGCTGACCACCCGCAAACCACTCGCCAAACAAAGGCTGATCGAACTGCGACTGCCGACACCCGCCTGGCTGCTGCCCGCTGATTCAGGCTGGCGCGGCCTGACACCAGGACGCAATGCTCCACTCAAAGCACTCGTCAAAGCCGCCTCCGAACACGCGTCACTGGGCTTAAGCGAAAGCAGTGTTGTTGACTGCCGCAGCTCACTGTGTTTCAGCAGCCTGCGAAACAGTATGGACACCGCCAGCGCACAGTTCGGTACCCCCTTCTTCGCCGAAGAATACATTCACGGCAGAGAATTTAATCTGAGCCTGCTCGGAGGCGCCCAGGAACCACAGGTGCTGTTCCCCGCTGAGATTCGCTTCGAAGGCTACTCCGAAGACCGCCCGCGGATTCTCGGAGCGGAAGCCAAATGGAACGAAAACTCCCCCGAATACCACCGCACCGTTCGCACTTTCAGCTACAGCCCCGCGGATCAGCCGCTGCTCGATGAACTCGGAGCTCTTGCTCGCAGCTGCTGGTCGGCATTCGAACTCAACGGTTACGCTCGAGTTGACTTTCGAGTGGATGCGGACGGACAACCATGGGTCCTTGAAATCAATGCCAACCCCTGCCTCTCACCGGATGCCGGCTTCGCTGCTGCACTCGAACGCAGCGGTATCTCGTGGGACCAGGCCGTCCAGGCCATCCTCGATGATGCACTCCGCCCACGAAACTCATGACAGCGAAAACCGGGGACTCAGACATGAGCAGCCAGAACCAGATACCCGCGACAGTCGCAGGCATCGTGCGAGACGAAGTGCTGCCGCATGACCCGCAGATTATCCGCGCTATCGTGAACTCCACCGGATTCTTCCACCCCTGGGAAGTGGACATCGCCGTGGAACTGGCTGAGGAACGATTGTCAAAAGGGGTCGCTTCCGGGTATGAGTTTCTGTTTGCAGATCGCAATGGGGTGACTGAAGGTTACGTCTGCTTCGGAGAAATTCCATGCACCCGTGGCAGCTATGACGTGTACTGGATCGCAGTCCGCAAAGAATGCCAGGGACAAGGCCTCGGACGCCAGCTGATGCTGCTCGCCGAATCGCGGATTCAAAAACTCGCCGGGCGCCGCATCTATCTGGAAACCTCCGGACGCCCTGACTACCTGCCCACTCGCACTTTCTACGAACGCTGCCAGTACTCGATTGCCGCAGAGCTCCCCGATTTTTACGCTCCAGGAGACTCCAAAATCATTTACGTCAAATGCCTCGACACATGAAGAAGATCCGGCATGGCTCGAATTTTCCTGCTGATCGACGGCTATAACCTGCTGCATGCGGCCGGTCTTGGTCGTCGTCGATTCTCCCGCGGCGGCCTGGAACTTGCACGCACAAAACTGCTGCAGAAACTGGCAGCCGAATTGTCAGATGATGTCTGTCGCGACACCGTTGTCGTGTTCGACGCAGCAGCGGATGCTGATGGTCGGCACCAGCAGGAACAGTCCCCGACTCCGGCTGCCCAATGGCCATTCTCCGTGACCTTCTCCTCCGGCACGCAGTCTGCTGACGATGAGATCGAAAGGTTGCTGAGTTCGCACAGCAGCCCCCGACAGGTACTTGTCGTCTCCGGCGATCACCGCCTGCACCGTGCCGCCAGTCGCCGGGGGGCCAGAGGCATCGACAGTGAGCAGTTCCTGGCGCTGCTCGAGTCCGGACCTGGGCGACTGACTGATATCCCGATTCCACAAAATCCGCAGAATCGACAAAAACCATCCACGCGATCGCAGAGAACTCAGGACCGTCAGAATCCCTCCGGCCAGACCTCCGACAAACGCGATGCCGTCAACGACAAAATGAGCGATCTCACGGAAGAACTGCTCAACATGGATCTGGAACACCTGCTGCAGCTCGATTTGCCGCCATGGCGGCCGCCCCGGCAAAAAAACACTCGACGCCGAAAATCCTGAAACCAGCGCCGCACGGAAACGCTGCTCAGGCACGCCCGAAAGAGACTCGCGGGGTCAGTCGCTCTCATCCGAGCTGTCGCTGCCTCCTGGTCCAGGGAACGCGGCAGCCTCGATGACCGCAATGCATCACTCCCGCAGGCAACAGGATTTCCCCCGATTTTTGGGAAAGAAACCCCCTCATTCCTCGTCTTCATCGGGTAATATAGGGTGTCTGGGTGTAATTTGACGTCACAGCAGCCGCGCGTCCGCATGGCAACTTGTTGGAATCAGCACATGACAGCACAGTGGATCAGGAAAGTCTGGAATCAGCTCCGGTCAGGTTCGTCATCTGCTGTCCGCAGTCGCCGCTGCCATCGTTCGGATCGCGCCCGCCCGGAACGACTGGAAACTCGCTGTCTGCTGGCCGGAAACGTCACGGTCTCATTGTCAGATGCGGCCGTGATTGTCACGGGAGACAGCCTCGCCAACGATCTTGAATTGGTTGCTGCTCCGGGTACGCTGACACTTCGCGGCCGCAGCGGCACAACCATCAATGGAACTCAGGCCCCCTTCGCCATCAGTTCAACCAGCACAGCTCTCGATCGCCCTCTGCTCGTTCGTTTAGGCGCCGGCAACGACGTTTTCTCGGTCGGCAGCGACGTGCGTTTCAGTCGCCGTGTTCAGGTGCTGGGTGAATCCGGTGATGACACACTCAGCTTCACTGGGACTGCCTTTGACAGACTCCTGTCGGTCAATACCGGCATCGGCAGTGACACCGTGGTGTTGAGTCGCATCACCGCGGGTGGCGCACTGGATGTGGAAGCTGAGGGTGCACTGCAGTTCGCGATGGCCGACACCACACTGAACCGTTCCCTGTCGATACAGACCAGCTCTGGTGCCGATTCGCTGGTTGTGACCGGCTCGACCATCAATGGCAGCGTGGTGCTGCTCACAGGTCGCGGTGACGACAACATTGCGTTTCAGAATTCGACACTTCGCAGTTCTCTGTACGTCGATGCAGGCCGCGGAAGGGATGTTGTGCTGCTGGATGGCACACAAGTCACGGGCCCAGCGTCACTCTGGATGCGTCAGGGAGATGACAGCATCATTCTGCAGGGACAGACAGTACTGTCTCGCAGGCTGATCGTTGGTGCCCTGCTGGGTTCCGATCGGCTCGAAGTTGCTGGCACCGCCACCACGGGTGTCGTTCGCAGGCTTGGGCGTCCCGGCAGCGTCGCAGACATTGCTCAGAAAGATCGGATTACAGCACCTGTTACCGGGGCCTTCGCAAAGGCAGCCGCCGCTGTCAATCAGGCTGCTCCTGTACTGACCGCTGCAGTCAATCCGGCCTCCGTCGCGGAAACTGCCGGCACTGCCGTTCTCACGGTGAATCGCTCAGGCTCCTTCGCACAGCCGCTCACAGTGCAGCTGTCTGCCCCGGCTTCCGGTCGCTTTACGCTGCCAGCCACCCTGACCATCCCGGCAGGCAGCCAGTCTGCCACTGCCGGGATTGCCATCACCAACAATTCCACGACCGACGGTACCGCCACGGTCCAGCTGACAGTGGCAGCCACCGGGTTCTCCGCTGGCTCAACCTCGTTCACGATTACTGACGACGACACTGCAGTGCAGTCGCAGACTCTGACTCTGACTCCATCAGCCAGTTCTGTGGCCGAAAATGCGGCTTCTGGAGTTGAAGTGACGGTGGCCCGCGATTCCGCAGACAACTCGCAGCCCCTGACCGTCACTCTGTCGTCGTCAGGCGGCCGACTGAATGTTCCAGCGTCCGTCACGATCCCCGCCGGGGCCGCTTCGATTAATTTCACCGCAGTACCAGTCAACGACCAGATCGTGAACCTGCCCGGCAGCCAGGCACTGGCCGCCACCGCAACGGGCTTCACCTCGGGAGCCGGTTCAGTTACCGTGACCGACGACGAGTCGGCAACTTTGACCCTCGAATTGTCCTCCACCACTGTGCCGGAGGGTGCTGCTGCAGTCACAGCCACTGTCTCCAGAAATACAGAAAACCTGGACCAGGCTATCACCGTTTTCATAGCAATCGGATCCGACCGAGCCACAGGACCAGCGACGGTTGAGATTCCTGCGGGACAGCCATCAGTCACCTTCGCACTGAATGCTGTCGATAATTTGGTGCTTGATGGCACAGCCACAATGCAGGTCTCAGTGTCGGCCGCTGGTTTCGATCCAGGTGTCGTCTCGCTGACTGTGACTGACAACGAGACCGCTGCGCTGGGAGTGTCCGCCAGCAGCACTTCCGTCTTCGAAGATTCCAGTGACGGCATCGTTCTGACTGTCTCTCGAAATGCACTTGATGTTTCGCAGCCCTTGCAGGTGACC
>SXXK01000307.1 GCA_005791255.1 Planctomyces sp.
AACACACAGATGCTCAGCATGGTCAGTTTTCAGTTGTCAGAGATAACAAAAGGTGGCCCGGGCCTGCCTGACGCCTGAGACCAGATCCGGAAACACTGATCGTCGGCCACAAAGTCAGGGGGACTGCCCGGCACTCTCGGCGTCTTCAATCGCGTCCCTGATTTTGCGGTACACACCACGCACATCCTCCGGAACTTCCAGATACGGCAAGCCCCCGTTCAGATTGCGACCCGCCATCCGGATCAGCTGCCGTGCCATCGGGCTGGATACGGTACCGGCACTGACCAGTGCTCCAAACGACAGCACTCCTGAACCGTCTCCGTGTTCCTGCAATGAAATCGGACCCAGCTGCGTCAGATCAAATCGCCGCACCATTCGTCCGCCAGTGCCGGTGATCAGCAGCAGACTGCGATCCGTCAGCCCGTAGAAGGTACGTGCCCGACCGCGAGCGTCAAAGTAAAAGCGGCCGATTATCATGTACAGTCCGACGGCGACAAACGGGATCCCCCACAGCTTAAAAAAGATCGGAGCCCCGATGACAAATGCCATCACCTCCCACGCAATGGCAAACCCACCCCACATCAGGCTGAATGGGATCATCACGAAATCACTGGTCTGCAATCGCAATCCCTGCTTCGGCTGACCGGCCCACAGCAGCCGCTCGCCCGGATCCAGCTCCTGTCGCAGCTCATCTTCTGCGGTATTCCAGCCAAAAGACACAGCTCAGCTCCTCCTGCTCCATGGCCAAAACAACGCAGCTGATCGGCAACCGACCTGACTCGGTGACCAGCTTTACGGCTGCGGTCTGACGGGACCGGGCAATGCCCCCGGATCACCACCCGCAGGATTGCCACCCGCCGGCAAACCCGGTATGCCAGCAGGTCCGGCACCCGGGCCGGCAGCGCCCGGCCCACCGGGACTGCCGGGAGCTCCGGCAGCCGGTTGAGCCGGCGGACGAGGCTCCCCGGGAAACTCAAACTCCTCCCACGGATTGAACGACAGTGGCTCCAGAACCTTCTGCGAGTCGCGATCGACCATAGAGTAATACACCAGTGCCAGACCACGAGCTCGAGTCTCGCCAAACTCCGTAACGATCCGCTGCAGAATCGTCTTCGCCCCGTCCAGATCAGCCGCTTCCAGCTTTACAATCGCCTGCATCAGTGCCAGATCCGCCAGCGGCTCATTCGAGCCATTGATCTGCTGGGCCAGCAGGGTTGCATGGCGGAATGGCCAGACCGGCAGAGCCCCATTGATCTGGTAGTTGCTGTCGGCCACCAGCGGCAGCGAATAGATCGGCAGCGAATACACCGCCGATTTGGACAGTTCGCGTTCCATATCGGCCATCTGCGCTCCCCAGGTGGCAGCCGCGGTCGTGTAGTCACAGACCCCCAGCTGACTGATCGCCAGCGGCAGTTGCCATTCGGTTCCGAAGAAAATCTCGGGCTGTTTCGACGCCTGCTCACTGATGCCCAGCAGCAGCAGATACGCCTCCTCCATCTCACCGGTTTCCAGCAGCAGCTGCCCCAGCAGGACGACCCCCATCGGCAGTTTGCGGATCATCGCGTTCTTTTCCTGCAGCACGTTGAGGGCCCGTCGCGGTCTGCCGGATCGATTGGCCACGGCTGCCGACATAATCGCCTCCCGCGCTTCCTCGGCATCCGCCATGTCAGGATCCAGCGCCTGATCCTTGCCGTCTGCTGCCGCCGTCTGCTGCTTCATGGCCTCGGCATTCGCCGCAATCTGACGCTCGATTTCCTTGTCCAGCTGACTGTCAGACTCGGTGATCATGTCCTCCAGCTCGCGACGCT
The DNA here is from genome assembly GCA_005791255.1 of Planctomyces sp. GTDB lineage: Bacteria > Planctomycetota > Planctomycetia > Planctomycetales > Planctomycetaceae > SXXK01. The sequence goes on from SXXK01000307.1 coordinate 1,809, forward strand.
GAGCATAGCACTGAGTTTTGAATTCTTCGAACTTCTCCTGCTGCGAAGGCAGCACCGTCGTTGTTTCAGCCAGTGCCAGCCACTTGTCCAGAGCCTCCAGCAGCAGGTCCTGACGCTGCATCAGCTGGTAACTGTTCATCAGGCCTTCCCAGGCCTGAATCCAGTTGGGATTCGTCTTCACCGCCTGCCGGAATGCAGCCACCGCCTGGAAATAACGAGTCTGCCGCAGTCGGGGACTGGGGTCCGTTCCACTGACCAGTACCTCCAGATTGCTGAGGCGAACATACGACTGTCCCAGCATCACCCACGCTTCCGTCTCATCCGGATTTCCCTGCAGCGACAGATTCAGACTGCGAATAGCCAGTGTAAGCAGAGCAATTCCGTTGGCCGCTTCCTGCACATTTCCGGGATTCGGATTGGCCAGTGCCATATAGTGCTGAGCCTGGCGGCGTTCGGCGGATGTCGCCGGGCGCTGACGGTAGATGTACCGTTCGTAGAAGCCCTGCGGTCTGGCAAAGATGCGGACTTCCTTCATCTCCTGCTTCGCATCCGCAAAGGCCTTCCTGATAAAGTTCGGCATCTTTGCCGCCACGGTTTCCGGAGCAGCCTGGCCGGAAACTCGCTCCAGCAGCGCTGCAGAAGCCTCGATGCTGACCGGCACAAACTCACCGCTGGCCGTCAGTGTCAGCATCGAATCGTAGTCGGGCGAACCAGGCGGAGCGAGGCGGATCATGAAGTGAGTCACCCCGTACTGCGTCAGCGTTTCCTTGGCCGCAGCGATATTCTTTGTCTGCTCGGCCTGCAGCCGCTCCTTCTCCTTCGGGTCCGAAGATTCTGTGGATGCCGGTGCACGCAGCAATGACTTACGAACATTGTCATGCTGATCAAACAGCGGATACTGAGCCGAGCTGAAGGGCAGCACGCGACTGTCGATAAAGCTCTTCCGCCCGTTCCAGATCAGCATGTCTCCCTGGTCCACTCGCGTATGCAGCACGTGTGCACCTGGATCCAGTGACTTCAGTTGCTGCGAAACAGTCTCCAGCGTAATTCGAGTCTCAGGGTCGAAGCCAAAGCCGAGGGGAGCTGAGCCGGGCAGTCGCGATGTGGCCACCGCAAATCCCATCAGCGTCATCGCCAGCACCGTCGCTGCGCGACCGCCACGGGAAAACAGCAGCTCCGAGGAATCCACGGTGTAAGTCATCGAGAAGCTGCGTCGGTACCAGTCCTGAGCACTGATACCGGCCACCGCAGCAGCCACCAGTGCCGCAGCCGGCAGCTCGTGCGCCTTCAGTACGCACAGAAAACCCAGACCCCAGAACATCATGACGAATCCGGCTTCACGCGCACCACGATGCCCCGTCCCCACAAACGGCAGCAGCACCATCCGCACAAATCCGCGAATCCCGGTCGCAATCGGCCCCCGGCCTCCCGACTCGGCCTGCTCGGATCCCACAGACAAGGCCAGCGTCGCACCGGCAAACAACAACACCACCAGAGCAGCTACATGAGTGTGATCAAACAGAGAAACCGCTCCCGGAGCCAGTGCCGAGTAATAGTCGACGCGGTTGTCAAACTGCGATGCCGCCAGCTCCGGACGCAGACTCTTCTGCAGCTGCATCGCCGGATACTCGCGAGTGTACTGAGTCAGCGGTGCAGCGAGGGATGCCACCGGAAATGGATTCACCAGCAGGGCCGCAAAACACAGCCCCGCGGTTGCCCCCAGCCGGGTTGGCAGACGGTCCGGATTGGCACCTGAACGCACCAGCGAACGGCGATGTCGCAATGTTCCAAAGGCATACAACAGCACCACCACTGCACCGATCCAGGCACGAGGATCCAGGTTGGACCACAACGCCAGCAGCGCCGGCAACTTCCAGTACAGTCCCTCGCCACGACCCAGACGGTGAGCCAACAGCAGGTTCAGCAGATATGCCAGCAACACCAGCCCCGCCAGTTCATGCGTCGGGACAAAATCCTGTGAACATGCCACCACCGCGAACGCCGCACACACCGAGCTCCACCAGGTCGGCAGACCCGGGATCGAGATG
>SXXK01000034.1 GCA_005791255.1 Planctomyces sp.
CCCAGCCAGTGGCGAATTGAGCAAATCGACCGGCCCATCCCGTGTACGAACGCTCGGTTCGGCCCGCATAGTGCCGAGTCCTCATGAGTTCCCGCATTTGCCGGAGAATCGCGGGGTCGTTGGGATCGATAAGTCCCACAAGCATTTTGTCATCCGTCACTTCAATCATTGACCCACTTGAACGCTGAGCGACATCTCGCCTGCTGACGCCTCGGTTCCGTTCTCCTGCAGCGCGATTTCCTCCAGTTTCTTTCGGATGCCTGACAAGTCCGGTTCAGACACAGCGAGAATTTCAAAACGGCGATCTTCTTCTACTGCGGCGGTCTGAGCCTTGACCCACAATAAACCCGGATGGACCATTATCTTCCAATGGCTCCATCGGCCGCTGGCAGGCTATCAGGCTGCCCCACCCTGCTGACGGCTGACAGCAGGATTCATCCTCACAGACGGAAACGGAACGTCTCGAAGAAGTACAGACTGACCCAGTCCACCAGTGTGCGATCCTCGACCATGAATCGAGCATGTCCGCGCATGCCGGGCTTCATCAGTGCGGCATCAGCAGCAGTCGCGGGATCATCAAAATGCAGTTCCGCTATCGCGCGATAAGCCGTACTGGCCAGCTGCTCCTGACCGCTCTGGCCGGGCCTGGTCGCCATGGAACCACCAAACCGCGTCGTCAGATTCTCAGGGGCCACGACCTCACCCTTCGGTGAAAGACGGGTCACTCGAGTCAGCCAGGTGATGTCCGCCAGATGCTCCAGCTTGATCTGCACCTCACCGGATTTCGGCAGGGCTCCTCGATCCGTCTGATCGATATACAGCACGGCCTGCAGCTTTTCGGAAGGAGCGATACTGACAATTTCCTGACCGGCCTCCAGACTGCAGCCGGCATTACGCAGGTCCAGTGGAGTTCCGTTCCAGGAAGCCAGCTTCATCTGATCCAGTTCGTTCTTCGGCTGCTCGGGAATTCGCCGGGCTGCAACCAGAGTCCCTGCGGTCGGAGCTCTCACAACGCGGTGCGGACTGATCTTCACCAGCTCACGAATCACCTGCTCCAGTTCCAGAATCTCCGCCAGCGTATCGCTGGCTGAACCATCATCGCCAACATTGCGATAGCGGTCGTAATTCTCCGTTCGCAGCACAAGTTCACTCACACGACGACGCAGCTCGTCCTCACGCTTCAAATCGTCCGGATTCTCCATCACAGCCAGCACTGCCCGCTGCTCAACCCGATCACCGTTGCCCGGCATCACCGCATACTCAGACTCGTCAGGCATGCCCTGCAGCAGACTGAGCTGCTGCGGATCAATCGCCAGTCGGCCGGATTCACCCGGCTCACTGATCGCGACCATGCTGGCCTGCGCACGCTGCTCCAGCTGACGCAGCGATCGCACCCACTGAGCATACTCTGCGGGGCGCACGATGCGACCGGAAATCGGCGCCGGTACCCCCACAACGCCCTGAGGCTCCAGCACACACGCCGCTTCATGATACCAGGGAATCCGGACCACTGCTGCCAGCCAGCAGGCCACACCAACGGCAGCCAGGGATACCGCAATCTTCGGTTTACTCATGGGTTCTGTCCTCGGAGCGGAAATGATCTGCCAAATACTGCGAAACAGGGCAAAAAAGATCCCCGCCATGGAAAACACAAGAACCGTCACACCCACACTCTGCAGGTCATACGGCTTCAGCACCGTATACAGAAACAAACTGATCGACACCAGCACCACCCAGCGATAACACCACGCCGCAATCGCATAGGTCACAAACCACGCCCTGCCCGTCTCCGGCATAAACGGGTCCGGACGGGACTCAATCCCCAGACAATACCAGGAAAATGCCTCCCGCAGCAGCTTCTCGGACTTCTGCCGCAGATTGGGAATCTCCAGGAAGTCACTCATCATGTAGTAACCGTCAAACCTCATCAGAGGATTGGCGTTGAAAATCACCGTCGTAATTGTGGTCACAAAGAAGATATTGAGCGCCAGATGATGCAGCATTCCGGGCTTCGTCAGCCACCAGACGTAAATCGCGACCGCACTCAGGATCACCTCAATATACATCCCCGCCGCGCCAATGATGATCCGATGCCATTTGTTCTTCATCATCCACGAATCTGTCACATCACAGTACAGACAGGGACTGAACACCAGCAGCATGACACCCATCTCGTGACACTCGCCGCCGTAGTGCACGCAACTCAGCCCGTGCCCGAATTCGTGAATCACCTTCGCCAGTCCCAGCGTGACCCACAGATAGATCAGATTGGGCCAGCCGAAAAAACTCTGAAACTCAGGCAACCGACTGCGAAATTCATCCAGATTGGCACCCAGCACCAGCCACGATGACACCACAAACAACATGCACAACGACACACACACAGGATGAAACATCCAGGCCAGCCACGGCTGCATCGCCCGCAATGTCAGTTCCGGATCCCAGCCCGGCAGTCGCAGCGACAGCAGACTCATCAGAGTCTGCTGGATTTTTTCCTTGCGAGTCTTGCGGCGCTCACGAATCACCGCCGCACCCTGACCAGCACGGTTGCTGATCACCAGACCCTTCTTGTGCAGATCCGTGATCAACTGCTGAATGTCACTCAATGTGATCTGCAGCGCCGGAAACTCTCGCTTCAGCTCATCACGCACCTGCTCCAGACTGCGTTTGCCGTCCAGCAGCTCCAGAATCCGATACTGCTCCAGCTGCAAACGATGATACTTCAGCGCGATCGGATCCTTGATCACCTCATAGCCCACACCCAGATAATCAATCCGGGCAACGACCAGATCCCGCCGCTTCTCCAGCGGGACCGGACGCTGGCTGGAAGCCATCATGCCGCCGATACTCATAACTGCACCACTCCCGACTGCCGCTCAATACGCAGTACGCACACACAGGATGATCAGTTGCGAGCCTTCGCAAGGACCGTGGCTGTCACCGGCATGCCCTGATACAGCAGATACCGACCGTACTGATCCTGACGATTCGGAACAAATACACTCAGCTTGGTCATGGGCGTCCCGGAAATGTTGTCCAGCACCGGATCAATGAACCGAATCTCTCCCAGAAAAACACTGTCCTCGGACTCACCCACCTGGACCTCTGCCGCCGCAAACTCCGCCGGATCACTCGCCCTGGCACCGGATGCTGCTCCCTCACCGTCAAACAGCGAACCACCAGGACGACGCCCCGGTGCCTCGCGCACACTTTCCACCGCCTTCGCCTCGCCCACCCGAATCTCCACCTGATCTCCCACAAACAGCATCCGACGCAGACTTGCCGGGACCTTCACCTGAGCACGCAGAACGGACATGTCCGTCAGCTCAAGCACCTGCTCACCAGGACGCACATTCTGACCCGGAAACACCTTCACCAAAGTCACCAGCCCGTCAAACGGAGCCTTCACAGTGTACTGAGCCAGCTGCGCCTGCTTGATCTGCAGATCCGCTTCCTGAATCAACTTGTCGTCCACCGCCTTCCGCAACGACGCATCCCCCTTCTTCACCTCCAGCTCAACCTGCCGAATCTCGCTCGGATTAAACGCCCCCGGACGACGCTGGTTCGCCTCCCGCTTCTGCTGCTCCTCCGCCTTCGCTACCTCCAATGACACCTTCGCAAACTCAATCTCCGTCTGCAGGTCCAGCTCCACCTTCGCCCGCTTCACCTCCGCCTGAATCACCGCATCGTCCAGACGGATCATCTCATCACCCGCCTTCACCAGCACACCCTCGTCCGATGGCGTCACACTCACTATTCGACCCGCAACCTCAGTCGATATCGGAACCCGCCGAACTACCTCCAGCAATGCCGAATGCGCCGAAATTCGCTGCACTTCCTGACCACGCACAGCCACAACGCTGCACATCACCAGTACGGAAGTCAAAAACACAACCAAGCCGCGGGAAATCAACGACATCGAACAAACCCTCGGGGCAAAACCGCTGATACCAGGCAGACTGAAAACAGACCACCACCACCTATGTCTAGCGAAACACAGGATTTGCCTCAATCCCGGCTTCCCACTTCAGTCATTTCCGACGCAAAACAAACACAACATCTTCTGATCGCCCGTTCACACTGCAGGGCTTTTTGATGTTGTACCCAAAGTCATACGTCTCCGCGATCTCCAATCCACGCACACGCTTCACCAAAGCCAAAAACTCCGCATGCTTATACGTCCGATACTCCATGTGATCCACGATCCGCAGACGCTTTGTCGGAGTAAACACATCGACGTGCAGACCCAGATGCTCCAAACGCGTTTTCCGGTCAATCCCCTTCGACCACATGTACGAATTCACCACCAGATTGCCCCGACGCGCTGACCACGCCTCCTCCTGCATCGGCTGACACTGAGTCGGCTCAAGATGAATTCCCAGCACATACAGCCCACCCTTGTTCAACCCCCGCGCCATACACTGCAGATGCCCCAGAGCCTGCTCTTCCGTCGCCAGATGACGGAATGTGTTGATCATGTTGAATGCCGCATCGAATTTCGTCTTCACCCGAAACTTCGACATGTCTCCCACAACCACCGTCTCCGGCAGCTTGTACTTCGCCAGTCGCTTGTTGCAGAAGTCAACCGCCTTCGGATTCAGATCGTTGCCCGAGACGGCATAGCCCTCACGGCCCAGCTTGATCAGCAGCCGGCCCGTACCACAGGCCGGTTCGAATATCGAACGCACCTCACAGCCCGCGTGCTTCTGAAAACAAGCCTTCAGAAAACGATACTCGGCCGCAACGTCCGAACCGAACAGCAGATCATAATACACAGGGTAGTCATAAATGCTGGCTTCAACCTGATTCGACATGGTGGCGACTTTCCGTCATGGCAGTACAGAGAAATACTGCCGCAGATTATCGCCCCGACTGCTGTGTTGCAGTCCCCTGCCCCGCTGCATCCGGTGATTCCGAATACTGGCCCACAGCGACCCGCCCGCTTCACTCCGCAAATTCATGCACATCCACAGCCCGAAAATCCACATCCGTCCCGGGATCATGCCCCTGCAGACTCAAATGCCCCGGCTGCAGTCGTCGCCCCTGACGCGGATTCTCATTCTCGACCCGCTCATCACGCCAGTCCACTACCTGATAACCGTTGACCCACGAACAGAACCGATCACCGTCAGCAATCAGCACCGCCGTCAAAAA
>SXXK01000308.1 GCA_005791255.1 Planctomyces sp.
CAGAAACAGGAGTTTTCAGATTTCGAAACTGCGAGCCTGTCGTCGCCGTTTCTGTTTTGGTCTCACGCAAAGACACGAAGTCAGAACAGACAGGTCGCATTTCTCAGCATTGCCCCTTCCCCGCCGGCACGCCGTTCGACAACTGAAAACTAAATGCACCCCTCGCACCCGTGAAACGGGGGAGAGGGGTCGGGGGTGAGGGGGCCGCATGCTCCATGCACACAACCAAAGGCCAACCCGGCACGGCGATGCTGTTCGGCCGCTGCCTCACCCGCGGACTTCCGTCCGCGGCTCGCCTGAAAGCTGAAAATTTATTCTCCGCCCGCGGTTTCACTGGCTGCTGCGGGATGCAGGCGGCTGCCGGAAAACCACACAAACGCTCCCAGAACGCACAACACGGACAGCAGGCTGGCCCCCCAGCACAGACCGGTGAAGAATTCGAGGGTGTTCGAGTTTTTCCGCAGTGTGCCGTTCAGCAGCATGCACCCCACGTATCCCAGATAGCCGCTGGAATCAGCCACGTACATCAGGAATCCGACATTGCCGCGTTCGCGAGTCATGGCCAGCAGTCGTTCGAAGACCGAGGCGTGTACGGCCACGTAAGGCAGGTACAGGCCCAGGCCGATCAGCACCATGAAACTGAAGGGAGAAATACGGTCAGGGCCGGCCAGCAGGGCCGCGAAGATCAGTACGAAGCCCGCGAGGCAGGTGGCGAGGGAGATCCGGAAGGCGAGCACGTTGCTGCGAACGAAGACCAGACTGCCGTTGGCCAGCATGACACCGAGGGCCACCCAGAATTCCGAGGTGGTGAATTGTGCGGGAGCGGCGTTCTGCCCGAGTCCTTTCCAGAGCTCGGTGGCGAAGTCCGCACGGACACTGCGGATGATGGTGACCAGCAGGTACATGAGGACGATTGCGGCCAGTCCTGGCCCGAATCGCCGCACCATCGACCAGCGATCGTGGCGAGTCATGCGGGGACGTTCAGCGCGGGCTGCAACGTCGCTTTGCGACGGGGCGGGCGTGCGCGACAGCACTCGGACGGCAAGGGTCAGCGGCAGCAGAAACAGGGCACCGGCGGCCGCCGGCATCCAGTCTTCGGAAATGCCCTGCTGCAGCAGCCAGGCACCGGTGGATTTGGCGAATCCGTCGGCCATGATGAAGCTGGCGCAGAGCCCGGCCAGCAGGGCTTCAGAGACGCGACGGCCCTCCAGGAAGCCCATCACCAGTCCGAACACCATGCCGAGCGGCAGCCCGTTGAGGAACATGGCGAGGATGTTCCACGGTCGGGGCAGCAGTCCGAACAGGATCAGTGCCAGTTCACTGCAGCCGATCAGCAGCAGCAGGGCGCGGGCGCGACCGGCCGGCGGCATCCCCGCAATGACTCCGATGCCGATGAATTTGGACAGGCTGTAACCGATGACCTGGGTGGTAACGACGAGGAATTTGAAGTCCAGCCCGAAGTATTCGGTGCCTTTGAATTCGGCGGCAGTGAAGGGCTTACGGAAGGCGTAGGCGCAGAAGTAGGTGCTGAACGCGGCGAAGGTTGCCCAGAATGCCCAACCTGCAGGGAATTGGCCGGTGTGGGAGGTCGGTACAGTGTCGCTGCTGACATCTGAGCCTTGCGTCACGGCGGGATCCTTTTCAGCATTCGCAAATTCTTCACAGCGAGGACAATACTACTCAGAAATTGCCCTTCCTGTTTGTAGTTTACAGAAACGGGTTAAGGAATAATAAACAGTCGCTGGTGGGGCTGGAGATTTTGCCCGGAGGCTGTCGGCGGCGCCTTTTCGGGTGTTGGGCATAATGAACGGGAGCAGCAGCGTGTCGGTTGGAAATTCCGCGGAACATGTGGCGATCATCGGCGCCGGCATTGTGGGACTTGCGCAGGCGTGGCTGGCGGCGGAGAGCGGTCGTCAGGTGACGGTGATTGAGCGTTCGCCGCGGGCTGCCGGCGCTTCCATTCGGAATTTTGGCATGATCTGGCCGATCGGTCAGCCGCACGGGGACCTGTATCAGACGGCGATGCGCAGCCGTGCCCGCTGGCTCAGACTGGGAGCTGAGGCGGGGATCGTGGTGGATCCCTGCGGTTCGATTCATGCGGCTCATCGGGGCGACGAGCAGGCGGTGCTGGAGGAATTTGCCGCTGCCGCTCCGAAGCTGGGAGTTGCCTGCCAGTTGCTGTCGCCGGCCGAAGTGCTGCAGAGAGCTCCGCTGATCAACCCGGACGGTCTGCGTGGCGGGTTGTACAGTCCGACGGAACTGTGCGTGAATCCCACCCAGGCGACTCGCCGCCTGCCGGACTGGCTGGCCGCACGGCATGGGGTGCGGTTCCGTTTTGGTGTGCTGGCCAGTGAAGTGGGACAGTCCGCGGGACGTCCGCTGGTGGTGTTTTCGGATGGCACGAGGGAGTCGTTTGACCGTGTGGTGGTCTGTGGCGGGGCCGATTTTCAGACGCTTTTTCCTGAGGTTCTGCAGAATTCGGGGCTGCTGGCCTGCAAGCTGCAGATGCTGGCTTTGGCCGCGGACAGCCTGCCCTGTCGCCTGGGAACTCATGTGGCCGGCGGTCTGACGCTGCGGCATTACCGAATCTTTGAGATTTGTCCGGGACTGCCGTCTTTACGGCGGCGGATTGCGGAGGAGACACCGGAACTGGATCAGTATGGCATTCACGTCATGGCGTCGCAGAATGATCAGGGCGAATTGATTCTTGGAGATTCTCATGAATATGGGAGTCAGATTGAGCCATTTGATGACGTTAGGATAGACGAGTGGATACTTCGCGAATTGAGGCACCTGCTGCGGTTACCCGCCTGGAAACTCAGCAGACGCTGGCATGGCATCTACGCAAAGCACCCTGATCTGCCAGTTTTCCAGGCTCAGCCGCTGCCCCGTGTGCACATTTTCACGGGCACAGGCGGTGCGGGAATGACCATGTCATTTGGGCTGGCTGAAGACTTCTGGAGAAGCCTGCAGAACCAGTGATCAGGACAGTTGGGATTTTTTCAGGGAGAGTTCCAGGATGCCGGTTCCTTATCGCATACAGGCCGTGGTGTTTGACTGGGCGGGAACGACGGTGGACTTTGGCAGTCGGGCTCCGGCGCAGGTTTTCGTAGAGATTTTTCGGCGTCGCGGCGTGGGGATCACGGTGCCTGAGGCGCGCGGGCCGATGGGCCGTGCGAAGCATGAGCATATTGCCGCAGTGCTGGCGATGCCGCGGGTTTCGGCGGAGTGGCAGCGGGTGCATGGCAGACCGGCGACTGAAGCGGATGTTCAGGCCATGTACCAGGACTTTCTGCCGTTGCAGAAGTCTGTGCTGGCGGACGGTTCTGATGTGATTGCCGGAATCCCGGATACGGTGGCCTGGCTGCGTCAGCGCAACATCCGGGTTGGATCCACCACCGGATATACTCGTGAACTGATGAACGTTGTTGCGCCGCTGGCCGCCCGGCAGGGGTACATTCCCGACGTGATCGTGTGTTCGGATGAAGTGTCGGCCGGTCGTCCGGCACCGTGGCTGAATTTGCGGGCGGCGGCGGAGCTGCGGACGGATTCCCCGTTGAATGTGCTGGTTGTTGACGATACGGCGGTGGGTATTGAGGCTGGTAAGGCGGCGGGCATGATAACCGTGGCCGTTTCGCTCACCGGAAACGCTCTGGGTTTATCCCACGAGGAAGTGTGCCAGCTGTCGTCGGATGAATTGAATCAGCGTCTGCGGGAGATCGAACAGGAATTTCGGGCGGTGGGAGCTGATTATGTGATCACGTCGGTGGCGGAATTGCCCGAATTGCTGCGAGGGGCTCCGTTTCACCTGACATGACCGTCAGGCACTGTCAACCAAAATCCGACTCGGGGCGATCGTTTTTTCTCGAAAACAAAATTTTTCCCACACAACAACTTTCTCCCAAAACTGGAAAGCCGATTGTAACGCCCCTCGCCCGAAAGACTCAAAATTCCCGAGGATTGATGCCATTTCCGAAGGAATGCAAGAACAGTGCCATTATCTTCTCGACTTGTTTGGTTTTATTGACCTAACATAAATGTGAAGACCCAGTGACGCTCCACAACTGCAAACTGCATTCCCTCGATCGTTCTCTGCTATGCATCTGAATATTTCGCAACAGATGAGAATGAGCCAGCAAATGAAGCTGGCTCCGCGGATGATCCAGTCCATGGAGATTCTGCAGCTCAACATGATGGCGCTGAACGAGCGGATCGAGCAGGAGCTGGTAGAGAACGTCACGCTGGATCGTCTGGAGAAGGACGCGGACGGTCTGCCTTCCGGGGGTGACCGCGACGGAGACTCGGACGGAGCGGACGGGGGGCTGAGCGATCTGCAGCCCGGGGAATCGCGTGAGCTGCAGAAGGATGTGGAAAACCGCGAGCTGGTCGTTGGTGACGAGTCGAACAATCAGTCGGATTTTGAGCGACTGGTGGAGATTTCATCGGACTGGCCGGAAGACAACGTCGGCTTTGGGGGTTCCCGGGCCAGTGCCGGGCAGGTCAGTGACGAGATGGATCGGCAGCACGACGTCATGTCCAACATGATGGCTCGGCCGCAATCTCTGCACGAACATCTGCTTGAACAGTTCTCCTTTTATACTCTGGATCCGGCTCAGCGGCAGTTCGGCGAGTATCTGATACAGCATCTGGACTACAACGGTCGTCTGCAGAGCATGCTGGCCGAGATCCTGCAGCAGTTCAATCGCCTGTACGACTTCCAGCTGACAATGACTCAGGCTGAGGAAGTGCTGAGATTGATTCAGCAGCTTGAACCGGCCGGCGTGGGTGCTCGCGACCACCGGGAAATGCTGCTGCTGCAGGTGCACGACAGCATGCCGTTTCACGACGTCGTGGAGACTCTGATTCGGGATCATCTGGAGGACATTGCTCTGAACCGTCTGCCGCTGATTCAGCGGGCGACCGGGTATTCTCTGGAGCTGATCAAGATCGGGATTGAGCAGATTCAGACATTGAATCCGTACCCGGGCCGTGGCTTTGAGCAGCGTCCCGTGCAGCGGGTGACACCGGACCTGACGATTGAGCTGGATGATCACGGTCGTTATGTGGTGCGTGTGCTGGACGAGTACATTCCGGAGCTGCGGATCAGTCCGCGGTATCTGCAGATGCTGAAGGACAATCCGTCTCAGGAGACCAAAGACTGGATCCGTCGCAAGGTGGAATCGGCCAGGTGGCTGATCGATTCCATTGAGCAGCGTTATGCAACGCTGCGCAAGGTGGCTCAGGAGATTATCGATCACCAGCATGAGTTTCTGGAAGCTGGTGACGAGGGCATTCATCCGCTGAAGATGCAGCAGATTGCCGACCGGGTGGGTGTGCATGTGACGACGGTGTCCCGAGCGGTTGACGAGAAGTGGATCCAGACTCCGCGCGGCCTGTTTCCGCTCAAGCGATTCTTCGGTGGCGGGACTCATACGGCTGACGGCGATGAAGTGGCGTGGGACACGATTCGGGTGAAGCTGCAGGAACTGATTGACGGTGAGGACAAGAACGAGCCGCTCAGTGATGACGATTTGGTCAAGCGTCTGGCGACCCAGGGCATTCGCCTGGCGCGGCGAACGATCACGAAGTACCGCAAACAGATGCGAATTCCCAGTTCCCGCCAGCGGCGTGAGTACTGAGTGGGAGTGTGACAGGGGGCCTGTTGCAACTGAGCCGACTGGTTTCGGTTATGCAGGCCGGATTTGTTCCGCATTTGTGGTACTGTCAGGGCGTCAGC
>SXXK01000309.1 GCA_005791255.1 Planctomyces sp.
AAAGCAGTGCGCGATGGGCTGGATTACTCAGCGAACATTCGAGGAGAGCGGTCTGACGACGAAGATTATGGAAAACGTCACTGTGCAGACTCCGACCGGCGATATGCTGGTCAATCAGTTGCGTACCGGTTCACTGGACGCTGCGGTGGCGTATCTCAGCAACGCTGCCGGATCGGCCGAGTTTCTGGATGCGGTGCAGATTCAGGGGCTGCAATGTTCGGTGGCGACACAGCCGTGGGCGGTGCTGCGGCAGTCCCGGTATCCGCGTCTGGCGGATCGCCTGTTCCAGCGGATACGTTCGGCTGAAAGTCAGGAGATTTTTGCAGCGGAGGGATTTCGCTGGCAGTTGTCCGAGAGTCCTGCGAAACCGTGAGGCTGTGAAATGAGTGCCTCAGGTGATCAGCAGCAGGCGGTTTTGAATGGGCGTCGCGGACCGCTGCGGGACGCGGTGTTCTTTTTGGTGATGGGGGGATTGTCTTCGTGTTTTGTGCTGTTGATTGTGCTGCTGCTGGCCGCGGATCTCAGTTTTACTTCGCCGAGGGCGTTTGCTGCAGCGCTGCAGAAGCCTGAGATTCAGGCGGCATTTCGTCTGACGATGCTGACCTGCACGCTGGCAGCTGTGTTGTCCGTCTGGGTAGCGACTCCGCTGGGTTATCTGCTGTCGCGATTTCGGTTTCCGGGCAGTCGCATTGTGGATGTGCTTGTGGACATCCCGATTGTACTGCCGCCGCTGGTGCTGGGGCTGAGTCTGCTGATTCTGTTTCATCAGCCATTTCCGCTGACGCGGTGGTTTGCCGAGTCGGGGGCGGATACAGTCGCGGACGGTAGCAAGGTTGACGCGACCGGACGGCCTGCGGGCTGGATTCTGGAGAACTGGCTGGAGGAGTCGGCGGGGATTCCCGTGACCTATCGCTGGCCGGCTGTCGTGCTGGCCCAGTTTGCGGTTTCGTGTGCCTTTGCGGTGCGGACGATGCGGGTGACTTTCGATCAGATTAATCCGCGAGCTGAAGATGTTGCAAGAACTCTGGGGTGCACTCGCGGTCAGGCGTTTCTGCAGGTGGCATTACCTCAGGCGTGGCGCGGAATCCTGACGGCGGGCACCATTTCCTGGGCTCGCGCGCTCGGCGAATTCGGTCCGATTCTGGTTTTTGCCGGGGCCACGCGGTTTCGCACGGAGGTACTTTCCACGTCGGTGTTTCTGGAGCTGAGTGTTGGTCAGTTGGATGCTGCGGTGGCGGTATCGCTGATGATGGTGCTGATGGCGGTGGCTGTGCTGTTGTTCCTGCGGTGGCTGGGAGCGGGGATGTCCACGTGATTGAGCTGGCGGATGTGTCGGTCAGGTCGGGCGATTACCTGCTGGAGGGGATTTCCTTTCAGGTACAGGCCGGTGCGTATGCTGTGCTGATGGGGCGTACGGGCATTGGCAAGACGACCTTGCTTGAGGCGATCTGCGGTCTGCGTCGAGTATTGCGTGGGCAGGTGCTGGTTGGTGGTGTGAATGTGACGGGCTGGAGCCCGGGGGACCGTCGCATTGGCTATATGCCGCAGGACCTGGCCCTGTTTCCAACAATGACCGTACGGCAGCATCTGGAATTTGCTCAGCGGCTGCAGCGAGCATCGCAGCCAGCCATGGCTGCCCGTGTGCGGGAACTGGCAGACCTGCTGGAGATTGATCATCTGCTGCCGCGTGGAGTTCGGGGTCTGAGCGGCGGGGAAGCTCAGCGTGTGGCGCTGGGGCGTGCGCTGGCGGCTCGCCCTGCTCTGCTGCTGCTGGATGAGACAATCAGTGCTTTGGACGCTGAAACTCGAAGATCGGCTCGTCAGATGCTGAAGAACCTGAATCGTCAGACCGGTGTTACGGTGCTGCATGTCACGCACGATAAGGAGGATGCAGAGCAATTGAGTGATGTGTGTCTGCAGCTGGCGCGAACCGGTACCGGGCGCGTGCAGGTGAGCTGTGCGGGGGCGGCCACGTGAATGCAGATGTTTCGCGACTCAGGCTGTGTTGGTTGCAGGCCTGCCGAATGGAAGTTCTGAGTCCGAAGCCGGGCAATGTCAGTCCCGGTCGGGATTTCTCGGATGCCTGTGTTCGTGACTTTCTGGTGTCAGCCGAAGCAGCTGCCAATTCCATCAGTGAAGCGTGTGAAAAGTCGGTGGGTCGGACGGTGCTGAGTGCCGTACAGGCCGTGCGTCAGGTTGTCAGTCACAATACCAATTTGGGAATCATCCTGCTGATTGCACCGCTGGCGGCTGTACCGCCGGGGCAGTCACTGGAGCAGGGGATTGAGTCAGTACTGGCGGGTCTGACAGTGCGCGACAGTTGTGATGTCTATGCGGCCATTCGTCTGGCGGCTCCGGGAGGACTGGGCAGTGCGGACGATCAGGATGTGACGGAAGAGCCCAGCCAGCCGCTGCGGGAGTGCATGCGACTGGCAGCAGATCGAGACCTGATTGCGGCGCAGTATGCAGGCGGTTTTCGGGAGGTGCTGGGGATTGGGCGTGAGTGGTTGCGGGAGGCCGCCGGCAGGAATCCGGATCAGCGGCAGCAGGTGGTGGAGCTGGCCTTGCGTCTGCTGGCGGAGTTTGGAGATTCCCTGATTGCCCGCAAATGCGGTCCCGGCCTGTCTGAACAGGCCGCACTGCTGGCCGGTCGGGTACTGGCGGCGGGCTGGCCGGACGGAGCTGCCGCTGTGTCGGCAATAGCGGAGCTGGACGGATTTCTGCGGAGCGAAGGCAATCGCCGGAATCCCGGTACAACGGCCGACATGACGGCCGGTATTCTGTTTGCCGCTCTGCGGGATGGTCAATTCATCATGGACCCGGTTCAGTTTGGTGCAGTTGATTCCGTTGTCGCTGGCTGAAGATCCAGGTCAGCATTTCGAGCATGCGGGGGGGCTTGCCCTGTCGCAGGATTCCCTGCCGGTAAATGCGGGCTGCTGCGATCACGCCGAAGTATGTACAGCCGATGGTGAGTACCAGGCTGAACAGATTTTGCCAAAGTGGAATGGTGGCACCGGTAGCCATGCGCAGCGTCATCACCATGGGAGTCGCCGGGGGAAACATGCTGATGGTGGTGGCCAGTGCACTGTTGGGTTCGCGGACCACGTTGAACCACACAAACATCGGCAACAGCACGACCATCCAGACTGGCAGCAGCAGTGTCTGGGCCTCCCGCAGTTGTGTGACGGACGCGGCAATGGCCATGAAAACAGAACTGTAGAGCAGCACAGCGAGGATCTGATAGACCACAAACCACGGAATAATGTGCAGCGGTATACGGTCAGCGTATCCCTGCTGCAATGCCATAAAGGTGCCACCACTGCCATACACGACGAATACTGTCAGAGATCCGCCGACATTCCCCAGCAGTTTGCCGGCCATCAGTTCACGGGCGCTGGCTGCTCCCAGCAGCACTTCGGCAATTCGCAAAGTTTTTTCCTCAAGCACACTTTCCAGCATGGGCTGTGCCGACATCATGATGACCATGAACATGAGCATCATGATGATCATGGGCAGCAGCAGACTGGTGATCTCATCCGGTTTTGATTCACTGACAATCCGGCCGGATTCATCACGAGCGTACAGTCCGCCACCTTCCATCGGTGATCGGCGTTCCAGTTCCAGCAGCACTGTGGGCAGGACGATGGGCGAAACGCTGGAGGAAAGTCGCTGGCTGCGAATCAACTGATTCATGGCCGCTTCAGACCAGCGACGTGCATCTGACAGAGCGGCATCCTCAGCCACCCATTTCATGGCGGGCAAGCGGACAAGGTCGGGTGCGGGGTTCTTCAGGTTTTCGGGTGAAAACGGGCGGGGTTCCAGCACGTCTGCCGGGACTTCGATGAAAGCGTACAAATCGCCCCGACGAATTCTTTCGGACAGAGCCAGCCGCTGTTCGTCACCAAAGTCCTCTGCGGGGATTTCTTCCAGTTCGTACAGGTGAATATCCTGCAGGCCCAGTTCCTCACCCCTGGTATCAGCTTTTTGCTGGCTGCGGACGGTACTGATGAGGGCATCTGAATCACTGCGTGCTGAGTTGCCGGCGTCTGCCGGTGCGGAAGGCGACGTCCCGGCTGTTTCAGGAGTCTGTTTCGACTGCAGCTGCACGTTGCGCTGCTTGACGGCTTCCTGAAAGCGATTGAACAGCAGGCTGGTACTGTCCACGACCGCAATCTTCCGCAGCTCGGGTGTTTCCAGCCCTCGCAGAAGTGCCGGCAGCCACGCTCCACCCAGCATCAGGATGGGCATCATCAGCAGGGCAATCACGAATGCTCGAGTCGCCACCATGGCCTGGTATTCGCGCCAGGCAATTGTGAAGATCTTGTTCACGATTGAGCTCCCTCGAGTGCGATCCGGACAAAAATGTCGTGCAGCGACGGACGCAGCAGTTCAAAGTGTTCCACCTGTCCGCAGGCCAGCAGCCGTTGCAGAATTTTCTGACTGTGTGATGGATCAGCGACGGTACAGTGCAGGAACTGGCCTCGCTGTTCCGTGTGCAGGGCTTCCGGGAGTGCTGGCAGGTGTGGTGTCTCGGCTGACATTCGCAGCCGCAGCTCATTCGCAGGGTGCATGCTGCGAATCTGATCCAGTGTTCCATCCAGTACCTTGCGGCCCTTGTGAATCATGAAGACTCGCTCACACATGCGTTCCGCGACATCCATTTCATGAGTTGAAAAGATGATGGTGGTCCCGCGTGCACGAATCTCAAGTATGGCATCCCGCAGCAGCTCCAGATTCACCGGATCCAGTCCGCTGAAGGGTTCGTCCAGAATCAGCAGCTGTGGTCGGGCCACAACGGCAGCAATAAACTGGATCTTCTGGGACATGCCCTTGGACAGTGATTCAATTCGCCTGTCTGACCAGTCCGTCGCTCCCAGTCGCTTCAGCCAAAAATCAATTTCCGGATCACAGTTGCGAAATCCTTTCAGGCGTGAGTAGTAACGCAGCAGTTCGCGGACCTTCATGCGGCGATACAGTCCACGTTCTTCCGGCAGATAACCGACACGGCTGTCGGCACAGTCACCGCGGTCGGCCCCCAGAACTTCCACCGTTCCGGAATCGGGCTGAAAGATTCGCAAAATCATGCGAATTGTGGTGGTTTTGCCTGAGCCATTGGGGCCGATGAATCCGTAGACGGACCCTGTCGGAATTTCCAGGTCGAGGTTGCTGACAGCCAGCGTGCTGCCAAAAGTTTTGGTGACGGCACGCAGCCTGACTGCCGAATTTCCGGTCACAGTGTGAACCCCCGCTGATGCTCTGCCTTGCCTGGCTGAAAGATTCCCGATAGTCTCTGAAATGTCGCGGAAGATAGCCAGTGATCGATACTGGATTTGCGGTGTTGGGTGGCGAACCGGAGTGTTCCGATGATCAGAGTCAGGACAATCCTGCTGGCAGGTCTGCTGTGCTGTTTTGCAGCTGCAGCCCGGGCCGGTGATCAGCCATTGGCTGCAGGGGCGGGAATTGCCATCGGAGAAACCGTACCGCAGCTTCGATTTACCGACATTCGAGGACTGCAGCGGGAGCCTGCGGATTTTGGCCAGTACCGCAGCCTGGTGCTGACTTTCACCTCCACCACCTGTCCGCTGGCCCGACGGACTCTGCCGCAGCTGACGGAATTGTATCAAAAGTATCGTGATCAGGGGGTAGTGTTTGCCGCAGTGAATGTCGGGGCGGCAGATACAATTCGCAGGATGGCTGCACAGGCTTTGGAACTGAATGTGCCGTTCTACTTTGTTCGCGATGCGGATCTGTCCGTGGCCCGTGCCCTCGGAATCACCAGGACTCCGCAGGTCTGCGTGATTGACGGAACCGGTGTGCTGCGGTACCGCGGCAGGATTGATGATCAGCAGCGTCCCGGAGGATCTCGACCGACGCCTTCCAGAAATGATCTCGAACTGGCTCTGCAGCAGGTGTTGCAGGGCCAGCCCGTGGAGGTTTCTGAAACCGCCGTGGATGGCTGTCTGCTGAGCGCACCGCCGGCCCCGGGTCCGGCTGCCACCTGGGCGGACGGTATTGGAGCACTGGTGCATCGGAAGTGTGCCGGCTGCCATCGACCCGGTTCGGCAGCTCCGTTCTCATTGCTCAGCTATGAAGATGCTGCTGCCAATCGTCAGATGATTGCCGAAGTGGTCACCAACGAAACGATGCCTCCGTGGTACGCGGCTGGCCCGCATGGTCAGTTTCAAAACGACTGCTCATTGACCGACGAAGAGAAACGATCGCTGCTCGCATGGGTCGCTGCGGACAGTCCGGCGGGAGATCTCAGGCGTGCCCCGGAACCTCCACCAGCGGCGCAGACAGACTGGCGGATCGGCAAACCTGACATGGTGATCAGTATGCTGGGTCAGCACACAATCCCCGAATCCGGATTTGTGCCCTATCGCTACACCGTTCTGCCATGGGTGTTTCTGCAGGAGACGTGGGTGGAAGCGATAGAGATTCGTCCGCTGAATCCGGCCGTGGTGCATCACTGCAATATGGCGTATGTGTCCAACGCCGGTGTCGGCGAAGACACATTCATCACGGGGTATGTGCCGGGTGGGCAGCCGATGGATCTGGGGCGATTCGGGAATGGTACGGCATTTCGAATCCCTGCCGGCTCCGGGCTGGGGCTGCAGATTCACTACACCACAACAGGTCGTCGCGAACAGTGTCGGATCCAGGTGGGGCTGCGTTTTCCCCGCACTGTGGTTCGGAAACAACTGCGACATGTGCTGCTGGATCCGCGCCGCTGGAAGATTCCTCCCGGGGAGCCCGCCTTTGAAGTTCAGGCAGCCCGCAGGCTGGATCGGGATATCGATCTGCTGGGAATGTTTACACACATGCATGTCCGGGGCCGCGATATGACGTTTTTGGCGGCCCTGCCGGGGCAGCCCGCTGAAGTGCTGCTGCAGATACCGAACTACAATTTTGAGTGGCAGCTGGGGTACGAGCTGACACCGGGATCAAGGAAATTGCCGGCCGGCAGTGAAATCCGAGCTGTCGCGCATTTCGATAACTCCATCTTCAACCCCTTCAACCCGGATCCCTCCCGAACTGTCGGTTACGGGCTGCAGACGGTGGATGAGATGTTCAACGGATTTGTGTTTTTCGTTGATCAGCATGAAGATCTGCAGCTGCAGACTGATCCCGTGAACGGACAGGTCATTCGGCCAGCGGGCGGTCCATGATCTTCGAGGCCGCGACGTCAGGCCACGTCAGGCGGCTTTCCGGCGACGGACGCCCGGAGCAGTTTTCCAGCGGCGGTGAACCCAGAAGTACTGTTCCGGAGCTTTGCGGATCAGACGTTCCAGTGCTGAGGTGAAGTCCTGAGTCAGTTGTTCAACGGCGTTGGCCTCCTGGTAGTTTCTCGCATCCAGCACCGCTTCTGTGGTCAGGCAGAAACGGACCCAGCGGGCTCCCCGCTGCTGCTCCACGGGCAGTCGCCACGCACCCCCGACAACCACCAGCGCATCGTACTGCAGTGCCAGCAGTGCGATGGATTTAAAGGTCGAGGCCGGACGCCCGAAGAAATCCACAAACACCCCGCTGCGTCCGGCGTCCTGGTCGCACAGCAGTGAAGCCATACCGCCACGCTGCAGGATCTCAGACACCTGTGCTCCGGCGCCCGCTTTCGATACCAGTTGATTGCCTGTCGATTCGCGGAACCTGCGAAACCAGTCCTGCAGCCAGGGATTGTCGAGATCACGGGCAACCACTGCCGACGGGAAGCCGAAGTGCCCGAAGGTGGCCACACTGATTTCCCAGTTGCCGAAATGTCCACCCAGGAACAGGACCGGACGATCCGCCAGAATTGCCCGCACACACTGTTCGCGACCCTCAAAACTCAGCACTTCCGTGCAGGTGGCAAGATTGAATTGCCGGGGCAGCTGCACCATTTCGCAGACCATCCGGAACAGGTGACGCCACATGCCGCAGAACAGTCGCTCCACCTCAGGCTCCGGCAGCCCTGCGCCAAAAGCCGTTCGCAGGTTTTCCGCAGCAGTATTATAGCGGTTCCAGCGTCGTGGCAGTCTGCAGATCACCCAGGCCACTGTGTCGGCAAGTGCAAAGGCCATGCGGACCGGCAGGCACTGAACCAGAAAGAGCAGCATGCGGAAGACGCAGTATTCGCAAAAGTGCCGCAGACTCAGTTTCCAGCCGTTACGCATTGTCGGTTCCTCCGCAGGCCGCTCAGTTCAGGCTGCTGATCTGTCTGATCCGAGTTTCTGTTGCAGCAGCGGTTCCAGAAGCTGTCCAATCGTCAGACCGACGGCTGCTGCTGCCAATGGTACCAGACTGTGTGTCGTCATGCCGGGAATCGTGTTGATTTCAAGGATCACAAAACTGCCGTCCGGACGCAGACGAATGTCGGTCCGCGTCAGGTCAGAAGCACCGGCAGCCCGCACAGCCTGAATTGCCGCGACCGGCAGTGCTGCCGGTATTCCGGCTGGAGCCAACTGGTACTGAGTGGCTGCGGACTGGTACTTGGCGACGTAATCGTACCAGTTTCCGGGCGGGACAATTTCCACAAGGGGCAGCAGTCGGTCACCGGCCAGCGCAACAGTGATCTCGCGACCGGCCACGAACGCTTCCACCACACATTGCTCACCCCAGCGGAAAGCCTCCTGCACGGCCGGCCCAAGCTGCTGCTCTTCGTGAATCAGGCTGATGCCAATGCTGGAACCCTGTTCGTCCGGCTTGACCACCAGCGGAAAGCCAGTCTCAGCCGCTGCCTGACGGATCTGCTGCTCGGTGCAGCCGCGGTGCAGTGTTGTGCCGCGAGCTACCGGAAGATTCAGTGACTGCAGCAGTCGCCGTGTGCGAATTTTGCTGAAGGTCAGCTCACTGGCTTCCGGCGAACTGCCCAGCCACGGAATGCCCAGACGCTGCAGTCGCCGCTGCAGACTGCCATCCTCACCACCTCGTCCGTGCAGCATGGGAACCACGATGTCGGCCTGCAGCAGGTCGGCATCGGTGCAGGAGTCTGCAGGATCCAGCAGCCGCACGCGGTGGCCCGTTGCCTGCAGACTTTCCGCAGTGCAGCGGCCGCTCTCGAGGCTGACGGCCCGTTCCGCCGAGTCACCACCGCACAGGACCAGGAGACTGAGTGGTGTCCTTACCACACACGAATTTCCAGGTCCAGGTCGATGGAATACTTCTGAGCCACAGTGGTGCGGATGCGTTCAATCAGCTGTTCAACGTCCGTGGCCACCGCACCCGGCTCCGTGACGATGAAATTGGCATGGCGCTCGCTGACTCGCGCCTTGCCGACCGCAGCGTTCTTCAGCCCGCTTTGTTCAATCAAAGCACCGGCACTCAGGCCACGCGGATTGCGAAAAATGCAGCCGGCAGACTGATCGGCCAGCGGCTGGGTGGATCGTTTCATGATCCAGTTCTTTCGCATCCGGCGAGTCAGCTCTTCAGAATCATCACGCTGCAGCTGCAGCGTGACCGACAGCACCAGCAGGTCCTGGATACCACTGCGGCGATATGCAAATGAAAGCTCGTCACCGCGCCGTACGGCAACTTTGCCGTCCTGGTCGAGGACGCGGATGGACTGCACCAGCTGGCCAATATCGCCCTGACGTCCGCCACTGTTGCCGACAACAGCACCCCCGACGGTGCCGGGAATGCCCACCAGATGTTCCACTCCGCCCAGGCCTGCACGCGCTGCTTCCGTGACCAGTCGCGAAAGCAGAGTCCCGCTTCCGGCTGTGACCTGAGTCTCCTCGATGGTGATTTCTGCCAGCACCGGTTCGGTGACCCGCACCACCGCACCGCGCACGCCGGCGTCCCGCACCAGCAGATTGGAGCCGGAGCCCAGAATGTGAACCGGTATACCGTGGGTTCGGCAGGTCTGCAGAACTTCCAGCAGCTCGGACTCGCTGCGCGGAGTCAGCAGGTACTGAGCCGGGCCGCCAACTCGCAGCCACGTCAGTGGCGCAAGCGGAGCCTCATGCTGCAGAATCTCGCTGAATTCTTCTAATGATCTGGTCATGTATTGTGTTTGTCCTGCCTGCTCCCATGGTAATCACGATGTCCCCCGGACGAACCGCATCGTCTAATATGCCCGTCACACGGTCAAGGTCCGACACCAGCTTTGCGCGTCCGCCGAGATTTCTTATCAGTTGTACCAGTTCCCCGGACAGTGCCGCGGACTCCTCAGCCGAGGCAGATTCCCGGATACGCAGCGCCGGCAGCACATACAGCTCATCTGCCAGTCGCAGAGCCTCAGAGAATTCCGACATCAGGCCGCGCAGCCGGCTGCACTGATGCGGCTCAAAGACACCCACAATCCGACGCCCCGGAAAACAGGATGCCAATGTCGACAGGACGGCAGACGCGGCGGTCGGATGATGCGCGTAGTCGTCGAACAGATCAGCACCACGCCACGTGCCGCGGAATTCCAGTCGCCTTTGCATGCCCGGGAAATCCGCGAGGCCGCGGGCTGCCGCCGCAGGTGACAGTCCCAGTTCACAACCTGCCGCCAGCGCCATGGCTGCATTCAGCATGTTGTGACGCCCCGGCAAAGGCAGACGCAGCAGCAATTCTTCACCACTGCTGTGCCGCAGCAGTACCTGCTGACCCGGCAACCCCCCGTTCGCCCGGGAGAAATGGCTGCGACTGCCAGCCGGCGAATACTCCCAGTATTCCACAAAACCCGCACCACTGCCTGCATCCCGCGGCACCACGGCCACCGTCCGCCGATTCGCTCCACGTACCGCTGTGCAGGCGTTCCGGCAGGCGGCATTCACAATCACGCCCCCCCGGTCGGACAGCCCTGACAGAAACCGGGTGTAGGAACTGAGCATGGAGCGAGTATCAGCAAACCAGTCGAGGTGGTCAGGTTCAATCCCGGTCAGGATTGCCAGATCCGGGGAAAGTGTCAGAAAAGAATCCCGGTACTCACAGCTCTCCAGCACCATTTCCGCCGGCCCGCTGATATGTTCAGGCTGCCGCGGCAACTGAAAATCGCCGCCAACATAACGACCGGTGCGACGGCCACTGTGCTGCAGCAGCCACCAGAGCATTCCGGAGGTGGTGGTTTTTCCGTGAGTCCCGGCAACACAGTACTGGGGAGTGCCACGACAGCAGTCCGCCAGAGCTTCCGGAAGCGTCTGGATTCGGCAGCCGGATTGCACGGCAATCTTGAAAATGGGCAGGTCAGCCGGGACAGCCAGTGACCGGATTACGCGGGAATACTGGCGAAAATCGAGGCTGTAAAGCTCTGTCCAGTCGACTGTTGTGACCTGTCGCTGCGACGGAACCGCGACGGCAAACGTCTGCAGCAGGTGCGAGTCCGTATCACTGCCTGTGACCTGCTGACCGCGAGCCAGCAGCAGCTGGCACAGATTCGTCATGCCCGCACCGCAGAGTCCCAGCAGCAAACAGCGTTCAACGGCTGCTGCTGAAGGCTGGTGGATGGGTACCGAGACTGACATAAGCCTTCCGTGGCCGGGCAGCGAGCTGGGAAACAAACGAACCGAGGCTGCGGATCCCTGCAGCACCGGGAATGTTAGCGAATTTCACGGGCCCTGTCACGGGGTGATCAGAAGAGCATTTTTTTGCCGTTTTCGTGGCCTGTGGATGTTCCACAGCTCATTTGTCTCGGAATTTCATGACATTTGCGAAAAAAATTGAAAATCGTGGGCAGTATTGTAAAAAAACGAT
>SXXK01000310.1 GCA_005791255.1 Planctomyces sp.
AGTCGCGCTGTCAGTTCAGCTTTCCAGTCATGCAGATGACCGCTGGCGTCTTCGAACTGCTGCACTTCCAGCACGTTCATGGTGCGAGCCATGGTCTGGAAGTAGTAGAACAGTCCCTGCTGTCCCATGCCGGGATTTTCCTTCAGAGTGTAGTTTTTGCGAATCCACTGAGTCGCCGCAGCGACTCGCGGGTCATCCTTCTTCAGCCCCGCATAGATCATGCTTTTCAAACCGGCGTAGGTCATGCTGCCATAGGACGAGTGTCCGCCGTTTTCGGTGACACCGGCTTTGGATTCACCGCCTTTGGCCGGAGTGTAGATGAAGCCGCCGTCATTGGTGCGACCGGCCCACGGCATAGTGTTGTACGGGGATTCCAGGTTTTGTGCACGGCTGATGAAGATCAAAGCCTTCTGCATGGCCGGGTCATCCGCCGGAACTCCGGACTGCTGCAGGGCTTCCAGAAGGAACTGCGTATTTGACATGTCCGGCCGCTGCTTGCTGTCGTAACCGGCACCGCCGTAGGCTCCGTCACTGGTTTCTATGCCCTCGCCAGCGTCCCACTGAAGGTCACGAAGAAACTGCCGGGCTTTGCTGATTTGTGCATCATAGCGGCCATCACGGCCGGCCTGAGCGAGCGCCATCATGGCGATGCAGGTTTCATAATTCTGATGACGGCTGGCCGGGGCGTGAATGCCGCCGGTCGGCTGCTGCATGCCGACCAGAAACTTCAGGCCTTTTGCAACAACCGGGTCTTCCGGGGGAAGACCGCTTTGTACCAGGGCCGAAGTGACAAGACCGGTGATGCCGACGGATTCTGGAGTGGTCCATGAACCGGATGCATCCTGCGTGACCTGAAGAAACTGAAGAGCTTTCTTCTGCACCTCAGCAAGGTCATCAGCCTGAGCGGGTAACGCCAGCAGCAGCGGCAGCGCGGTCAGGAGCAGACCGGCCAGCAGCGGACGGCCGAAGACGCGAAAGAACTTTGAGTGAGCAGCCTGCAGGATCATGAGACAGTTTCCTGAACAACCGAAGCGAGCGGACGTGCAGTGGATTCTATCGCTGCAGGCGGGTGAGGGCCAATGCGGAGCGGTGGAACTGAGAAATTCCGAAGAGAAACCGGGACTCAGAATTCGCCCGCAATTTCGCCGGCATCGCGGGTTCCCAGGCCCCGCCAGACTTTCTGATCGATTGACGAACTGAAGGTGCGGACGGAGCCGTCGCACATCGCGGAATTGACGATCCCGGTGTGATAGCTGCGGGATGTGAGCACGGAATAGCTGACTGAGGTCAGCGAGCCGCCTTCCTGGCGTGAAGCGTAGTCGGTGTTGTTGTAAATGACGCCATTGTCCACGAACACCACGTTGGTATTGGGTGTGAGTGTGGTAGTGAAACCACTGTGGTGCGAGTGTCCATTGGCCCATTCTGTGTGTGCGGTACCGTCACGAGTTGCCGGCAGAATGCGGTCGCGCAGTCCGCTGTTGGCGTAAACAGCAACCTCGGCGGCGGTGTTGGGGACGGCAGTCGAAGGCGGGCCGCCGTTGCGGGTGTAAGCGGTCCACGCATGTACTTCGGAGGCCAGCAGTGTGTTGCTGGAGCCATCCGTAATGTCGGCCATGCGAATGCGTGAGTTGGGGAAGGTAATGCCGTCACCGCCCTGACGAGTTGCCGCGTTGAAGACGAGCCACGTGCCGAAGTTGAAGCCGTAGCAGGTGGGCATGAGGAAGATGCCATTGGTTCCGGTATCGCGGGCCCGATCGGATTTGGGGTCCGAAGGGCAGGCATACACGGGGACTCGAAACCTGCTGATGACGGGGAAGTTACCCCACGCGAGGCTGAGATCGATCTGCTGGTAGAGATTGACCTGTTCGAGATACGGAAGAATGCGACCGTGGATGGACCAGGAGGCGTTGGTCGTGACAGAGGGATTGATGGCCATGCTGGGCGGGAACTGCCCGCAGGAGGATTCGTAATTGTGGATGGCGAGTGCGATCTGTTTGAGGTGATTGCGACACTGAGTACTGCGAGCCGCTTCGCGAGCCTGCTGCACGGCGGGCAGCAGGAGTGCAACGAGGATGGCGATGATGGCAATGACGACAAGCAGTTCGATGAGTGTAAAGGCGTGACGTCGTGGCGTGTGCATGGCGGGGGCTGACAGAGGTGATTTCGGGTAAAGTCCGAGCTGTGATTTGTCCTTCGCGTCCGGACAGCCCGAACTGCGGGTTGTTTTTTCCGAGGGACCGGTTTGCTGTAATCAGGCAGCAAATAGGGTGCCATGCTGTAAAAATGCGAATCTTCGCACTGCGTGCACTGTGCGGGTGGCAAAAAGCGAACCCGCGCGGCGAATTACTCGCCGCGCGGCGAAATTTTACACGAAACTGAAGGAGGCACCAGGGCTGGAACAACCTGACTCTCAGGCTGCGATTGTCACTGCCCATTGAGGATTTTAAGGGAGTGTTTGTACCAGCGTTCTGAATCCCTGTCATGCTGCATCCGGATTTCCTGTTCCAGTTCACGGCGTGCAGCGTCTTCCGTGGCCAGCCGAAGTCTTTCCGCCGGTGGCAGGGACTCGAGGATATACGGCCGGCAGGCCTCACGCGCCCAATCCGGCAGTGACCGGAAGTCAACCAGACGCACTCCCTGTTTTTGCCCGACCTGTGGCTCATCATCATGGCTGGTGGTTTCCAGCACCCGACGGTTCTTCGAGGAACCGTCGTGAATCCTGACGTGCTCTTCCTGCCCAACCTCATTGGGGTCGTTGGATTCCCAGAAGATGGTGAGTTCCCCGTTGGACTGATCCAGCTGAAACTTACCGGATCCGAGGCCGTAGTGATCGGGGTCGTCCATGAGTTGCGTCAGTTGCAGAATGGTTCCGTCTTCAAGCTTGTTGTTCTTTCCGATCAGGACGTAGTACATTCGGGCGTTTTCGTCTTTGCCGTCGACTTTGATTGTGGTTTTGTCGAAGACCATCGTCAGCAGGTCGTTGGCGAGTGCATTGCCGGCGTTAAGGAGAATGGCGAGCAGTGTCAGAATTGAGCGCATGGTTTTCTGTCTCCGCGGTGACTGTTTCCGGCTGTGCCATACTGCAGCCTGCGATGCCACGCCGGCATGTCAGGCTCCGAGTTCCCGTAGGCTCGAGTCGCGCGTTTGTGACGGAGAATTTTTGAAAGTTTCCGGGGAGTTATTGCAGCCACGGCTGACATCTGCTGTGTACGGGCTGGCGTGAGTTCAAGGCCCGAAGCACTCGCCGAGCACCTGCACCACGCTTGACACCACGATTGACACGACGATTGCTGAATTCCTGGGGTCGCACCCTAAAACTCCGCGTTCACTGTGGTCATGGGTTGATGGGGGCGGGCGATGTGGCGAGAGGGCAACATGTCGCTGCATTCGGCGCGAGTTGGAGAAACTGATGACGATTTCCGGGTGCCGGGCTGGAAACCGGCGTGGTGGTTGTTCAAAGATCAATAATATTAGGGGGATAAAACATTTCCTGACTGGGTGCATTGTATTAGCTCGCATGTGTTATATATGTCGTCATGTGCCGATCCGGTGCGGAGGGGGGGGAAGTCATGTCACAATCCGTCAGTGCTCAGGGGACAGCTGCCGCCCAGTCCGGTGCGGGTCAGCGGGATTCGAAGGGATTTCGAGTACTGATTGCGGTGAGTTGTCTGCTGCTGCTGGCGCAGTGGGTATGGACCAGCCAGCGACGGCCGGAGCCGCTACGTGTGACTCGCGGCACGAAGGCCGAGGCGGGCTTTCTGATTGACGTGAATCAGGCGGGCTGGGTGGATTGGATGCAGCTGGAGGGAGTTGGGCCGTCGCTGGCCAGTCGGATTGTGGCGGATCGCGAGGTTCACGGGCCGTTTGCCACGATCGACGATCTGCAGCGAGTTCCCGGAATCGGCCCGGCAACTCTCGACCGAATCCGTGCATCGCTTAGAATCCGGCATGAACACCAAACAGCCGATCGCCGTCTCCCCTGAATCCTCAGCCGTCCCGCCTGCCGCCTCGGTCAGCAGTCGCCAGCGTTTTTTTGTGCACCGTCAGAAGGTGCGACAGCGGCAGCTGCCTGGCGGCAGTGTGCATTCTGTTGGAGAATCCCGTGCGGCGAAGGATCGTGTGCGTTCGACGGGAACGCTGGTGCGTGAATTTCTGGGCCTGCTGCGCCCCTATCGCAGCAGCCTGATTCTGGCTTTGGCGACCGTCACTGTTTCAACACTGCTCGGCCTGTTGCCTCCTGCCGGTACCAAGTTTGTCATCGACTATGCTCTGACTGGTCGTCCCCTGCCGGCATGGCTGCAGACTTTTCCCTCGCTGGCTGCGCCGGTGCGGCTGCTGGGTGCCGTGGTGCTGGTGGTCACGGTGGTATCACTGGTGAAGATTATGATTCACGTGTGGGGCCGCTGGCACGCGACTCGTATTTCCAAGATTATCCAGCTGGACATTCGTCGGCGGGTGTTTGCGCACGCCATCAGACTGCCGCTGCATCGGGTGCAGGAGCTGCGTTCCGGCGGAGTGGCCTCCATACTGCGAGAGGATGGCGGCAGTGTGGGTGAGCTGGTGTTTGGGTTGCTGTACAATCCGTGGCGAGCGGTGATTCAGCTGGTCGGCAGTTTTGCTGTGCTGGCGTGGGTGGACTGGACGCTGCTGCTGGGTGCCATTGTGATGCTGCCCACCGTCTTTGTGACTCATCGTGCCTGGATCAACAGCATTCGGCCGCAGTTCCGGGCGATTCGCAAGCAGCGTGAGCAGATTGATGCGGGTGCTGCCGAATCGTTCGCGGGGATCCGAATTGTGCGTGCATTCAGCCGTCAGCGGCGTGAAGGCTGGCGATTTTCCCTGGAAAACAACGTGATGGCTCGGCAGGAACTCTACGTGTGGTGGTGGATGCGGGTTGTGGAACTCGTGTGGGAGGCGCTGATTCCGATTGCTTCAGCCGGTCTGCTCTTTTACGGGGGCTGGCGCGTGACGACCGGGTTTATGACCGCAGGTGACCTGATGATGTTTCTGGTGTATCTGGTGATGCTGCTGGAGCCCCTGGCGGCTCTGGCCACCAGTGCGACTCAGTTTCAGAACAGTCTCAGTGGTCTGGACCGTGTGCTGGACATGCTGGCGGAGCCGATGGAGATGCAGTCGGGGGCTGCATCACTGCGGGTGGATCGTCAGAGTGTGCGTGGCGACCTGGAATTTCGGGGCGTGACATTTCTTTATCCCGGCACGGGTCAGCCGGCTTTGAGCGAGATCAATCTCCGGGTACAGGCTGGCCAAACGGTGGCCCTGGTGGGTCCCAGCGGAGCAGGCAAGACAACGCTCTGCAATCTGGTGGCTCGCTTCTACGATCCTTCCGAGGGTGCCATTCTGCTGGACGGTCGGGATCTGCGGAACTTTGATGTGGAGTCATACCGATCGCTGCTCGGAGTGGTTGAGCAGGACGTGTTTTTATTCGACGGCACGATTGCCGCGAATATTGCGTATGGCTGTCGGCATGCGACTGAGCAGCAGATTCTGGCAGCAGCAGAAGCGGCCAATGCCGTGGAGTTCATTCAGCGGATGCCGCTGGGACTGCAGACAGTGATTGGCGAGCGTGGTGTGCGACTGAGTGGCGGTCAGAGGCAGCGTCTGGCAATTGCCCGCGCGATTCTCGCCGACCCGCGTCTGCTGATTCTCGACGAGGCCACCAGCAATCTGGACACGGACAGTGAGCAGCTGATTCAGCAGAGTCTGGGGCGTTTGATGCATGGCCGCACGTGCTTTGTGATTGCGCACCGACTGAGTACGATTGCATCGGCCGATCTGATCTGTGTGGTGGAGGGCGGGCGAATCCTGCAGACAGGGACTCATGCCGAGCTCATGGCCAGCGGCGGTCGTTATCGCACGATGGTGGAGCAGCAGGTACGGATTGCAATCGGGGATGCGGTCACCAGGCAGACCGTTCAGGGAACCACGCACGGCTGACTCGCGGGCTGCCCTGAGCAGTGACTTGTGTTGAAGTATATGTGTGTGTGTGAGTGTATGTGTGGATATTGCCGAAAGGCAGCTTCTGGGGAGTGAACAGGGATGCGGCATCCGGTTTTGCGGCTGAGTGATCAGGCGCTGCGATCTGCGGATCAGGCGATTGGGTTTCTGATGCAGCAGGCGGTGGAGAACGCCGACTGCATTTCGCTGGCGGCTGGTCTGGTGGATGAGCAGACGCTGCCGGTGGATCTGGTGCGTGAGACGGTGGGGAAGGTGCTGGCGGAGTCGGGATCCGGCAGTCGGCTGCTGCAGTACGGGACGACTCAGGGGCCCGAGCCACTGCGGCGGGTGTTTCGGGACTATCTGGCGGAGCTTGAGCAGCGGACGGACCGGCTGTCGGATCTGCCATTGTCGCAGTTATTTCTGACGACGGGATCGCAGCAGTTGCTGGCGCTGCTGGCGCAGGCGTTATTCAATCCGGGCGACATCTGTCTGGTGGCAGCACCGACTTATTTTGTGTTTTTGGGTGTGTTGCAGGCAGTGGGTGCGGATATTGTGCCGGTGACTGCGGACGGTTTCGGGATGTGTCCGGCTGCGCTGCGTGAAACGCTTTCTCGGCTGGAACAGGAGGGGCGACTGTCGCGAGTGCGTTTGGTTTATGTGGTCAGTGATTTTGAGAATCCGTCGGGGGTGAGCGTATCGGCCGAGCGTCGTCCGCAGCTGTTGTCGCTGGCTCGTGAGTTCTCGCGTGAGTCGCGGATTTTTCTGCTGGAGGACGCGGCTTATCGGGAATTGCGGTACGACGGCGTATCACCGGCCAGCATCTGGTCATTTGATCGAGATCGTGAGACGGTGATTCTGGCCCAGACGTTTTCCAAGAGTTTTTCGCCGGGGATTCGAGTGGGGCTGGGTGTGGTGCCGCAATCGCTGGTGAAGCCTTTGTCGGATCTGAAGGGCAACGAGGATTTTGGGTCTGCCCACCTGAACCAGCACGTGGTGGCTCGGGCACTGAAAGATCGCACCTATCATCAGCATGTGCAGCGGGTGCGGGACAATTATCGGATTAAGCGGGATGCGATGCTGGAGGCGGCAGACCGGGAGTTTGGGGGCTTACCGGGAGTGTCGTGGTATCGGCCGGAGGGTGGGATGTATGTGTGGATGCGTCTGCCGGACTCGGTACCGACGGGATTTCAGAGTGCGATGTTCCGCCGGGCGACTCAGGTGGACAAGGTGATGTACGTGCCTGGGGAGTTGTGTTATCCGCAGGACTGGCCCGCAAGGCCTCGCAGTGAGATGCGATTGAGTTTTGGAGTGCAGAGTCCGGACGGTATTCGGGAGGGAATGCGTCGCCTGGCAAGTTCGGTGCGTTGGGCACTGGAAACGGGTGGATGAGCCGCGGATGGGGGGCTTTTGGGGGCCACGGATGAAGGCGACGGATTGGGTCATGCATTGGGCTGCTGATGAACACGGATTTTCACTCATGAGCAGCGAATCAGTTTTCAGTTTACAGTGCGGGGGTGCAGTGCGATGACGAGCGGTTTGTGGATGCTGGATTATGAGTGACCGTGTCAATGACTGGCGTCCGGGGTGTTCGCTGGCGGTGCTGAGGGCGCGGGCGGCGATGCTGGCTGCGGTGCGTCAGTTTTTCGGACAGCGGGGGTACCTCGAGGTTGAGACGCCGTGTCTGTCGCGGGATGTGGTGGTGGATGCGTGGCTTGAGCCTTTGCGGTTGCGGCAGTCGGATGGTGACTGGTATTTGCAGACGTCGCCAGAGGCCTTCATGAAGCGATTGCTGGCCGCCGGTGCCGGGTCGATATTTCAGATCAGCCGCGTGTTTCGTGGCGGCGAGTTTGGGGCGAGGCACAACCCGGAATTCACGATGCTGGAGTGGTATGGCGTCGGAACGGACTGGCGTGAGCAGGTGCAGTTGACCGAGCAGCTGGTACGTGCGGTCGTGAGGGCGGGCTGCAGCAGTCTGAAGCGGCCAGAGCCTGCCTGGGGCGACAGCAGTTTCGCCTTGACGACGTATCAGGAGGCGTTTCAGCGGGAGCTGGGGTTGTCGGTGTTCTCGGCGACGGATGATGAGCTGCTGAGAGCGGCTCGGGAGCGGTCCGTACCGGTTCCCGACGGCCCTAAGATGGCTCGAGATGAACTGCTGAACCTGCTGCTGGGATTTTGTATTGAGCCGGGATTGGGGCAGCGAGTCGGGGAGGAGCGACCGGAGTTTTTGTGCGACTACCCGGCGACTCAGGCGGCCCTTGCGGTGACGACCACGACTGCCCCCCCGGTGGCTCGCAGATTCGAACTGTACATTCGCGGTTTGGAGCTGTGCAACGGGTACGAAGAACTGACGGATCCTGCGGAGCTTCGTCGGCGGGATGGCGAGCAGAATCAGAAGCGTGCGGCGAGTGCCGGTACGGTGCTGCCAGGTGCGTCGCATCTGCTGCGAGCGATGGCGTGGGGGTTACCGGCTTGTTCCGGTGTGGCGCTGGGGTTTGACCGTCTGGTTATGATTGCGGCGGGTGTGCAGCGGATGTCGGATGTGGTTCCGTTCCCTGCGGACCGGTGCTGATTTGCTGCCAGAGTGTTGAAGTGTTTGTGGTGTGATTTGCGCGGGGATTTGATACAAGGGTGGCGTTTGACTGGTGTTGAGTTGAATTCCGTGACTGGGGAGTGCAGTGATGCTGCGGGGTATTTTTGCGAGTAGCTTGTGGTGTCTGCTGGTGTTTGTGGCTGTTCAGGGGACGGTGAATGCGGATGACTGGCCGCAGTGGGGTGGGCCGCAGCGGGATTGTGTCTGGCGTGAGACGGGCATTGTGGAGAAATTCCCCACAGACGGTTTGCTTGAACGCAAATGGTCATTTCCGATCAGCGAAGGGTATTCGGGACCTGCTGTTTCGGATGGTCGTGTGTATGTGACGGATCGTCTGGCAGACGAGGGTTTGGAGCGTGTGTGGTGTGTGGATGCGGAGACGGGTCGGGAGTTGTGGAAGTATCAGCATCCGGTGCGTTACACGGTCAGCTACCCCGCCGGGCCTCGCACAACCCCCGTCATCCACGATGGGTTGTGTTACACGATTGGAGCGGAGGGGCATATGTTTTGCTTCGACGCTGAAACGGGGGCCGTGAAGTGGTCGAAGGAGTTTCAAAAGGATTTTGGAACGAAGCTGCCGACGTGGGGCATGGCGGCATCACCGCTGGTCGATGGCGACCAGTTGATTACTCTGGTGGGCGGCGAGCAGGGGGCCTTGATTGTCAGTTTCGATCGTCGCACGGGGCGAGAGTTGTGGCGTGCGCTCGAAGATGCGGGTGTTGGCTACTGTCCGCCTGTGATTTATGAGTTCGGTGGTCGTCGGCAGCTGATTGTCTGGCATCCGGCGGCAGTTTCAGCTCTGGATCCGGCGACAGGAAAGCTGCTGTGGCAGCATCCGTGGTCGATTCGTTATGGCTTGACTGTCCCGATGCCTCGGAAGCTCGATGATCGGCTGTTCCTGACGGCGTTCTATGATGGTCCACTGATGCTCAAGGTGGGTGCAGAGTCGGCTGACGTGGTTTGGAAGGGGAAGGGAACAAGTGAGCAGGACACTGATGGTCTGCATTCCATTATGCCGACTCCCGTGGTGACTCCGGATCACATCTTTGGCGTGTGCAGTTATGGTCAGTTGCGGTGCCTGCGCACGGGGGATGGTGTGCGCGTATGGGAGACACTGCAGGCCACCGGCAGTGGTCGATGGTGGAATGCTTTTCTGGTGCCGCAGGGTGACCGGATGTTTTTGCACAACGAGCAGGGTGACCTGATTATTGCGAAGCTGACCGCTGCAGGCTATGAGGAGCTCAGTCGAGCGAAGCTGGTTGAGCCGACGCGACCGGTGCAGCGTCGTATGACGATTTGGTCTCATCCGGCCTTCGCAATGAAAAGTGTCTTTGCCCGAAACGATCGTGAGTTGGTGCGAGTTTCGCTGGCGGCTGATTGAGGCCGTTGGTTTTTCGCCACGGATCAGCCCGGAGAAACGCGGATGAACGCGAGTCTCGGGGACACCGAGTCTCGGGGACACAGCATTGGGAGTCTCGGGGACACAGCCTTTGGGCAGTCTTGGGGACACAGCCTTTGGACAGTCTTGGGGACACAGCCTTTGGGATCTCGGGGACACAGCTTTTCAACGAGAGGGCACATTTCCGCATGTATTCCTCGCCACAGAGTCGTTGCAAAGCTCAAAGACATGCAAGACGGCGATGTGATGCCGCGGAATTTGAGTGTTCATTTACGCGGCGGTGCTGCTCTCTGGCGGCGGGCGGCACGCGTGGGCCCGAGATAATGGCGGGGCGGAGAGTCTCGGGTGAGAGTCTCGGGGACACAGCATTTGACCGAGAAGGGACTTTTCCGCATATATCCTTGGCCGCAGAGTCGATGCAAAACTCAAAGACATGCAATACCGCGATGTGATGCCGCGGAATTTGAGTGTTCATTTACGCGGCGGTGGGCCCACACGCCTCTGGAAAGTCTGCACGGTGCAAATGGGGTCTTGTTCCGCGTGCGAGGCGACAGCAAAGATCGCCCTCGAGGACTGAGGTCAGACTTTGGCCAGCAGATCGCGAGCCGCTGGACGGGCCCTGTAGCGATGCCCACCCGCTCGAGATCGGTGGCTGTCGATGACCGCAGGTTTGCCGGCAACGAGACTGAACAATCGGCCAAAGTTGCGAACCAGTTCGTTCCACGCATCCGCGGAAATCTCCAAAAGCTTGAACAGGCGTCTGATCTGCTTCGGCGTCCTGCCCGCCTTCGCCACTCGCCGCTGCCGCGCTGTCCACTCCAACAACGACAAATACTGCGTCGTGGACATCGGCAGAAATCCCTTGTTGCTGCACCGTACGCCATCACGATTTGCGTCGGGCCCCGGCAGCCCGTTGCGTTCGTTCAGTTCCACTGGTGCGAGATGCTGCGACGATCGCAGAGCAACGTCAGAGCGATAATTCTTCGTGAGTGTCCGAGGCGTTGTGACGGGGCGGCCTTCTACCGCTGCGGACTCCGGCTGAGTCAGATTCTGCGATCCCATGGCAAGGTCCAGCAATCTCTTCTGTGCGGACGTAAAGTCACTAGCGTCAATAGTTTGCGCCATCGCAGCGCGAATCGGATTCAAATCCACATATGCCGCGCACGACAAAATCGCAATCTCATCGAGCAGGCGAACAGCTCGATAGCGAGCCTGCCAGAATTTGCCCACTTCGCCGTCTTCCCTGTTTGCCCGCTGAGCAATGTGTTGGCAGAGCAGTCGCATCCACCACGAAATATCGCTGAGGCGACTGCGCAGACTTGCCAGTTTTTCCTTGTTGTTGACGATTCTGTTGATCTCGAATTCCGTGGGTTCCATCGGACGGCGATTTTCATCCCGTCGCTCGGGGCACAACATCAGCCAGCGACGAGCGACTTCCTCATCGCTCCATTCCTGTACCACATCCGGGCGGGATCGCAGCACCAGGTGCACGTGATTCGACATGATCGCCTGGCACAACAAATCAATGCCGAAGTGTCTGGCCTGATCGGCGAGTTGTTCGTCGATCCAGACCTTGCGGTGGTCATAGTTTCTGCCGGTGATCGGATCATAACCGAGCAGAAAACAGCGGCGCACGGTGCGATTCATCACATGAACAATCGCAACTTCGTCTGTGGCAAAGACTTCCACTCGGGCCAATCGTGCCATGGGGCACCTCAACACACGGCAAAGTACGGGAGACTGGGAACGATTCAGGAATCCAGTGTACAGGGTGGGATGCCTGGGTCAATAAAAAAGTTTCGTAGGCAAGTGAATAACTCTCCCACCACTGGAAGGTATAGAAGACTTCCATTGCATTGGATCGCGCCCACAGTGAACGACGCTGTGTCCCCGATCACTGGCTGTGTCCCCGATCACTGGCTGTGTCCCCCCGATCAGTGGCTGTGGATCAGTGGCTCCCCGATCTGGCTGTGTCCCCCCGATCTGGCTGTGTCCCCCCGATCTGGCTGTGTCCCCCCGATCTACCTGTGGGGGCCGGGGGCAGTCACAGGTGCTTTCGGACCGCGACCGAATACGGAGATTCACGAACCAATTGCACCGGGCGTTTTTTGAGCCCCGGAATACTCGGAACACACAGACGAGGCCTGTAAGTGACGTGTGATTCCTGCATGGAAAGTATGAATCAGGACAGCAGGAGTTCCGGAAGGATGGCGGAGCGAGAGCCGGGCATCGGGTGATTTTCGAGTGAACGGAAGGTGAAGACGACCGACTGTTTGGTGTTCTGCGAATAGTTGCGGGTGGCTGCGTGGAAGCAGCGGGCGTGAAAAAACAGCACGTCGCCGGGCTGCAGCGGAACCGGGACGGCTGTCTGCAGCAGGGGCTGGTTCTGCGGCAGATCGGTTCTCAGAAACTGTGCTTCGTCCAGCAGTTCGCGGCTGGCCTGAGCATGATGCGTGGCGGGCAGCACCTGCAGACAGCCGTTGTGCAGATCTTCCGGTCCCAGCGCAATCCAGATGTTGACGAGATGACCGTCGGAAAACGACCAGTAGCGAGTGTCCTGGTGCCAGCCTGTGTCGCTGCTGTACCGCGGCTGCTTGGTCATGATGCAGTTGTGGTGGGCCAGCGGCATAACGACGTGCGGTCCCAGCAGCTGCTGCAGTCGCTGCAGCAGGAACGGCTCTTTGACCAGTTGCAGGAACACGGGATCGCGACTGACAGCCTGACGCAGCCGGCGAATGGTGCGACCACCTTCACTGTCCATCGAATCCGGAGCTCCCGGATAGTGCAGCTGGGCTTCGTATTCGATATCGCCCTGATGTGCAGCCAGGTCACGCTCGGTGATTTGACGCATCCGCTGCAGATAGCTGTCGGGCATCAGTGCCCTGGCAACGAAGAATCCATTGCGCTGGAATGAAGCAAGTTCGGCGGGGCTGAACTGCGTGGCACCGGTGGCGGAGCTGGTCATTGAAAATCATCCCCCGGCATCCTGCCGGGAACAGAGTGGAGCGGACAACAGGTGGTCAGGAAAACTGCATAGAGAATTCTCACCGTCCACCGCTGAGGGACAAGCCGACGGAATCGGAAATCTCAACATTCGCAATTACTGTCAACGCCATTCAGAGTCTGTGCAGGAAGTCGCGGAGCAAAGTTCCAAGCTGGGATTCCACAGTCAGTGCTGTGGCGGTGACCTCTGCGTGACTGAGCGGGCTGCTGCTGAGACCGCAGGCGATGTTGGTGATGCATGACAGTCCAAGCACCTGCACACCGCAGTCGGCCGCGGTGAGGGCTTCCGGAATTGTGCTCATGCCCACAGCATCAGCTCCCAGAGTCTGCAGCATCCGGACTTCTGCAGGAGTTTCATAGGCTGGTCCTGGCATCATGGCATACACTCCCTGATGAATGTGCAGACTGGTGGGAACGCTGAGCAGCGTCCTGATCAGACCGGATTCCCACGGCCCGCGCTGCGGTCCGGACTGCATTCTGACGCAGTCTGCAGCGACAGTCTCAGACCAGGCAGGAAAGCCCGCGTGGGGAGCACGCAGGTGATCAATGATCGCCATGAATTCTCCGGGGCGGAATTCACGACGGATGCCACCAGCGGCATTCGTCAGAATCAGCGTGCGGATGCCGAGGGCGGCCATCAGCCGGATGTGCGCGGTGATCGCGGCAGTGGAATGTCCTTCATACGAGTGGATGCGTCCCTGCTGCACGATCACTCGATGCTGCCCGCAGCGAGCGAACAGCCAGCGACCACGATGTCCGGCCACATGCGGAGCTGCGAGGCCTGGAATTTCCCCCATCCGCAGTTCGCAACAGTCGCCCTCTGCGATGTGCTCGGCCGCCGCCCCCAGTCCCGATCCCAGCACGATGCCGACGTCGGCGCGCCACGATTCCGGCAGGCCCGCGAGCCGGAGTGTCTGCTGAGCAGCCGGCTGCCAGTCAGCCGGAGTCGTCGTGTGCTGTGACAGGGCGATGCTCATGCCGGCTCGGCCTGCACCTTCCAGCCGGATTTCTGGAACAGCGGCACGTACGCGCCGGGAATCCACAGACGATCTTCCGGGAACGCCACTGCCGGGTAGTTCAGTGGATGCAGCAGCGTGTCGCTGTCGGATGTGAGATCAATCAGATATCTGGACGCCGCGACTCGCCGCGAAAGATTCCGCAGCTCGAACGGTTCCAGCAGTAGTGGTCGCAGCATATCGAAGATACCCAGATGCTGCTGGCGAGCCTGCCGCACGGCCGCTCGGGCCGTTTTCAGTTCTCGGTCATTCTCTGCCATCTCCCGCGCCTTTCCCGGCGGAATCACAGCTTCCTCCACCGTCTCCGGTCTGTCCCACGGATTGATATTGGGCCAGATGAAGTAGGGAAATGCGCGTCCGCGTTCCAGCATACGCAGGTTGTAGGACGGCGGTCGGGGAGTCGGCACAGTGGCGCTGGGCTGATTGCGGTTGAGCATGCACAGCAGGCGACCGTAGCCGTCAGTCACCTCAAAGCCAAAGTTCATGTAATACGTGAAAGTGGCCGGCGTCTGCTGCATGATCTGCATGTCCTGTTCGACCAGCGAACGAAAGGCTTCGCGACTGGCAACAGCATGCTCGTAGTGCGTGGCCGCCGCATCAGCTCCGACTTTGGCCGCAAGAAAAGCACGCAGCCGCGGCGGGACCAGCGTGGACATCGGCCCCCAGCGATCGGCAAAAGGATCGGTCAGAAACTCTGTCCAGCGAGGATCTTCGAGGCCGGCAAACTTGCCCTGGGGCAGAGAGAAACTGATTTCAGGCGTATCGATACCCAGCAGTCGCACGGCCAGATTACCGTCCAGACGGACATTGACGGTGTCGCCGTCGTGAACAGTCTGAGCCGGTGTACCGGGCCCGCTGTCCATGTCGGCCGGGCGAGCAAAACCTGTCGTCCGA
Source organism: Planctomyces sp. (assembly GCA_005791255.1). Lineage (GTDB taxonomy): Bacteria > Planctomycetota > Planctomycetia > Planctomycetales > Planctomycetaceae > SXXK01. Next base: position 14,861 of record SXXK01000310.1, read on the forward strand.
TGCCGTTCTGAATCGCTTTGAATTGCTTTTTTGGCCATGTTCGTTTCGTCGTTGTGCAGGATCGCGGGCGAAATTGGATCCCGTCATTGTACTGCAGTGCGGTTGAAAACACACCCGAACACTGTGCCGGATTGAGATCCGCGGGTGGGGTGAACAAAAATTCCAGGTGAACCGTCGCGGGAATTCAGATTTTCTGCAATTAGCGACAGCATTCTGCAGTTTCCGCCGAACGGGCGTGGGCGAAATCGATCATGGGCTGCCGGAGGCCTGAAAATGGAGGGGGCCCATCGGTCAGCAACAGCTGCATTCTGCTACCATCAGGGCGTTCGGAATCCAGGAGCTCTCAGAGATGTCACACCTTCGTTCCCTGTGTTTGCTGCTGTTCAGCATCAGCACGAGCGTGCTGCTGCCGGGCTGTGGTACGGCCGTGCAGAGGCAGGGGACCGAGCAGTTGCTGCTGTCCGATTCGATCGATCGGGCCATTGACCAACTGGATCTGTCGGGGCTTGCGAATCGAAAGGTGTACCTCGACACCGACTATATGAAGACATTCAAGGGCAGCAACCTGTACGTCAACTCGGACTACATCATCAGTGCTCTGCGACAGAAAATGATCACCAGCGGATTGATCATTGAAACCAATCGGACGGATGCAGATTACGTCCTTGAGGCTCGCGTTGGGGCTTTGGGTACGGACACGATGGAAGTGACATACGGGATTCCGTCAAGCAGCGGAGTGGGCACGGCAACCAGTGCGTTATCAGGAGTTCCCGCGGTTCCGCTGATTCCTGAGATGTCGTTTGGCAAGCGAAATGGTGTGGTGGGGATTTCCAAAGTGATGGTGTATGCGTATCACCAGGAGACGGGGATTGCGGTGTGGCAGTCAGGTGCTGCAGTTGCCCGCAGTGATGCTCGGGATTCCTGGATGCTGGGTATCGGCCCGGTGTCTCAGGGCAGCGTTTACGAAGGCACTTTGGTAGCCGGCAACAAAATCAATCCCCCGTTCGAGCGAAAGAATCGCAATCCGAAGTCGAAGGCTCTGACCATCAAGGATCGACAGCAGTTTGTCTATCCGGCGATTCTGGAGAAGCAGCTGGCGGAATCGCGGACCGGCCACAGTACTCTGGATGGGGCTGTGGAACCTGCCTCGCATGCGACGGAATCCGGAGCTGCGGCAGCAGCACCTGCCGAAACTCTGCCACCGACAGGGGCGACCCCCGCTGCAGCTCCACCGGCAGCGACCGAGAGTGTGCCTCCGGCAGCGGCGCCTGTGGCTACTCCGGAACCATCGCCGGCACAGTAGTGCTGACGGCGATGGTGTGCTGCAGCGGAAATTTGCTCAGCCCCGCTGTCGTTACTGGCTGGCTGCGGTCGCTGCATAAACGCGAGCGTTTTCCAGATCGCCGGTCTGTTCACAGCACTGGCTGAGGCTGCGAAACAGGACAGACCGGAAGGCACTGGGTTGGGCCGTGGTGGTATGCTGCCGACTGCGTTCCAGCAGCTCGAGTGCTGCAGACCAGTTGTTTTCCCGCATGTGCAGTCGGGCAAGTCGGTACAGAGCCCATGGGTTGTCCGGTCCGGCAGCGACGGCCTGTTCGAGTGTATTGCGAGCGTCCTGCATCTGCCCGACCTTCTCGTAGAGCCGGCCCAGCTGGCTCAGCACTTCGACATTCTGCGAGTCCAGTTGTCGCGCCTGTTCGGCGATGCGGAGTGCTTCCGTATTCTTGCCGGCCCAGGAAAGTACCTGAGCAACCGTTGTTAGTCCGACCGCCTGCCGCGGGGCATCCAGGCTGCTGGTAATGGACTGTTCAATTCCACTGGCCAACTTTCGGAAATCAACCTCAGCGGGCAGCAACTTCAGCTGCTGCAACTGCTGCCCAAGGCCAATCGCAAGATCGCGGTGCATGTCGATCGTTGGGTGCACGTGGTCCAGAAAGCCTTCATCACCGGGCACAGCGCAACCGCGTTTCTGCACGGCGTGCTGGTCCAGAATGCTGGCAAAATCAACCAGCGGCACCTGCTCCTGCTGACTGACCTGCACGATCACATCCAGAATCGGCTGCGTCGCGCGGAGCGGACAGATGTCTTCATCGCGGGCCTGTTTGAGCAGTTTAAGGGCGTCATCACAGCGGCCGAGGTCTGCCGCCAGTCGACCGGCGCGATACGCTGATTCTGCGTACCGCGGATCGACGGAGACGGCCTGCTGAAGTGTGCTGAAAGCCTGTTCCGGCTGCTGTTGCTGCTGCAGTTCGTCGGCCTGCCGCAGCAGTTGCGTGACCTTGAGTGAATTGGCGAACCCCGGTTGCGAAAAATCGCTGCGGAACGGAGCAAAGTCACGCAGATTGCTGCCCGGCAAAACGAGGATAACGGGAATTCCGGCAGCCCGCCCGATGCGACAGATCTTCTGCAGACTGTGTTCCAGATGCTGGACGACCATGCGAGCGCGGTCATCGTCGCGACTGTAAACGGAGGGACCGGCAGAACGATCAAGCAGCGGATCCACTTCTTCTCGCAGCACCGGCTTCCCGGGTTTTTCCCGACTGGCGCCGCCGAGCACCTGATCCAGCAGTGTCGCGGTACGCAGTCGGCCGGCCAGCGCAGCAAAGGAACGCACAGCCGGAGACAGCTCTCGAAAACTGCTCCACGAACGATCCTCAAGAAACTCATTGTGCCCCGTGTGAACAATCAGCACGTCGGGCTGGTACTGCAGCAGCTCATCCGTGAGCCATGCGAGGCGATAGCTGGCGTACGAAATGCCGCCGCAGTTGACGACCTCCCATCGCTGATCCGGGGAAGCAGCGTTCAGCATGTCGCGGAGCCAGCGAGGATAGCTGGTGGAATCATCCCACGGATGACCATAGGTGGTGGAACCGCCGAGACAGAAGATGCGGCGAGTGCCCGCAGGTTTGACCGCGGCAAAAGTCTGAAGGTTGAAATAGGTGCGGCGAACGTCTGTGGTTTCGAACTGGTCGCCACTGCGAGTAAACAGGGGGGCGCCCGGGGTAAACCCGACAAACGGATCTCGAACGTCACGCAGCTGGCGGATTCCAACGGCCCAGAGCAGCATCTCCAGCAGGCCAAAGAAGAGACAGCAGGTGATGAGCGAGAACAGAGCTTTGCGGAGCAGGCTGAGTCGTCCGGGGGTCTTCATGGATCAGCAGATCTGCAGTGGGACGGGAAGCGACGGAGATTCCTGTGCAAATGGTCGGACTTCATATTACGTGCTGCGCCAGGGAGGTCAAATGACGCGTGGCGGGAAGCAAAACAGCCACAGGGGTATTCCTGTGGCTGATGCAGCAAACGGCCGCCTCTGATTTTGGTTCAGATCAGTAGTACAAACCACCGAAGACTCGTGCTGCGGTGTAGTACCAGCGTGCCTGCATGCGGCAGAGGATGGGGTGGCGGGATTGTTCGCAGGCGCACTGCATGTTGTGCAGGAACTGGCGATCACAGTCCCGGCGAGGCACACCGGCCGCGAGGCAGGCGTCGTGGCTGGAGCAGGATGGCCGAAAGTCGGCTCCGAAACCAGCCTGAGGAATCAGGCGATTGCCACCGAACGAATTGCCTGGGCCGCACGGTCGCCAGGGAGCACATCCGCGGGGACCGTCGGCCGTTGCCTGTGAGCAGCAGACGGCGAGCAGCAGCAAAAATCCGAGTGTGACGCGTGTCAGTCGCATCGTCATCCGAGAAACTCCTGAAAGTAAACCCCGAACCAAACCCCTCAGGCCTCGCAGAATACCCAGACGCAACCCCGGAAGTACATTCAGATGTGGCCGTGAGCGTGCATTCTGAGAATTCTCGGAATCAGAGAAACTCCCAAAATTCCGGACTGTCGCCGGGATTTAACCTGAGTTGCAGATCAGAAACCCGTTTCAATGATCAATCGCTGCATGGCCAGCCTGGCTGAGCCTTGAAATACGTTGTTTACCCCTGCACAACGCGTTCTGCCGTGGATTCCTCCGATGCTGATTCCTCTGGGTACAGACGCTCCGCTGTATCACTTTCCGTATGCCACAATTGGCCTGATCGCTGTCAATGTGGTGTGTTTTGCGGTCACGGGATTTGGCATGGATCCGGACGCGGTCAGGCCCTGGCTGCTGCATCATGGTCCGGGTGTCAGTCCATGGGAGTGGTTTACCTCAGCATTTGCTCACGCGGGCTGGACACACCTGATTGGCAACATGCTGTTTCTCTGAACATTTGGTTTGGTGGTTGAAGGCAAGCTGGGCTGGCGTCGCTTTCTGCCGTTGTATCTGATGTTGACGGCAGGATGCGGGCTGGTCGAAGATTTCGTGACTCAGCACCACACGAAAGCGTGGCGAGTCCGGCAAATTGCGGCGGAGGAAGGGGAGCCGGTCAGTGCTGAGGAAGCGGAAATGCTGGCGGAACTGCTGCCGGACGAGGCGATGGGGGCCAGTCTGGGGGCATCGGCAATCATCAAGGGGCTGCTGGCGATCAGCCTTGTGTGGGCTCCTAAAAACGAAGTGCAGGTGCTCCTGCTGTTTCTGTACAGGGGCGTGATGTGGGAATTGTCCATCCTGACGATGTCGCTGATCTGCGGCATCATGGATCTGGCGCAGTGGCTCTGGGATCCTCAATTCAGTGGTCCCGCGGCTCACCTGATGGGTTTTGTGCTGGGCGCGGGATTCGGAGTTGTCTATCTGAAGCAGGGCTGGGTCGATTGCGAGAACTGGGATTTGTTCGCTGTTCTGGCCGGGCGCCACGGACAGTCTCGGGATTCCGGTGTTGCTGTGGGACTGCATGCGGCGGAGCTGAAAACGTATGCCGAACCGGTTCTGCCTCAGCCAGTGGATGAGAACGAGTCTGCCCATCAAGGAGGTGCATCGCGGGGAAAACTGCTGAAACCGATCAACGAACTGATCGATCGCGGTGATGTCCTGACAGCCGCTGATGAACTGCTGGAGCTGCGAATGCAGTAAGCGAATCTTGTTCCAAATGAAGCACGCACAAAGAAACTGGCGCTGGGTTTGCTGCAGGCAGATGCCTGGGATCAGGCTGAGATCTGGCTGCAGGAATTTGTCGAGCGATATCCTGAGGACAATCGGTGGGCTCGCATTCGCCTGGCACAGTTACTCTTAAGGAACGGTCGACCTAAAGCGGCATTACAGCAACTGAAGGGAATGCAGACGGAAGGTTTGAACGAGGGATTGCTGAAGGTCGCCAGAAAAGTGCTCCAGCAAGCTCAGGAGATGAGACGACAGGGTATCTCGGACGCAGATCCGTTTGCATGAAAACATGTTTGGCGGTGCAGATCGCCCAAACGCCAGCGGCCCGGCTTCGCATGCAAAATCCTCGCACTGTTCAGCAACACGGCGGCTCAGGACCGCAATCAGGGCGTACCGGCAACAGCGACTCGCTCCATCACCACACGAAATCCGGCTCGTCCAAACTCCGGCTGCAGCGCCTGTCGATGGCCACTTCGCACCGAGATGGCATCCGCATTCCAGTTGCCACCCCGGACGACTTTCTCTGAGCCCTCCGCCGGGCCCTCAGGGTTTCGCTGCGGGCCGGCCTGATACTCTGCAAACCAATCTGCCGTCCACTCCGCCGCATTGCCGTGCATGTCATACAGCCCCCAGGCGTTTGGCTGTCGCAGGCCGACCGAGTGCGGCCGAGTCCTGCTGCGGGCAGTCTGCCGCTGCAGTTCTTCAAAGTCGCTGTAAAATGTCAGCATCGTTTCAATCGACTGCAGCCCGCTGTTGTAACTCAGCCATGCAAAATCCGGCAGACGCCTCACATCATTACCGAAGCAGTAATCATCCGCAGTACCCGCACGACATCCATACTCCCACTCCGCTTCCGTTGGCAGTCGATAGCGACGCCCCGCGGCCAGCTCCCCCGGCAACGCTGTCAGACGGCGACAGAATTCCGCCGCCATAAACCAACTGGCCGAAACATAAGGATGATTCTCCGGAAATTCTTCTCCGGATCGGGCTCGCAGCTGCAGCACTTCGTGGTACTGCTTCACCGTCACCTCGGTGGCGCCCAGATAGCAGGCTTCGCTCAATTCCACCTTGTGCGTCGGCAGGGCCGACCACGACTTCACTCGCTCGCTCTGCGGTGCATCCTCAGCCCCCATCTGCAGGGTCCCGGGAGTGAGCAGGGACAGCGTCATACCTATCGAATTCTCGGTCTGCAACAGGCCGGCACGAATGTCGGACGGCAGATACTGCAGGTCCTCGCGGGACATCCGACACAACGCCTGTTCAAGCGAAAACGGCAATTTTCCCAGCAGGCCCCGCAATCGCTCACAGCCCACGGCTGCGGCGGTGGCATCCTGACGCTGCACAGCCTCCAGCACACCACGTCCCAGCACTGCGACCATGCGGCCCTGTGCGTTTGCCAGCTTTCCGGGATCCGCTCCCAGTTCCACAGCAGCAGCCAGTCGCAGCCATGCCCCTTCGCTGTCGCCCGCAGCGAGGGCACTGTCAAACTGTTCCAATAATACCCCGGCAAACTGATCCTGCACATCACGCAGCTGCCGATCCAGACCACCACGCCGCTGCAGCGACTGAAATCCCTCCACCGACAACTTCAGTTCACCCGGTTTCCCTGACCTCGCAGCAGAAATCGCTCGCTTCAGCAATTCAGACTCTGCCCGCCCCTTCAGACTGGCCTGCATCTCCGCCGGTAACCCATACCCCGCACCGGCGTCAAGTTCCGGAATGACCAGCTCAGCCGTCAAACCTCCACTGCCGTTTTCCAGCTGTGAAACCATACGATCTGCAATCGCGGTGGCCAGCTGCTCCTGACCGGGCAGATCAGGTGTGAGTTGTGCAGCAGCTGTCAGCGCATCAAAGGCACCCGCATAGTTCCCGGTCTGCGACATCAAATCAGCCATCAACTGCAAAGACTGACAGCGTATGCGCCGCACCTTCAAATCCAGACTGCCGGGATCGGCCGCCTTCAACACCCCCTGCATCCCAGCCAGATGCCTGATTGCCCCCTCACGCCCCTCCGCTGTTCCAGCCGCCGTCAATTCCCGCACTCGCTCGCGGCAGGCACCGTCCAGCGACTCGGCCAGACTGCCCCGCTCCTGATCCCCTGCCCCGTTCAGCAATTCACCGGCCTGACCAAAATCACCGGCTGCAGCGGCAGTCAATGCCTCACCAAATCGGCCCCGGTCGCCCGAAGTTTTGTCTGCGTTCGTCGCATCCTCAGCTTCAGCCGAATTCTGTCCGGCATCCGGCGGCTGCAGACCAGCAGGAACCGTCATACCGGCCTTCAGCAGTGACAGCATTCCCACCAGCAGTCCCAGTAACAGGATCACCGCCACCAGCCGGGACGAACCGGCCGGAGATCTGACACGAGTGCGACTGCGCTGCAATCGCCAAATCCGATCTTCCAGATCCGTGTCACTTAAGCCATAAGACTTCATCGCATCAAAATACCGGCTCACTTCCGGACATCCGGCCAGATCTGCTTCACCCCGCTGAGCTCTCGCGAAGGCTTCACGAGCCGCAGCCTGCAGGTTGGCAAGATACAATGACTGGACTGAAATACTGGTCACTTCAGCCGACTTGCGGCCCTCCGACATCGTCCGCAGCAACTGCGATGCTTCCTGAAACTGACACCGAGCATGCAGGTTACGGGCCTTGAGCAGCAACCCATTCACCAGTGCCGGATCCAGCTCTTTGCGACGCTGCGGCGCGGTTTCAGCAAACAGTCCGCCGCCATCCTCGGGCTGGCCCACCGCTGGCTCGGACAATGACGACTCAACAGCAGCCGTGGCGTTCAGATCTGCCGCCTGCTCCACGGTCGCTGCCCATGCAGGTGGCCGCACGTTCGTTGAATATTCGGCTCCAATCGCCGCAAACACCGACGAAATCGGGAACGCCGGATCTTCCAGCATCCGACCGTCCATTTCCTCCGCTGCCACTCGCAGCAACGACTCCTGCGGAGTCTCCTCAGCCTCAAACACAGAAATGGAATCACAGCAGGGACACAGCATCTCACCACCCGGCTCCAGGCTGGCAAGATCCACGACAGCGCTGCAAGACGAACAGATCAGTCGCATGATCACGTCACTTCCACGCTGAAACCCTGAAGATTGTCCCCGGGAGCGAATCGCCGCGCGCATCTGCGGCGTCGAAAACCACCGTCCCGCCACGCATACGCTAGTTCGAAATTCAAAGTCGGGACGAGGCATCCCGCGAAAATCCTCAACCAAATCCCCCGGTCGTGCACAATCTGACGCCTTTACCCGAAATTTCCCGCTGCTGCCAAATCGCCACACACTCAGCCCCGAACAAATTCCCGGCTCAGTCAAACATTTGCCCCCTGAGCCCACATTTCCGCGTGCAACTTTCCCCTGCAAATGTCAGAATCCGGGGACGAAATGCATGCCTGCCGACGCGTTTTCCCTCCCGCCACACCTCGGATCTGCCGAAGCCCTGCCATGAAACGGCATCCTGCCCGATTACAAACCGTCAGCCGGGCGGCGGTCATCCGCTGCACCCTGCCGGCCCTCGTACTGCTCACAGTCATGGCCCTGCCCCGCCCTGTGCTGGCTGCACCGGCACCGCAGGCTGCCCCCCTGACATCAGCAGCTACAGACCCGGGTCTCTTCTATACAAAACATATCCAGCCGCTGCTGGCTGCCCGGTGTGCTGCCTGCCACGGGGTTCTGCGGCAGTCCGCCGGACTGCGACTGGATCACGGCCTCGGAATTCATCGGGGCGGTGACTCCGGTGCAGCCATTGTTCCCGCGGATACCGCCGGCAGCCCGCTGCTGCACAGAGTCCGCTCGGACGATCCGCAGGTCCGAATGCCCCCCGCTGGCGAAGGCGAACACCTTACAGATGTGCAAATCAGTCTGCTCGAACAGTGGATTGCTGCGGGTGCGCGGTTTCCAGACAATGAAGCAATTCCAGCCAGTCCGTCCGAATGGTGGTCCGTGCTCCCGGTCACCCGCCCGACACCGCCACAGGTACAGACTGGCTGGGTTCGCAATCCCATCGACGCATTCATTGCATCCGGCCACGAAGCTCGACAGCTGAGTGCCGCCGCGGAAGCCAGTCCGCCCGTACTGTTGCGGCGGCTGTATCTTGATCTGCTGGGAGTTCCACCAACACCCGCTGAACTGTCGGCCTGGCTCAGCGATCCGGCCCCGGATCGATTCGAACGCAAAGTGGATGAACTGCTGGCACGTCCGGAATACGGCCAGCGCTGGGGACGACACTGGATGGATGTCTGGCGTTACAGCGACTGGTACGGCAGTCGCGGTATCAACGAAATTCGTTACAGTCAGCGACACATCTGGCGGTGGCGCGACTGGATTGTCGATGCCCTCAACGCTGACAAACCTTACGACCGCATGCTGCAGGAGATGCTGGCCGCCGACGAACTGGCTCCCGATGATCCCGCCGCGCTGCGTGCCACCGGTTTCCTTGGTCGCAACTGGTACAAATTCGATCGCAATGTCTGGATGTTTGATACCGTCGAACAGACAGCGCAGGCCTTCCTGGGAGTAACACTGCGGTGCGCCCGCTGCCACGATCACAAATTTGACCCCCTGTCACAGCGGGAATACTATCAGTTTCGAGCCTTTTTTGAGCCACACGACGTCCGTACTGACCCGCTGACCGGAAACCTGTTGACTGAAAAGGACGCGACGCTCGGCGACGTCCTCCGCGACGGGGTATCCCGAGTCTATGATCGCGAACCCGACGCTCCCACATATGTCTTTCAGCGAGGAGACAATCGATACCCCGAAAAAGACTCGCCCGTTTCACCAGCTGTCCCCGCGTTTCTGGGCGGCACCGTCAGCGTGCAGCCGGTCAGGCTGCCCGCCACCGCGTGGTACCCCCACCTGCGACCGGAAGTGACTGCCGGTCTGCTGGCTTCCGCCGACCAGGCCATCAGCACCACAGAACAGTCCCAGCGGCTGGCGGACGAGAAATACTCGGCAGCCATGCGGGCGGTGGAGGAACGCCGGCAGCAACCGGGCGCGACCGGGCCGGATGCCTCGGCCCCGGCAGAATCCGAGGCTGCAGCAGTGCTCAAAGATGACTTCCGTCACCAGTCACCGGTCTGGCAGGTGGTTTCAGGCGACTGGCGCTGGCAGGACGGCGTCCTCACAGCGCCCACCGTTTCCAGCTTCGCCACCATCGTTGCCCAGCCCGTGCTGCCTCGCAACTGCCGAATCCTTGTTCGCTGGCGCACGCTGCAGCCGGGTACCTATCGCTCGGTCGGGTTCAGCTTCGACTATGTCGATCAGGGAAACTCGCAGGATGTCTATACCGCTGCCGGTGATGATTCCCAATCGATTCAGGCATTCCATCGCAGTCAGGGGCAGCAGCATTACCCCGCCGCCGGAATCGTAAAAACACCGCTGCAGGTGGGCCAGGAAGTCACCGTGGAAGCGATCGTTCGGGAACAGCAGCTGACACTGCTGCTGAACGGTCAGCAGAAACTGGCATACACCATGCCACTGGCCCGTCGCGACGGACAATTGGCACTGTGGGTGCATCAGGGCAGCGCCGAATTCCTTGAAGTCCAGGTGCGACCGCTGATCTCTTCGCTTGAAGAGCTGCAGGCCGCAGCCAGTCAGGCGGCCGTGGCCGCGAGGGTTGCTGCAGCCGAAGTCACAGCAGCACAGGCCGCCCGCGAATCACTGGCCTGCCGCATTGCAGCTGAACAGGCTCGCTGCGGAATCACCCCCGGCTCGCAGTCACAGCAGTTGGCCACTGCAGCCGCTCGCGCCGAAAAACAAGCCGGCATCGCCCGCTCACGCGTGGACCTGGCCGCGGCGACAGACCCGGAAAAAATCCGAGAACTGGAATCAGCCATCGCCAGGCTGCAGCAGGAAGCGAATGGCGGCGGCCAGCAGTATTCCCCGCTGGGCCCCACCTTTCCGCAAACTTCGACCGGCCGCAGACTGGCCCTCGCTCAGTGGATCACAAGCCCCGACAACCCCAGAACGGCCCGGATTGCGGTCAATCACATCTGGCTCCGACACTTTGGTGAAGCGCTCGTACCCACAGTCTCCAACTTCGGCATGAACGGAGCCCGCCCGTCGCACCCCGAGCTGCTGGACTGGCTGGCCACGGAACTGCAGCAGAACGGCTGGCAAATGAAGCCACTGCACCGCATGATTGTCTGTTCAGCCGCCTGGCGTCAGGCATCCGTAAACCCTGACACCGCCACTGCAGACCCGGACAACCGCTGGCTGACGCGGATGAATCCACGGCGGATGGAAGCTGAAGTCGTCCGCGATTCGCTGCTGCATGCCGCCGGATTACTGGACCTGCAGGCCGGAGGACCGGAAATTCCTGAAACGGAAGTGCAGACCGTACTGAGACGCAGTATGTACTTCCGCAACACACCCAACGAAAAAGCTGGGCTGCTGGAAACCTTCGATGCGCCCAATCCCAATGAATGCTATCGTCGCCAGTCCAGCGTTGTGCCTCAGCAGGCCCTGGCGTTAATGAACAGCGGACTGGCGCTGGATGCCGCCAGACACCTCGCCCGCAACCTGACGGACGCAGCTGCCCGATCAGACGCAGCGAACAGCAACCATCAGTTTGTCCGCCTGGCGTTTGAATCCATTCTGTCACGCTCACCCACTGATTCCGAACAACAGGCCTGCCTCGAATTTCTGCAGACGCTGCCGGACGATCTGCAGAATTCCACTGCTGACGCATTCCCCGCTGGCCCTCAGACGGCCCAACGCCCCCCGGCCACGGATCCGGCACAGCGGGCCCGCGAAAATCTGATCGTCGTCCTCTTCAGTCACAATGAGTTTGTCACGATTCGCTGACCGGCTGCACTTGCCATGAACCCAGGATCAGTTGCCATGACACAGACACCTCGGCATCAGCGGACCCGTCGCACCAGCCTTGCCGACATCGGTATGGGAGTGACCGGAATGGCACTCGGCACCCTGCTGGCCGGAGACGGTATCACTCGAACGATGGCCACGGAAGCCACCGTGCCGAAACCGGCCCGCGCACGCAGTGTGATCTGGTACTTCATGCTGGGTGGCACCAGTCATCTGGAAAGCTTCGACTACAAGCCAGCGATCAATCGCTATGCCGGCCTGACGGTCGATGAATCCCCCTACCGCTCCACGGTGCTCGACTCACCTTTCTACCGCAAAAATGTCCGCGACTTCGCCGGTACACCGCGGGCCCTGATGGCACAGCTGTATCCACTGCAGACCGGCTTTCAGCGCCGCGGACAGTCCGGCATGCATGTCAGTGACTGGTGGCCGCATGTTGGAGGCTGTGCTGATGACCTCGCAGTCATTCGCTCGATGTGGACGACAGACAACGATCACGCCGCACAACTGCAATTCCATACCGGACGACACATCTTTGATGGCTTTCACCCGTCCATTGGCTCGTGGGTCCACTACGGTCTGGGCTCACTCAACAGCAATCTGCCGGAATTTGTGGTCATGGGCGGCGGACCGGGAGACTGCTGCGGCGGCGTGGGAGCCCACAGTGGCAGCTATCTCGGCCCCGAATACTCGGGCATCCCCATGTCCACCGACCCCGCCAGCCCTCTCGCCTTCGGAACCCCGGGGCCAACCGTCAGCAAAGTGGAACGCCGTCGCCAGTTGCAGCTGCTGCAGCAGCTCAACAGTTACGCCGCTGTCGACTATCCCGATGATCCCGCAATGCGGGCGCGCATCCAAAGCTATGAGCTGGCCTTCCGCATGCAGATGTCCGTACCCGAAGTCGTCAGCCTCGACTCCGAAACCCGGCAGACCCAGCAGCAGTACGGAATCGGAAACTCGGCCACCGACCGCATTGGGAGATACAGCCTGACAGCCCGTCGACTGGTGGAACGCGGAGTCCGCTTTGTGCAGATCTACGATGATGGCTGGGATGCTCATACGCAGCTGAAACAAAATCACACGACCCGCTGCGCCGCTGTCGATCAGCCCATCGCTGCGCTGCTCAGGGACCTGAAGCAGCGTGGCCTGCTGGATGAAACCATCGTCGTCTGGGCCACCGAATTCGGACGCACTCCAGGCGCAGAACGCTCAGATGGTCGCGATCATCACCCCTACGGCTTCTCTGTCTGGATGGCCGGCGGCGGCATTCGCGGGGGCACAGTGCACGGAGCGACCGACGAGATCGGCTTCCACGCCGTGGAGGATCGGCACTACGTCACAGACCTGCACGCCACCCTGCTGCACCAGTTGGGACTGGACCACCGCAGCCTGGAAATCCCCGGACACAAACGCCTGGAAATCGACTTCGGATCGCCCATCTCAGCCATCCTGACCTGACCCCGCGCCCTGCCCTGTAGCTGACTGGCATACGCTGAATACAAAGTCCCACTCCCCGCTGACTGCTGACCACTGACGACTGACCACTGACCACTGACCACTGACCACTGACCACTGACCACTGACAACTGACAACTATCCAAAAATCTCGCTGACCACCCGCCCCGAAACATCCGTCAGCCGAAAATCCCGACCGCCGTAGCGATAGGTCAGTTGTTCGTGGTCCAGCCCCATCAGATGCAGAATCGTGGCATGCAGATCATGCACGTGCACCTTGTCTTCGGCCGCGTAAAACCCAAATTCGTCCGAAGCACCGTACCGAAAACCCGCCTTCACTCCGCCACCGGCCATCCACCAGGTAAAAGCATGCGGATTGTGGTCTCGACCGTCCGTTCCCTGAGCCGTCGGAGTCCGACCGAATTCCGCACCCCAGATCACCAGTGTGTCCTCCAGCAGTCCCCGCTGCCGCAGATCGCGCAGCAGTCCGGCGATCGGACGGTCCACCTCCGCAGCCAGTCGACCATGATCCTTTCGCAGATCCGCATGCTGATCCCAATACGCATGCGATACCTGCACAAAACGCACGCCCGCCTCAGACAGTCGCCGCGCCAGCAGGCACTGAGTCCCAAAGTTGCCGGTAGGTTCCTGATCGATGCCGTACAGGTCGCGAGTCGCCTGAGTCTCAGCGGACAGATCAAACAGTCGCGGCGCTTCCGTCTGCATCCGAAATGCCAGCTCGAAAGAACTGAGCCGCGCCTGCAGCTCAGAATCCAGCTCGGCCGGAATCTGCACACCCGCCTGCCCTGCGTCAGTGCCTGCACCACGCAGTGCGTCAAGTCGCCCCAGCATACGCAGCTGCAGCCGCTGCACATCGGCGGAACTGCCGCCATGTGTCAGGTTGGCAATCTGCGCCGTGGTGCGGCCGTTGGAACGCGCTGTGGCAATCCGAGTCGCCTGGTGAATCGGCGGCAGAAAAGCAGAACCAAAGTTGCGCACTCCGCCATGCCCCAGAGTCGGATTGATCGTTACAAATGACGGCAGACTGGCATTCTCAGTCCCCAGTCCATAACTCAGCCACGCTCCCAGACTGGGACGCACAAATGTGTCCGAACCCGTGTTGATTTTCAACAGGGCCCCACCATGAGCCTCGTTTGAACCGTGCAGGGAATGCAAAAAGGTCAGCCAGTCCGCACACTGACCAACGTGCGGAAACAAATCACTGACCCATGCACCGCAGTCACCGTACTGCCGAAATTTCCACGGACTTTTCAGCAGGTTGCCCGTCTGAGCAAACTGAATACGAGGCTTGGCGAAGGGCAGCGGCTGCCCGTCCCGCTGCTGCAGCTGCGGCTTGTAATCGAATGTATCCACATGGGACGGACCACCATGCATGAACAGAAAGATGATGCGCCGCGCCCGCGGAACAAAATGTCCCTCACGCTGCGACAACGGATTCTGCGATGTTGCCGACTGAGCGACAACGCGACGCTGTTCACCGCTCAGCAGACTGTGCAGAGCCAGCCCGCACAAACCGGTGGAAACATTCTGCAGCCAGCCTCGTCGCGTCATCATGAAGTTCCAGTTCGCTGGTGCACGACACCGGTCAAACGCTTCAGGCCGGCACCACACGCCGGCCCCGCAAAACAGTGCCATGAACACCGCAGTCTACAGCCCGCAGGGAAGACCGGGCAACAGCGCGCCCCTGTCGTTGCCATAACCGACCAGAATTGCCATCTGCACAACTTACCACTCCGCCGTTACGCCACCACAAAATCAGATGCTTTGTCATTGATTTCCTTGGGAATTTCTCCATCCCATCCGGCTTTGAGGACAATGACTCCACCGTTTGTGACGGGTGTATCTGAATGCTGAACAGCCCCGGAATGGACTCACCCGCATGCTGCCATCTTTCCGGCAAAGCGTCGTACGTCGACCAGCGGCAGTGATCATCGCCATCGCAGCATTCGAGACGATCGGCGTCATCCTGCTGCTGAGTGGCGTCGTCGGGACTCGAATTCGCGGAAAGTCGGTGGTCATGAAAGTGACTTGCCTCAATCCGGACCGATTCATCAATGGCCGGACAACCCGCTGCGCATTCCCGCAGTCTGGCATCGAACAGGTGACAGTGCCGGAGGATACGAAGCGAGTCTTTCAGCGCGCTGTGGCAGAACACCGCCTGTGTGCTGACATCACCATCGTCTGCTCGAGGCGGACCGCGCTGCAGACACTTCGGATTCACGAGTAGGCAGCCGCAACTGCCTCACGCCAGTATCTCTCGGATCACCTCGCCGCGACTCAGCGGAAACGGACGACCACTCTGGTCGTACAGCAGAGTTTCCGGAGCGTACCCGAGACAATGAAAAATTGTCGCTGTAATGTCTGCAGCTGAAACCGCACCGGAGACTGGAAATGCTCCCTGAGGGTCAGATTCTCCCAGTACAAATCCACGCCGAATCCCCGCTCCACCCAAAGCAATTGAAAAACAGTTGCCCCAGTGATCGCGACCGGCGTTGGCGTTGATTCGGGGAGTATGCCCGAATTCGCCGATCCACACCACCAGCGTCTCATCCAACAGTCCCCGCTGCTGCAAATCCTGCAGCAGCGCTGAACAGGCCTTGTCCATCCGCGGCATCAGGAATCCCTTCAGGTCGCTGAAGTGGTTGTTGTGAGTATCCCACGAGCCGTTGTTTTTGACTTCTTCAATTTTTGTCCAGTTGACCTGCACCAGCGCGACACCCGCCTGCACCAGACGACGTGCCAGCAGCAGAGACTGCCCAAAACGATTGCGACCGTACTGCTCCCGCAGCACATCCGGTTCCTCGCTGATCTCAAAGGCCCGCCGCGCTGCCCGGCCGGCCAGCAGATCAAACGCCTGCCACGCATGATGCGAAAAACGGCCCGCCACCGCTGCCAGATCCGCCTGCCGCTGTGTGGCATCCAGAGTCGCCAGCAGTTGCCGGCGAGAACTGAATCGAGCACCACTGACCTCCGACGGCAACGAAAGATCCGGAACCTGAAAATCCGGCAGCGACGGATCGCACGTGATCAGCCATGGATCAAACTGCCGCCCCAGCACACCAGCCGTCTGACCTGGCCACAGAATCTCACCATCGTTGGCAATATGCCGTGGCAGAGTAATTGCCGAAGGCAGACCATCACGATCTGCCCGCAGAGCTCGCATGATGGCCCCGTGCGATGGTGACAGGTTCGGAGCTTTGGAAACAACGTTCTCCTGACTGAGCGGCTGATGCGGCACTCCCGTCAGCATCTGATACCCACTGGACGAATGTGCCTGATCCTGAGTCACCACGGCCCGCAGCACCGATAACTTGTCCGTGTGCAGTGCCAAACTCGGCATCAGTTCACCCACCCGCAGGCCGGGCACAACGGATTCGATGCTGCCGAATTCACCGCGAATTTCCGCCGGAGCCTGCGGCTTGGGATCCCAGGTCTCGTGCTGCGGAGGCCCTCCGGTCAGCCACACCAGAATCACGGATTTCGCCGACCCAAATCCCGGTGACTGATCCCGCTGCTCAGTTGCCGCAGCGGCCTGTTTCGCTGCCAGCAACCCCGGCAGAGACAGCCCCAACGCCTGCAGGCCGCCCACACGCAGCACCGAACGGCGACTGCGTCCATCACAAAGTGCAGCGGCGGAATCCACAAAATTCAGCATGGAAAACTCCGGAAGCAGGGCCGGAAGGAATGGCAGGTACAACACGGGCAGGAATCTCTGGTGAAAGTCTTGCAGAAGGTATGGAATGCCGCAAGGAACATCCTCCGCTCACGTCCCGCTCCGGCTCGAAAACTTCGGCAATTCCCGGGATTTCTGCAAAACCGGTGAATCCGGACGACGGCCTTCCCGTTGCAATCCGCCATCCGCCTGCGTAAGCTGCCCGTAGCGGCCGCTCCGGTCAGCTCCCGCCAGATGCCTCCGCCTGAAACCGCCAGTCCCAAAGGCCGCCACACATGAAACTCCCCCGCCGACACTTTCTCAAAGGCCCTGGGGCTGCCGTCCTGCTGCCCTTTCTCCCTTCCATCGCCTCCGCCGCTGCCCGCAAAGCCGCCGAAAAACCGGCTCGCCGCATGGTGATTGTCTACCTGCCCAACGGCATCGTCAGACGCTGCTTTTTCCCCGGCGAAGAACAGGCCGAGCTGCCGGACTTTATCGGCGGCTTCGACGCCGATCGCACCAAGGCGGAAAGACGCCTGAAAGGACAACCCGGAATCCGCCCCCTGCAGCTCACATCCACCCTGCAGCCACTGGCCGAACTCAGCAACGATCTCACCATGCTGATCGGACTCGATCGCTCCTTCAAACACGGACAGGATGTCCACGCGCAAGGTGCCTCCTGCTACCTCACCAGCCTGTCACCGCAACAGGCTGCCGACAGCGGAGTCGCGCACCCCAACGGAAGAACACTCGATCAGATCGTCGGAGACCACGTCGGACATTCCACTGTCTTCAACACCCTCGAAATCAGCTGCAACGGCTTCACCGCCCCCAAAGAACCCATCGAATTTGACAATATCTCGTGGTACGGACCGGGACGGATTGCCCCCGCCGTACGCGATCCCCAAAAACTCTACGAACGACTGTTCCTCCGCGAAGACTACCGCCGCCATGTCAGCAGCGTCACGGACCTGGTCCTGGCCGATGCCCGCGACCTGTCACGACAACTGGCTGCTGATGATCGCCGCCAGATGGACGAATTCATGGAACTCATCCGCGGCATCGAACAACGCATCAAACGCATGGACGAAATGCTCCGCTCCGCTGATGTCAAAGTCCCCAAAAATGAAATCCTGCCCCGCGGCGAATACATCCGACTGCAGATGGACCTGATGCTGGCTGCCCTGCAAACCGGCATCACCAATGTCTGCACCTTCATGATCGGTCCCGAGCGCTGGGATGCCACACTGATGTACGAAGGCGTCTTCGAACAGCCTGTCCAACATCACAATATGACTCACAACCAAAAAGGCGATGGCTGGAAAGACCTTCAAAAAATCGACCTGTTCCACATGCAGCAGTTCGCCTGGCTGATCCGTCGCATGAAGGAAATCCGCGACCCGGACGGCAGCTCTCTCCTCGATAACTCCATCGTCTCACTCGGAGCCGGACTCGGAGATGGTGCGACACACCAGTACTACGACCTGCCCATGCTGATCGCGGGCACCGCACAGGGACAGATTCGCCAGGGACGCACCATCCAGCTGCCACCAGGCACACTCACCTCCAGTCTCTGGCTCACCTTCGCTCAATTGATGGGAGTGGAAATGAAGTCCTACGCCGACAGTTCCGGAGTCCTCACGGACCTTTGGACCTGAACCAGAAAAACATCTCCTCCCCTCGCCCCCCACCGGGCGAGAGGGGTCGGGGGTGAGGGGGAA
>SXXK01000311.1 GCA_005791255.1 Planctomyces sp.
ACGGACTCTTCGATTGCACGTTCGATGCCGTTATCTCATGAATTAATTATTAGCGTGGAATCCAGCGGAAACCTCGCAGTCGTGAGAACTCCGCCCGGGGGAGCCCAACTACTAGCCAGCTCTCTTGATCACTCTGGAATCAAAGAGATCATCGGAACAATTGCAGGTGATGACACAGTTTTAGTTGTTTCACGAAGCGCAACCGGTGGCAGCGCGTTAGCGCGCGAGTTGCTGGTATTTGCTGGTAAACCAAAGGGTAAGAAAAGCCCTACGACAAAGAAGAGAAGGTAGAACGATGGCACTCTGGGGTGGAAGGTTTACAGAAGAACCGGCTGATGCGGTATTTGCACTTTCGCGTAGCGTGCATTTCGATTGGCGATTAGCCCCTTATGACTTGCGTTCGTCTTTGGCGCACTTAGCAGTTCTAGAATCCTCACAATTGTTAACGGCAGATGTGGCGGCAAAAATCCGCAAAGCGCTGCAAGAGCTAATGAGTGAAGTTGCCGACGGAACCTTTACCTATAACGATACGGATGAAGATGTACATTCTGCCCTCGAGCGGGGCCTGAGTGAAAAACTAGGTGATATTGGTGGATCACTCCGCGCTGGACGTTCACGTAATGATCAAGTAGCGACCGATCTTCGTCTGTACGCCATTGATGCGATGCTAGAGACCAGCACATTGATTATTGCTCTACAGAGTGCTCTTATGGCCAAAGCTGCTGAGTATTCCAACGCACCATCGGTGGGCTTCACACATATGCAGCATGCTCAACCGGTTCTTTTCGGACATGAAATTGCAAAGCATGTTCATGCTTTCAATCGCGACTTGGATCGTATCGATGATTGGTTGAACCGTTCATCGGTAAGCCCATTGGGATCCGGCGCGTTATCAGGGTCCTCTCTTCCGCTGTCACCTGAAGCAACGGCGACCGCCCTTGGTTTCAAACGTAGTGCCGGAAACAGTATCGACGGAGTATCTGATCGCGACTTTGTGGCAGAAGCTCTCTTTCTCATTTCGCTAGTCGGAGTGCATCTTTCCCGCATCGGAGAAGAGTGGTGTATTTGGGCAACAACTGAATTCGGATGGGCTGATGTTGCAGATGCATACTCGACCGGTTCGTCGATTATGCCGCAGAAGCGAAATCCGGATGTGCTGGAGCTGATTCGTGGTCGTACGGCGCGAGTGACGGCGGCGGTGCCTCAGTTGCTGATGCTGCTGAAGGGTCTGCCGATGGCATACAATCGGGATCTGCAGGAGGACAAGCTGGGCGTGTTTGCGGCACTGGATGCGCTGCGACCCTGTCTGGAGCTGGCGCCTTCGATGATTGCGGGGGCAGAGCTGCAGCGGCAGCGAATTGAGTCGCGTCTGGAGGATGGTTTCCTGGATGCGACAGCGCTGATGGAGTATTTGATTAAGCGTGGAGTACCGATGCGTACGGGTCATGAGACGGTGGGCCGTCTGGTGGCGCATTGTGAGGCCCGGAGCTGTCGTCTGGCGGATCTGCCGCTGTCTGAGCTGCAGGAGGCGTGCAGTTTAATTCGTGAGGACGTGCGGGATGTGCTGGGTGCGGCGAATGCGAATCGTGCGCTGCAGAGTTTTGGTTCGGGTGGGGCTCAGTCCGTGGAGGCTCAGGTGGAAGCGTGGCGTGGTCGTCTGGCGGGTGGGTGAGGCCAGCCCCTGAATTCTCACATTGCGGATTTTTCCGTGGTTTTGCAGCCGTTTATCGGTTTCCAAAGCGGGTTCTGAGTATTTTTGGATGAGGCAGACGCGTTGCCTGCTGTGATTTTTCGGCGGGTTGGTGACCGGGTTCGGGGCAAACGACATGGTTCGCAGTTGTTTTCTGGTGATGCTGTCAGTGGCGACCTGTGTGCTGCAGTCGGCCCCGGTGCAGGCTCAGGCTGCCCAGTCCGCCGCCGTGTCTGCTCCGATTCCGCTGATTTTTGATACGGATATTGGCAACGACTGCGACGACGTACTGGCGCTGGGTTTGATACATTCACTGCAGAGTCGCAATCTCTGTCGACTGATTGCCGTGACGATCACCAAGGACCACGACCAGTGTGCTCCTTTTGTCGATGCGGTGAATACATTCTACGGTCGAGGGGACATACCGATTGGTGTCTGTCGTTCCGGGGTGACTCCGCAGCAGAGCCGCTTCACAACTCTGGTGAATGAAAAGCAGGGTGAGGCAGACCGTTACCCGCATGATTTGAGAAGTGGTCGGGACGCTGCGGATGCGGTGGCTGTGCTGCGGCGATCGCTGGTGGCTGAACCGGACGGATCTGTGGTGATTGTGCAGGTTGGATTTTCGACCAATCTGGTGAACCTGCTGAAATCCGGTGCGGACGACATTTCGCCGCTGACGGGACGCGAACTGGCGCTGAAGAAGGTGCGTCTGGTTTCGGTGATGGCTGGTGCGTTTGCTCCGATCAATGGTCAGCCGCATTTTGAATACAACGTGGTGGAGGATCTGGCTGCTGCGAGGGCTTTATCGCTGGAGTGGCCGACGCCAATTGTTTACAGCGGTTTTGAGATTGGTCTGGCGGTGCCGTATCCGGCGGTCAGCATTGAGCAGGACTATCTGTATGTGCCGCATCATCCGCTGCGTGAGTCGTATGTTCTGTACGAGCCTCCGCCGCACAATCGTCCGACATGGGATCTGACCAGTGTGCTGTATGCCGTGTATCCGGACCGCGGATATTTTGGATTGTCGCCGAAGGGGACTGTGACGGTGAATGAAAAGGGTCTGACGACGCTGGTGCCTGGTGAAAACGGGCTGCACCGCTATTTGACTCTGACGGCCGAGCAGCAGATTCGTGTGACAGAGGCTTTGGTGCAGTTGTGCACCGAGCCGCCTCGGCAGGCTGCGCCATGACCGGGGAACGGCGAACGCCGCGGATCGTGGTAGTGGGCTCGGTGAATATGGATCTGGTGTTGCGGTGCACCGTGATTGCTCGTCCTGGCGAGACCTTAACGGGCCGGGATCTGCAGGAGCATTTTGGGGGCAAGGGTGCGAATCAGGCGGTGGCGGCAGCGCGTCTGGGTGCCGAGGTTTGGCTGATTGGCCGAGTGGGTTCGGACGGTTTTGGTGATTCGCTGCTGCACGGATTGCAGTCGGCGGGTGTGCGGACCGACTACGTGCAGAGGAGCGCGGGTGCCAGCGGTGTGGCTGTGATTCAGGTGGAGGATTCGGGGCAAAACAGCATTGTGGTGATTCCTGGTGCGAATGGCTGTGTGACATCAGCGGATGTGCTGGTGGCAGCGGATGTGATTCGCAGTGCGGACGTGCTGCTGGTGCAGTTTGAGGTGCCTTTGGAAGCTGTGGAAACGGCCGTTGGGATGGCGGCTGCGGCGGGTGTGACGGTCATTGTGGATCCGGCTCCTGCGCGGCGTGAGGTATCTGCGGCGATTCTGTCAGCGGACTGGCTGGTACCGAATGAGACTGAGGCAGAGGTGCTGACGGGCTCGGCAGTGCATGACCGTGCAGCTGCCGTGCGGGCTGCCCGGCAGCTGCAGCGGCTGGGAGCGAAGCGGGCGCTGGTGACGATGGGTGCCGACGGCGTATTGCTGGCTGATACTGCGGGCCGGTTGCTGGTGGCTGAGCCGTTTCGGGTGCGGGCGGTGGATACGACAGCGGCTGGGGATGCATTTGCCGGAGCCCTGGCGTATGCGCTGGCTGGTGGTGTGAGTGAGTCAGAGGCGGTGCGTTTTGCGTGTGCTGCCGGAGCCCTGACGACGACTCGCCATGGTGCTCAGTCTGCGGTGCCGGGCGGGGAGGAAGTGCGGCAGCTGCTGCAGCAGCAGCCGGAGGCGGGGTATCTGCGGATCTGTACTGAGTGAGGGGACCGTTCCATGCAGCGGTGTCGAAGCGGACTGTCTGACGGAGTGGCTGGTTATTGGCTGCTGCGGGGGGTTCTGCTGGCGGTGCTGGCCTGCAGTGTGGGTGTGGCGGCGGGCGTTGCCGCGGCAGAGCGTCCGAATGTGCTGCTGATTTTGGTGGACGATCTGAAACCGGCGCTGGGGTGTTATGGCGATCCTGCTGCCAGGACTCCGCATATCGATGCCCTGGCTGCTCGCGCGGCGCGTTTTGAGCTGGCGTACTGCAATCAGGCGGTGTGTGCGCCGTCGCGGTTTACATTGATGCTGGGCGCGCATTCGACCAGTACGGGGCTGTATCATCTGCACAGTCGGCTGCGGGAGCGCTGGCCGGAGGCGGTGACGCTGCCGCAGTATTTCGCGCAGCACGGTTATTGGACCGAGTCGCTGGGCAAGGTGTTTCATGTGGGGCATGGCAACGAGGGAGATCCGCAGTCGTTTGTCGTGCCGCATTTTGGGGATCGGGTGATTGAGTATCTGGATCCGGCCAGCACGGGTGGCGGCCAGCTGACTCGCGAGGAAGCGTATTTTACGAACCAGCAGCTGCAGAATATTCGGTCATTGCCGCGTGGTGCGGCGTTTGAGCAGCCGGATGTGGCTGATGATGCGTATGCGGATGGTCGCGTTGCGACTGAGGCGCTGCGGCGGCTGCAGTCTGCAGAGCAGCGACTGCGTAACGGCGGTGCTCCGTTTTTCATGGCGGTGGGTTTTGTGCGTCCGCATCTGCCATTCAGTGTTCCGCGGAAGTACTGGGACCTGCATGATCCGGACCGGCTGCCGCAGCCGCAGCGTCGGCAACTTCCCGCAGGAGCTCCGACGGTGGCCGGAAAACGGGGTGGCGAGATCAGCAATTATCTGCCGGTTCCTGAGAGCGGAGAAGTGGACGAGGGTTTGCAGCGGGAGCTGATTCATGGGTACTACGCCAGTGTCAGTTATGTGGATGCGCAGATTGGCCGGGTGTTGAGTGAGTTATCGCGGCTGGGGCTGGATCGATCGACGATTGTGGTGTTGTGGGGTGATCATGGGTTTCATTTGGGTGATCTGGGGATCTGGACGAAGCACACGAATTATGAGCAGGCGAATCGAATTCCGCTGCTGATTGCGGCTCCGGGTTTGGCTGCCACCGTGACGGCGCAGCCGGCCGAGTCTGTGGATTTGTATCCGACGCTGGTGGAGCTTTCCGGTCTGACTCGACCGCAGTTGACGCCGGCTTTGGACGGTGTCAGTCTGGTGCCGGTGCTGCGCGATGCCGGGGCGCGTGTCCGCGACCATGCATATCATGTGTTTCCGAAGGGGCGATTGGGGCGGGCGATCCGGACTGAGCGTTATCGGCTGGTGGAGTGGCGGAAGGTGGATGACGCAGCGGCGGAACCTGAGTATGAGCTGTATGATTATGTGACGGATCCATTGGAGAGTCGCAATCTGGCGGGTGAGCAGCCGACGGCGCTGGGGCGTCTGCAGCAGATCCTGGCGAAGTATCCACGGGCCTTGAGGCCGTAGCGGGGGAGGATGGCTGGCATGCAGTCGATTGGCAGTGAAGCGGAGCTGGAGGAGGTATTGAGTCGACCTGACGCGGCGGTGCTGCAGTCGGTGCGGGAGCTGCAGGGTGACTTTGTGGTATTGGGTGCTGGCGGCAAGATGGGACCGACGCTGTGTCGGATGTTGCGGCGGGCGCTGGATGCTGCGGGAGGTCAGCAGCGGCGGGTGCTGGCGGTGTCCAGGTTTCAGGGCGGTGGTGCTGCAGCGGCACTGCAGCAGCATGGCATTGAAACGCAGTCCTGTGATCTGCTGGACCGGGACGCGGTGGCCCGGCTGCCGGATGCGGAGAATGTGATTTTCATGGCTGGTCAGAAGTTTGGCACCAGTGGTCAGCCTGAGCAGACATGGGCGATGAATGTGCTGGTGCCGGCGATTGTGGCTGAGCGATATCGGGCGTCGCGGATTGTGGTGTTTTCGACAGGTTGTGTGTATCCGCTGATGCCGGTGACGAGTTGCGGGGCTCGGGAGGATGCACCGCTGACTCCACCGGGCGAGTATGCATCATCGTGTGTTGGTCGTGAGCGGATGTTTGATTTTGCGGCGCAGCGGTATGGGACGCAGGTGCTGCAGTTTCGGCTGTGCTATGCGATTGATTTACGGTATGGGGTCTTGCTCGACGTGGCGACTCGCGTGGCTGCCGGTCAGCCGGTGGATGTTTCGATGGGCTGGGTGCAGGTGATCTGGCAGGGTGACGCGTGTTCGCGGGCGATTCAGAGTCTGCAGCATGCGGCGTCACCGGCTGTGGCTCTGAATGTGACGGGTCCGCGGCGGATTTCGGTCCGCGAGCTGGCTCAGCGTTTTGGTGAGCGTTTGGGTTGTTCGGTGCAGTACAGCGGAACAGAGAGTACCTCGGCCTGGCTGTGGGATGCCACGCGTTCGTGCGAATTGTTTGGTGAACCGCAGGTGTCAGTGGAGGAGATGATCGAGGCGACAGCGGCATGGGTGCAGCGTGGCGGCAGAGTTTTGAACAAACCGACTCATTTTGAAGTGCGTGATGGAAACTACTGAACTTCGCAGACGACTGCAGCGGGGCATGGTGATTCCGGCACATCCGCTGGCATTGACGGCAGGGCGGCGACTGGACGAGCGACGGCAGCGCGCGCTGACTCGCTACTACCTTGCAGCGGGTGCCGGTGGTCTGGCGGTGGCGGTGCATACGACTCAGTTTGCGATTCGTCAGCCTGAGCACGGGTTACTGGAACCGGTGCTGTCGCTGGCTGCGGAGGAGGCGGAGCGTGCTGATCGGTCGACCGTGCTGATTGGCGGCATCTGTGGTGCGACCCGTCAGGCGACAGCGGAGGCTGAGTTGCTGCAGCGGCTGGGGTATCATGCCGGGCTGGTCAGCTTGGCGGCCCTGGGGACGGCAGGTGAGGACCAGTTGATTGAGCATTGTCAGCGGATTGGTGAAGTGTTGCCGCTGGTGGGCTTTTATCTGCAGCCTGCGGTCGGGGGACGATTGCTGTCGAGTGCATTCTGGCGGCGTTTTGCTGAGATTGAGCAGGCGGTGGCGATCAAGATTGCACCATTCAATCGGTATCAGACGCTGGATGTGGTGCGTGCGGTGCTGGAATCCGGTCGAACGGATCTGGCGCTGTATACGGGCAATGATGACAATCTGATCGCAGATCTGCTGACGCCATTTCGTCTGCAGGGGCGGGAATGTCGGATCGTGGGTGGGTTGCTGGGTCACTGGGCGGTGTGGACGAAGCGTGCTGCGGAGCAGTTGCAGCGATGTCAGGAGGAGCCTGTTTCGGCGGAGTTACTGGCATTGAACGTGGCGGTGACGGACTGTAATGCGGCGTTTTTTGATGCGGCGAACGGTTTTCGTGGCTGTATCGCGGGGCTGCATGCGGTGCTGCAGCGGCAGGGGTTGCTGGAGGGCATTTGGTGTCTGGACGAATCTGAGGGATTGAGTCCGGGTCAGGCAGCGGAGATTGAGCGAGTCTGTCGGAGTTATCCGGAGTTGTCGGATGACGAGTTTGTGCTGGAGCATCGGGACGAGTGGCTGGCGGGGTGAGCCGTGCAGTTCAGGTCTGGTTTGCAGGCAGGTGTTGTTTTTGCGGGGGTGTGCCTGGGCTTTCCAGCCCGAGATCTGCCCTCAAAAAACGACATTTTTGCGTTCCGATTGTGCCGTCTTACGGTCGATGTGGATTTTCGCCGCAGGCCTGCAGCAGGGTGCGCTGGACTGCAAGGTCATGTGCATACGGGAAGTCCGTGGTTTTCTCGCCGCGAATGATCCGGGCCATGTCGGCAGCGTCGTCCACATAACGAACATAACGCGGAAAGCTGACGTCCTGGGTACCGGCTTTGAAATTGCCGTGTGCCGCTGCCAGGGTCAGTACCGCGGCAGGATTGTCCAGTGGCTGCAGGTGAAAGGTGCCGGCAGTGCCGCAGACTGTCAGGTGTCGTCGGCGGAAGCCGTCCACTTCCAGCGCCGTTGTGCGGACCGTTGCGGTTGCCTGAGCATACTGCAGGACAGCCAGCATGTTGTCGTTCAGGTTGTCACTGAGCGGTGCGGAATGGCGGATGTACGGAGTGACTGCAGCTGGTTCTCCGAGGATTCCCACGACCAGGTCGAGGACGTGGCAGCCCAGTTCAAACATCATGCCACCACGAAACTCGGACAGTGCTACCCGATCTGCTGCATCCACGACCTTACTCATTACCGTATGCACTTCGAAGATCTGTCCGAGACAGCCATCGCGGAGCAACTGCCGCAGCAGCACGATGCCTGGGTTGTAACGATACATGTAGCCCATCTGCACCAGCAGTTTTTGCTGTTCAGCGGCCTGCAGAATTGCGGCGAACTGTGACAGTGACTGTCCGGCCGGTTTGTCGATATGCACGTGCTTGCCGGCGGCCACGCAGACTGCCGCCTGGTCCAGCAGATCACGCACCTGCGTTTCCACCAGCACGGCCTGCAGTCCTGGAGTGTTGAGCAGTTGTTCGCGAGTCATCCAGTTCAGATCGCGGTATGGGTCGCGTGTCTGGGCAGCCCGGCGCAATTGTTCGTCAGGTTCCACGATTCCGACGACTTCGTAATCGGGGTTATTGCGGTAGACGGACAGTTTCGACGCATGGGCATGTCCGACTCCGATCTGTCCGATGCGGATGGGTCCCTGAGAGCTGGAAGCGGCTGTGGTGACAGCGCAGAGTCCGGCAGCGGCGGTGGTTAGAAACGTGCGGCGTGCGGTGAGAGCAGACAGCATGTTGGTGACTCCGAAAACGGTTGATGAACCGCAGTGTGGGCGGTTGGGGGGGCTCGGGCTGGAAAGCCCGAGCTACGGTGAGTTGCTTGTGTTTGGGGAGGTGGCGTGTTGTTTGAGTGGGCGGTGCTCGGGCTGGAAAGCCCGAGCTACGAGGTTGGGTCTGGGGTGGCGGGTGGGGGCTGTTATTTTTTGCGGGCTTTGCCGGCGGATTTTTTTCCGCCGTTCTGTGGCGGGTTGTCCTGCTGATCCAGCAAGGCCGGGAGCGGCAGGTAGTCGAAGTCGAGGATCATTTTTTCGGCCAGAGCTTCCCGCAGTTCTTTTTCGACTGCGGCCGTTTCCGGACGACCGGCAAGGTTATTGAGTTCGGAGGGATCGGCGTCCAGATCGTAGAGTTCATAGACCGGTCGTGGTGTGGTGAAGTAGGTGTTGATCAGTGGTGTTGGCAGGGTTTTGCTGTCAGCTGCAGCGAGCATTTGTTTCCAGCCGGGGCCGCCTGCGGAATCGACGGGTGAGTAGGGTACCCAGGGAGTACAATTGTAGATGAACTTCCAGCGATCACTGCGAACGGCGCGGGCAAGATCATAGCCGGAGCTGGTGATGTCGGTGCGGACGGGTGCGTTGGAGCCGTGGGAACCGCGTTCGACAAAGACGTAACGGCGGGGTGTGAATGGCTGGTTCTGCAGCAGTGGCAGAAAACTGTGACCGCTCATTTTGGGCCCGGGTTCAATTCCGGCAGCGGCCAGCAGTGTGGGAGCCACGTCTTCTCCGCTGATCAGGGCCCGGGAATCACCGTGAGGCTGCACGTGCCCGGGCCAGCGAATCAGGAACGGAACGTTGGAACCGGGGTCGTAGAGCGATCCTTTTCCGTGTGGCAGTGCCGCACCGTTGTCGCCGGCGAAAACAATCAGCGTGTTGTCGTAAACACCTTTTTGTTTCAGGACATCCAGCACATTTCCAATGGTGCGATCGAGGCGATTGATTTCGGCAAAGTAATCAGCCAGTTGTTCGCGGAGACCCGGCAGGTCAGGCCAGTGAGCGGGCAACTGCAGCGTGGCGGGATCCGGCCTGAGCTGCGGATCGGCGTTCCAGGGATGGTGCGGATCACTGAAATTGGCCCACAGGAAAAACGGACGATCGGCGGGTTTTTTATCGAGAAATGCGGCGGTTTGATCGGCGACTTCCGCATCACCGCAGGTATTCAGAAAGTCGACTCGATCGGCGAAAGTGCGGAGATTGTTTTCGTCGTAGATGCGGTTGAGTGTGGGGGAATTTCGGGACGCACCGTCGAGGTGAAAGCTGCGGCCGCAGATGCCGGTGAAGTAGCCTGCATGTTCTTTCAGCAGTTCCGGCAAAGTCACTTCATCGCGTGGCAGCGGAGCTGAGAAACGGGTCATGCGGGCAGCGACGGCTGAGCGTCCGGTCATCAGACATGCTCGTGACGGCACACACTGTGGTGCTCCGGTGAAAAACCTGTGAAAGCGCATACCTTCAGCGGCCAGCTGATCAAGGACGGGAGTCCGGATGTTTGGATTTCCGTAGGTGCTGAGGAACGGGTAGCTGTGGTCATCGCTGAGCAGCAGCAGGATATTGGGACGTTCGGCGGCGTGACCGGTGGCGACCACCGCCAGGCCGATGGTGAGGAGCAGGCAGCGGATGCCGGTCAGCAGTGGAGCGGGGTGAGACATAACGGGGGTTTTTCGAGTAAATCAGGGGCGAATAGGCAGCCACTGCTGCAGGTTAGTGAGTGGAGCGTGTGGAGACAAACAGCGGGGCGAGGGGATTGGCGGCGTTGGCCACGGATTCGGGCGTGACGGGAGCCACGGATGTTTTTTTGCCACGGATTGACACGGATTTTCACGGATAGTCGCAGGGAGTGGTATTTGAACCACGAATGAACACGAATGTTCACGAATCGATTTCGGTTGGGCTTTGCAGCCCGAGATCTGCTCGCTGCGACGGGACTGCGTGGGGATTGCAACTGCGGAGCGAGTTCTTTGCAGGCGGTTTTGCTCACGCGAAGCCGCGAAGTCGCGAAGGGAAACGCGCAAGGTCGGTGTTTGGTGTTCTCTGGGCGGTGGTCATTGGGCAAGCCGCGGACGGTTGTCCGCGGGTGCGGTGCACGGAAGTTTTGTTCGCACGGAGGAACACGGATTGTCGGTCGGCTGAAAAGTCGTCAGAATTCGTGAAGCCCCTGTTTTTGCTTTGCAATGGAGGCTGGTTTGGGGTGGGTGGAAGTTTGCTGGTGATTTTTGTGGTGTTGTGGCGGCACGGGTGTGCAGGGAGTCGCAGGATGTGTGTCACTGGCAGGCTGAAGTGGTTGTTGTGGTGTTGCGTATGCTGCGGGATGATGCCGTCTCTGGCAGCGCAGTCGCCACAGTGGGTGCTGCCTGAGATTCCGGGTCCGCTGGTGCAGCGAGTCCTGTTTGACAGTGCGGCGGCCGGGGAGCAGGTGAGCTGCTACGTGTCATTGCCTCCTGAGTATGACTCGCAGCCGCAGCGGCGATTTCCGGTGCTGTACTGGCTGCACGGCATGGGTGGCGGGAGTGCCGGTGTAACGCAGGTGGCTCAGCGTTACCGGACAGCGATGCAGACTGGACAGTTGCCGCCGCTGATCATTGTCTTTCCGAACGGTCTGTCAGCGGGAATGTGGTGTGACTGGAAGTTTCGTGATGTGCGGCTGGAGACGATTCTGATTGAGGAACTGATTCCGCATATTGACGGAGTGTTTCGGACAGTGCGTGGTCCTGAGGGCAGGATCATTGAGGGATTCAGTACGGGGGGCTATGGTGCAGCGAGGCTGGGTTTGCGGCATCATCAGCTGTTTGGTGCTGTATCGATGCTGGGTGCTGGTCCGCTGCAGCTGGATTCCGGAGACGCAGCTCGGCTGGTTCCGGAGGGTGGTGAGCAGGTGCTGCTGGATGTGTATGGGGGTGATCAGCAGTACTTTGAGGCTCAGAGTCCTTGGCGGATTGCTGAGATGGAAGCGGGAAGTCTGCGTGAGGGGCGTGTGGTGCGCCAGATTGTGGGTGATCGTGACGAGACATTGAAGCACAATCAGAATTTTCATCGTCATCTGGATTCGCTGCAGATCCCGCATGAGTTTCGGCAGTTGCCGGCGGTGTCGCAGAATCTGAACGCGGTGCTGAATTCGCTGGGTGAAGACAACTGGAAGTTTTATCGGCGAGCGCTGACTGGTCTGGTGCCGCCGACTTTGACAGTGGAGCCATCGCAGCGACCGAACATTCTGGTGATTTTTTCCGATGATCACGGCTGGGCGGATCTGGGTGTGCAGGGTATGGATGCTGACGTGAGGACTCCGCATCTTGACCAGCTGGCTCGTGATGGTGTGAGATTTGAGCGGGGTTATGTGACGGCACCGCAGTGTGTCCCGTCGCGGGCGGCGCTGCTGACGGGTCGTTATCAGCAGCG
This sequence comes from Planctomyces sp., assembly GCA_005791255.1. GTDB lineage: Bacteria > Planctomycetota > Planctomycetia > Planctomycetales > Planctomycetaceae > SXXK01. The sequence goes on from SXXK01000311.1 coordinate 12,058, forward strand.
TTTTGGGGTGGAGGACAACAATCGTGGCCCATTGCCGCTGAGTGAGCTGACGATAGCGGAGCGGCTGCGTCCGCAGGGTTATGTGAGTGGCTGGGTGGGGAAGAGTCATCTGGACATTGGTGCTGCGAAGGGAGTGGAGAAATCGCAGCGGATTCTGGCTGACCACATGCCTCAGCATCAGGGGTTTGACGAGTATTTTCGGGGTGAGCAGCGGCAGTATTATGCGTCGCATGATTTGCTGGGTCGTCCCCTGCCGAATGCTCCGCAGGTGATCACGGACAATCGTTTTCGGGTGGTGGTGCAGACGGAGGCGGCGCTGTCGTTTCTGGATCGTCGGGCGGCTGATCCTGAGCGACCGTGGTTTTTGTATCTGGCGATGTATGCGCCGCATGTGCCGCTGGAGTCACCGGAACCCTGGTTCAGTGAGACACCTGAGCATCTGCCGCTGCAGCGTCGGCAGGCGCTGGCGATGATTGCGGCGATGGATGAGGGCGTGGGTCGAATTCGCGAGAAGCTGCGTGAGCAGGGAGCGGATCGCAGGACGCTGATTTTCTTTATTGGTGACAACGGGGCACCGCTGGGAACAGCGTGGGACGGTTCGCTGAATAAACCGCTGGCGGGTCAGAAGGGGAGGTTGAGTGAGGGTGGTGTGAGGACGCCGTTTGTCGCGGCGTGGCCTGGCCGATGGCCGGCGGGCGGCGTGTATTCGCAGCCTGTCAGCAGTCTGGATGTGGCGGCGACAGCGGCAGCGGCGGCTGGATTAAGGCCTGATCCGCAGCTGGATGGTGTGGATCTGACGCCGTATGTGACGGGGCAGCGCAGGGATGCTCCGCATGAGCGTTTGTTTTGGCGGTGGGGTTCGCAGTCAGCGGTTCTGGAGATGCCGTGGAAGCTGATACGGCTGGGGAATCGTCCACCGCTGCTGTTCGACGTGTCGACACCGGAGGGTGAGCATCAGCGAAGGAATCTGGTGACGGAGCAGCCGGAGGTGGCAGCGCGGCTGGATCGCCGGCTGCGTGAGTGGGCTGCTCAGTTGCAGCCGGCGGGATTGTCGGAAGACGCTTCGGCTTTCAGTCGTCGTCATGAGGAGTTGTTTGGTGAGCATGAGTTGATTGCGGGGGAGCGTGGTGCGATGCCGAGCGCGGTCCCTCCGCGGGAAGACGAGGTTGCGATTCAGGGCTGGATTGGGCGAAACGGGGTGCTGACGAAAACGGAGTCCGGACTGCTGCTGGAGCCGGAGTCTGAGGCTGCGGGTGCGCGGGCATTTCTGACGAATTCGCGGCTGGATATTCCTGGTCCGGTGACAGTGGTGCTGAGGATTCGTGCGGTGGCGGGCGGGACGGGGCCCGGGCGAATTACCTGGAGGACTCGGGAAGCCAGTTTTGCGGAGCATCAGGTGTCGGAGTTTCGCTGGCCGGAGGGGGCCGAGTGGCGGGAGGTGGCGGTGGAGCTGCGGGAGCGATCGCGGATCCAGCATGTACGGATTCAGCCGCCGGTGGGAGCAGAGGGGGTGGAGGTTCAGGCGATGGAGTTTCGTGGTGCCGGTGAGGTGGTGGAGTATTGGTTTGGCGGTTGAGCAGGGGGGCGTGATTTGAAAATCTCCCTGGGATTTTCAAGTTGACACTGCGCCGTGGCCGTATTAGTGTAGTAATACACGTGCGAGTTTCATGTGTGGTGTGGCCAGCTGCTGATTCGACTGCAGTGACTTTTCCCGGTGGCGTTGTGTGGTTGCGAATGGGGGTCTTCCCTGGTCAGGTGGCGCGGTGAATGGGTGATTTCACGACATTGTTTTCGGTGAATCCATCTTCGGGTGTTCCGATTTACCGGCAGTTGATTGAGCAGGTGCTGGGGTTGATCGCCAGTGGTCGTTTGCGTGCGGGGGACGAGTTGCCGAGTGTGCGTCAGCTGGGTGCTGTGCTGAGTGTGAACTTTATGACGATTTCCAAAGCGTGGGCTCGTTTGGAGGCTGACGGAGTGGTGCTTCACGAGCGTGGTCGCGGGATGGTGGTTCAGGCGGTGGGTGGGGCGGGCCCGACACCGCAGCAACTGCGACAGGTGCGTGAACTGATGGATCAGGCGGTGGTTCGCGGTGTGCAGTGTGGTCTGAGCAGAGCGGATTTGAAGGCTGTTTTTCGGGCATCGGTTGAGGAGTGTGGGTTATGACAGAGTTCCTGATCGAGACTCAGGGATTGCGGAAGTCTTTCGGAAAGGTGGAGGTATTGCGGGGGGTGGATCTGGCGATACCTCGCGGCGAGGTGACTGGTTTGCTGGGCACGAATGGGGCTGGCAAGAGTACCTTGATTCGTTGTTTGCTGGGATTGCTGCGTCCGACGGGTGGAACGGCATCGCTGCTGGGGTGTACGTCGTGGGAATTGGCGGATGCCGAGAAGTCCCGGCTGGGTTATGTGGCTCAGGAGGTGCAGTTGTTTGCGTCGTTTCGCGTGCGTGACATGGTGGGTTACACGGCGGCGTTTTATTCGCGGTGGGATGCGAATCTGGTGCGTGAATTACTGGAGCGGTGGGAGTTACCGGAATCGAAGTCCTGTGGAGTGTTGTCGGCGGGCGAGCGGCAGAAGCTGGGAATTGTACTGGCTTTGGGGCATCGTCCGGAGCTGTTGATTCTGGATGAGCCGGCTGCCAGCCTCGATCCTCAGGCGCGGCGTTTGTTTCTGGAGTCTGTGCTGCAACTGGCGGCAGACGGCGAGCGAACGATTCTCTTTTCGACTCACATTACATCGGACATCGAGCGTGCAGCCTCGCATCTGGCGATTCTGCAGGGTGGTGTGGTGCGACTGCACTCGGACCTGGATGGCTTAAAGGATCGCGTCAAGCGGTTGCGGATCACCGGCGGTGGTGGCAGGCTGAAGGCCGAGGACGTGCCTGGGGTATTGAAATGGAGTGAGCAGGGTGAAGTGGTTCAGGTGACGACAGACAGGTATTCGCCGGACCTGCCGCAGCGGCTGCATGAGCAGCGGGGAGTGGAAGTGCTGGTCGAGGATCTGAATCTGGAAGATGTTTTTCTGGCCTTCCACTGAGTGGGATCTGTCCGCCATGGGTCGAATTTACTGGGTACTGAAGTCGCTGCTGTATGTGTACTGGTGGTCGCCGCTGGTGGCCGTCCTGCTGTTTGGCCCTCAGTTTTTTTTAGTGGGCCTCATGGGGAAGCACAATATTAAGTTCGATCATACTGACTGGTATGACAGGTCCGACCAGCTGGTTGCAGGCTACTGGTCATACCGGGATCGCAAGCATTTGCACGGAGGGAACGATCTGAGTGAGGTGCAGCAGGCCTGCCGT
>SXXK01000312.1 GCA_005791255.1 Planctomyces sp.
CACTTGCAGCCATAGTGGCCAGCATCGTGGTGCCGCCGACGCTGAGTCCGGAGAGCGAACCGAGCCATGCGCCGAGCAGTCCATGCAGGATTGGGACGGTGATTCCGAAAGCGGCCAGGAACAGTCCGCTGGAGCGAAGATCCTGCAGTCGTGCCCCGGCAGTGAGACCCATTTCCAGCAGGAAGAGTGCCAGGATTCCCTTGAACATGCCTTCAAAGACCGGCTGGACGGGTTTCCAGCCTTCGGTTCCCACGGCTGTTCCGATGATCAGGCCTCCGACCAGCAGCATGGTGGATGGTGCACTGAGGAGTTCGTGGCAGACGGCGAGCAGTCTGGAACCAGCGGACGTTTGGTTGGAATCGCTGGAAGGCAGCTGAGCCATCTGGAAGGCTCCGATGGCCAGAGCGACCTGAATACCGGGAATTTCGAGGAGGGTGAGAAGCGTGGGCATGAATCCTTCAGCGGGGGCTCCTGCAGCATTTGTGAACTGTTGGGCTGCGATGAAGGTGACGGCAGAGACGGATCCGTAGTGGGCGGCAATGCCGGCGGCGTCGGGGATGCTGAATTTGCCGAGGCGTTGGAGCACGATGTAGGCGGAGATCGGCGTGAGGCAGCCGAGCAGCAGAGTGACTGCGGCGGGTGCTGCGAGTTGTGACAGGGAACTGTGCGACAGTTCGACTCCCCCCTTCAGTCCCAGCGCGAACAGCAGATAGATGGAGAGTGATGTATAGAGTTCGCGTGGCAGTGCGAGCTGGCTGCGGATGACGCGGGCGAAGACACCGAGGGCAAAGCAGAGAGTCAGGGGTGAGACAAGATTCAGCCGGAGGACATCGAACATGAATTGCCTTTCAGTGGACCGGAGGGTCTGAAATCAGGAATTGTGCAGAAGTAAGTTACGCGAGTTTCAACACATGAAACGAAATTCGTGTAATGTACGTTTCGTGTTGAGCATGTCAATGAAGAATTTTTGCTGCGGTGAAAATGGGATCGGAGTGCGTCGGCTGGATTTGCCGGACTTCGCAGGTGATAATCTGTGGGGGCGGTTGGTGCCGTCAGGTGGGCGGGGTTGACGAGGCAGAAATCGGGTCAAGTATCATGGTCAGAGCGTACCGGGATCAGTTGAGCATCGGGTGGCTGGCGGTGCGTGCGGGTCTGGCGTGGCTGATGGTGGTCGCAGATCTGTCGATTGCGGGTCAGGATCCGGATCCGGAGGCTGCGCGGTCGGGTTTGCGGACTGTGGTGTATGGCGGCGTGCAGCAGGCGGTGCCGGGGGTGGCGGAGCGACCGGTATTTTTGGCTGGTGCCGGGCTGTCGGAAGTGCGTGGGGGTGTGGGGCAGCGTGTTGAGTTTTCGGGCAGTTTGCTGGTGCGAAATCCGGGTCGAATTCGTTTCAGTGCGAAGCTTGCGGGCCGACTGGATCTGCTGGTGGATGGTCGGAGTGTGTTGTCTGGTCAGTCATCGGGGCTGTTGCTGGCGGGGGACCCGGTGGAGCTCTCGGGTGGAGATCACGAGGTTCTGGTGCGGTACTGGCGTGTGGAGGGAGTGGAGCCGGGGCAGTTGGCGATTTTTTGGTCTGGCGACGATTTTACTCTGGAGCCATTGCCGGCGGATGTGTTTAGTCATTACCCGCAGTCTGGTGATGCGGATCTTTCAGAGTTGTCTGTGGGTCGGACGATTTCCGATGCATTGCGTTGTGGTGCCTGTCATGAGGGCTGGGGTGAATCGGATCCGCTGCGTGCTCCGGACCTGGGTACTGCCCTGCCCCACCTGAGTGACGAGGAGATCGTGCGGAGGCTGATGAGTGGAGATGGCAATCACTCGATGCCGCATTTCGGGATGACTCGTGAGCAGTCGGAATCTGCCACTGCGTGGCTGCGATCGGTGACGGGGCCGGCGGCTGGAGCGTTGCCTGCGACCGTTGTGAAGAAGGGGGATCGAGAGGCGGGCGAGCGATTGCTGTTGACTCTGGGCTGTGTGGCCTGTCATCAGGTGTCGGCCGACGAGGTTGAGCGTCAGTGGTATGGCGGACCGGCATTGATCAAGGGGGCTTCCAGTCGCAGTCGGGGATGGCTGGAGCAGTGGCTGCAGAGTCCGGAGAAGCTGAATGTCAGTCATCGGATGCCGGTTTTCAGTCTGACGGACGACGAGCGGCGGCAGTTGGCGGTGGCTTTGAATGGTGAGTCGGAGGCGGCTGCGGTTGGGGGCTCAGGTGGCGATCTTTCCCGGGTTGGCAAATCGGCGGTGGATGCTGGTCGTGGGATTGTAGCGGGTGCGAGGTGTGCGTCGTGTCATCGCATCCCGGGTCTGGAATCACCGCAGCGTCTGGAGTTTACGACGGGTGTGCGTGCGGTTGCGGCGACGGTTGCGGGTGGCAGTTGTGTGAACCCGGGTGCGGGGATCTCCGGCGTGGGAATGCGTCCGCAGTTTCGTGTGGGGGCGGAAGCAGCCGATGCTGTGCGTGTGTGGCTGGGGACGATCGGGGTGCCGCTGCTGCCTGCGGTTCAGCGGGATTCTGCGGCTGGATCGCTGTTACTGCGTCGCAATGGATGTCTTGCGTGTCATGAGCGGGACGGTGTGTCGGGGTTATCTGCACGGGCGGCGGAGATCGAGAGTCGGCGTGAGGATTTGCGTGGTCAGAGCGAGTATTTGATTCCTCCTGCATTAACTGCGGTGGGGGATCGATTGCGGGACGAGGTGCTGCTGGAGGCGATTCAGGGGCGGTCGGTGGGGCGGAGGCTGCCGTGGCTGCTGGTGCGGATGCCGCGTTTTCCGCTGGCGGACAGCGAAGCGGCAACGATAGCGGGGGGATTGATTGCTGAGGACCGGATTCCGGACGAGGCGGATTCATTGCGGGCTGATTTGTTTGAGCATTTGAATCCGCAGCATCCGTCACTGGCGACATCGGAGCAACTTGTCTCGGGGACTCAGATGGCGGGTGCGGCGGGTTTCAACTGCATCGCCTGTCACAAGGCCGGGCGATTTGAGCCTCGTAATGTCGCTCCGGGGACTCGGGGTTCAGATCTTTTGGTGATGGGGCGTCGGCTGCGTTCGCGGTATTTCATGCGGTGGATGCAGAATCCGATCCGGGTGTTGCCGGGAATTGAGATGCCGGCGATTCGCAGGCCGCTGGACCGTGATCCGGCGGAGTCATTGAATCAGCAGTTTGCGGTGTTGTGGACAGCGCTGGCGGATCCTGGCTTTGTGCCTCCGACTGTTTCCAGTCGTTACGAGCAGGTGTTGACGGTTGGTCGTGGCGAGGGACCGCGGGTGTTGCGGGACGTCTTTCTGGCTGAGGGTGCGGCTGGTGGTTCGGGAACGGCGCGAGCTTTTGCTGTCGGCTTTGGTAATGGGTTCAGCGTATTGCTGGACGCGGACAGCGGTCAGTTGAAGCAGCTTGCGTTTGGTGAGTTTGCGAGGCAGCGGACGGAGGGGAAAAGCTGGTTTTGGGATCTGGCGGGGATCCCGCTGCTGTCGCGACCTGAGGATGCTGCTTTTTGTCGTCTGCTGGACTCAGATGGTGGCGGGGAGCCGTTGCTGCCAGTGCGTGATGAGCGTCGTACAGCGGAGCTGCTGTCGTGGCGTGTGCAGGGAAGCATTGTGGAACTGCGGCTGAGATTTCATTTCGGCCGTGTTCCGGAAGCGGCCGAGAAGTTGTTGGCTCACAGTGAGCAGACGGTCTGGAGTCTGCTGGAGCAGCATGAGGTTGTAGAGCTGACGCTGGAACTGTCGCCGCGTGGGACTGGTGGTTCGGGGGTAAAGTTGAGGGTGGTGGGGGCCAGTATCCCGAGTGGTCGAGTGGTGGAGTTACCGGGCTGGGGTGGGGATCGGCGGGGGGAGCGGATTCGACTGACGTCTGAAGTGGAGTCAGTGCATCGTTCTGCTGGTGGCTGGCCGCAGCTTGTTCAGGGAGAGGCGGCGGATTGGACATTGGGGCTTGAGCAGGAATTGCCGCAGCCGCTTTCACCGCCAGCGGTTGCTCCGCTGTTAACCAGGGAGGAGGAGTTGAAGTCGGTGCCAGGTTTCGGTGGTCAGCGGTTGTCGCTGCCTGCGGGAATTATGCCTACGGCGCTGGCGTGGTTGCCGGACGGTCGTCTGGCACTGACATCGCTGAAGGGGCAGGTCTGGGTGCTGTCGGACAGTGATGGCGATGGCCTTCCGGACAGGCCCATGTTGTTTGCCGAGGGTCTTGCTGCGCCTTATGGGGTTGTGGCGGATGGCAGTGATCTGCTGGTCTCTCACAAGCCGGAGGTGCTGCGTTTGAAAGATACGGATGCTGACGGGCGTGCGGATGAGTTTACGGTGCTGGCAGCGGGCTGGGGGTACAGTGATGATTATCATGACTGGACAGCCGGTCTGGTGCGGGACAGTCGGGGTGATTTGTATGTAGGTCTGGGCAGTGATTATTCGCAGAAGGGGCGAGCAGCGGACAACGATCGCTGGCGTGGGACGGTACTGCGCCTGGATTCGGGTGGTCGGATTGAGCCTTTTGCGTATTCGATGCGTTTTCCGATGGGGTTGGCGGTGGATCATCAGGATCGTTTGTTTGCCACGGACAATCAGGGTGTGCAGAACACCTGGAATGAGCTGAATCATCTGCAGCGGGGGCGGCATTACGGTGTACCGTCGCGGCATGATGCTGCGGAGGGTGTGGTGGCGGAGTCACCGGCGCTGATGATTCCTCATCCGTGGACTCGCAGCGTGAATGCGGTGGCATTTTTTCCGCGGGATTATCCGGTAGCGGCTTTGGCGGGTCAGGGTGTGGGCTGCGAGTATGATACTCAATGTCTGATCCGTTTTTCTCTGCAGGAAGTTGATGGTGTGATGCAGGGGGCGTGTTATCGGTTCAGTCGTTTGCCTGCAGCGGGTGAGCAGTCGGACCTGCTGGGGCCGATTGCGTGTGGTTTCTCAGCCGATGGTGGCTTGTGGATCGGCAGTATTCGGGACAGTGGCTGGCAGGGTGCCGGGAACATTGGTTGTCTGGAGGTGTTGCGGCCGCGGGGTGGCAGTCCGAATGGCATCCGGGAAATCCGAGCTGTGTCGAATGGTTTTGAGGTGGATTTTTTTGAGCCTTTGCCGGGTGGAACTGGCGACAAGCCGGAGGATTGGGACGTGCAGTCAGCGACGCGAGTGTGGAAGGGGAGTTATGCGACGGCGGACAGCGAGCGTCGACAGGTCCGAGTGACAGGTGTGGAGTTGCGGGGTGAGGGGCGTACTGTGCTGCTGCGGACTGGCGAGCATCAGTCGGGGCATTTGTATGAAATCCGTTTGTCGCAGGCGTCTGAGGCCGTCCGGCAATTCTGGCCGGTTGAGGGATTTTATTCAATGAAGCGTGTGCCTGTCAGGTAGCGTCGGCCTTCAGTCGGAATTCTGCTGACCGTGGATCGGGCCGGGTTCGCCGGGAGGGGTGTTGACGTCGTCATCGAGCATCATGATTTTCTGCCAGATTTTGCGGGCCAGTCCATTGGTGAGTTGTTCGATGTCGTTGACCGACTGCAGTACGACGGGGTCGGAAGTGCTTTGTGCGTAGAGGGCGGCCAGTTTGCCAACCAGCGACAGCAGCTCACTGCAATAGTCGAGGTAGCGAGTCAGTTGGAATGGGGTGAGTGATCTTGCGGGTGAGGATGCAGTGCGCAGTTCTGCCGATCCGAGGAGTTGACTGGGATCCTTGGTGAGCTGGTGCATGTCGATGACGTGTGAGATGGAGCGGAGTTCGTGGAGTGCCTGCAGGATATGGTGTCGCTTGATGCGTGATTCGAGTGACAGCAGGAAGAACAGTGACGCTCCGAAGAGGATCAGCACATTGAAGCCGGCGTCCAGTTCTTCAAGTTCCGGCTGTCCCTGCAGCTTGATGTAGCGGACGGCGAACCAGACGGCAGCGATGGCGGCGACGATGACGGAGCAGACGCCGGCGCGGATCCATGGGAGGCTGCGTGCGGTCCAGTTGACGCGGTCATGAGTTTCTCGAGCGATCTGGAGCAGTTCACGGCAAACGAGTCCGAGGCTGGCGCCTGGGAACCGTTCATCGATGCGTTTTCCCAGTGTTTGCAGCGTTTGGATGGTTTTTTCGGGATTGAGTGCGCGGTACATGCTGGGGGTCAGTGTGTGCGAGTGAGAGTAAGGGAGTGAGGCGCGAGGGTGTCTGTCGGTGGAACTTGAGGGATTGTGATCAGAACCGGGGCCTGGAATCAAGTTGGGGTGGATTGCGCCGTTCGTGCACATTCTGCAAAAAAAAACAAGGCCAGGCATTGTGACAGTCCGATGAATGAGAGGGATCGAGTCTGTTGTCATGCGATTGGCGATTGTCCGGGGTGGATTGGCACCCGGGCTGGGACAGACTTGGGTGCAGCGGGTGATTTCGGGGGAAATCGCCCGCGCTGCGTTCGAGGTGCAGCGACACGCCGCGGATTCACGTGGCTGTGGGGGGAGTACAAATGAGATTCAGGCGGCCCGTGGTGCTGTTGCTTGGTGGAATGCTGGTGGCGTCCGGCATCGGATGTTCAGCGGCGAGCGCCCTGATGGGTGATTACGAGCCTGCGAGCTCGGCGCGTCAGGCGTCTGCGGATCGCATGCTGGCAATTGCTCAGATTTTTGAGCAACAGGGACAGCTGGACAAGGCAGAGACCATGTATCGGGGGGCTCTGAAAAAGAACCCTCAGAATGCAGCGATTCGGGAGCGACTGGCAGAAGTGCAGTCGAAGCGTCGGGGTGATGGTTCGGGAACTGCGGTGGTTCGTACTGCTGTCCCGAAACAACCGTCTCGGCCAGTTGCGAATGCGGCCGTTCCGGTGGCAGCTTTGAAAGCAGCACAACCGGTTTCGGCGCCGTCCTCGGCTCCGGAGAGTGGTCCGCAGGCGACACCGACTGCGGTGCCTGCTGCAGAGCCGGCAAAGGTGGCGGCACCGCCGGCTGTGGCAGCGAAGCCTGA
>SXXK01000313.1 GCA_005791255.1 Planctomyces sp.
ATAACGCGATGCGGAAGCTGCGGATGAAGAACTGCAGGTGTATTGTGCTGAATGATACAACGGCGATTGGTTCACTGACGAACTCGGTGGAGGTGTTGTCGCCGGAGTCTGAGACGATTGCGGAGATTCGCGGAACGAAGGATGAGGTTGCGCGGCGGCTGATGGCGCTGATTGAGACGTCGATTGCGGTTGGGGTGAATTAGCGAGGGGGGTGCGGGGGCATGTTCAGGACTGGTCAGCTGGTGGTGCTGTTGGCGATGCTGCTGGTGATTCCCCCCGTGATGGCTCAGACTGCTCTGATCCGTCCGAACGAGAACCTGGTGGCGGAGGGGATACCGGAAATTCCTGCGGCATTGGCCGAAAAGGTGCAGCGGTATACGGAATCGCGCTCTGCGTCGTTTGCGGCGTGGCATCCGCAGCGTCGGGAGCTGCTGATTTCGACTCGTTTCGGAAATACTCCGCAGATCCATGAAGTGCGGCAGCCGGGTGGTGCGAGGCGGCAGTTGACGTTTTATGCGGAGCCGGTTGGGGGTGCATCCTGGGAGCCTCGCGAGGGCCGTTTTTTTGTGTTCAGCCGGGACGCTGGTGGCAACGAGTTTTCTCAGTTGTATCGGCGGGATCTGGTCACTGGTGAGACGGTGCTGCTGACGGACGGTGGTCGCAGTCAGAACAGTGGTCCGCTCTGGAATCGTGCGGGTACTCATTTCGCCTGGGCCACGACTCGCCGCAATGGCACGGACCGCGATTTGTGGCTGATGGATCCGCTGCATCCGGAGCAGGCGCGGGCGATTGCCGAGCTCGAGGGTGGTGGCTGGTCGGCTCTGGACTGGTCGCCTGACGATCGGCAGCTGGTTGCCAGGCAGTATTTGTCGGTGAATCAGTCGGTGCTTTGGCTGTTGGACGTGGCGACGGGAATGAAGCAGCCGCTGACGGATGTGGCGGAGCAGGTGGCGTGGGGTGGGGCGGAGTATGCTCCGGATGGAACGGCGTTGTATTTGACGGGTGATCAGGGCAGTGAGTTTCGGCGGCTGGGTCGGATGCATCCGGGGACTCGGGAGATTCAGTGGCTGACGACGGAAATCCCGTGGGACGTGGAGGCCTTTGATTTGTCGCCTGACGGTCGTCAGTTGTTATTTGAGACGAACGAGGCGGGTGTATCGAAGCTGCGTCTGCTGCTGACGGAGTCGGGTGAGATTCGAGAGGTTGCGGGAGTGCCGGCGGGAGTGATTGGCGGGCTGGAGTGGCATCGGGATGGTTCGGCTGCGGCCTTTTCGGTCAGTTCAGCAAAGTCGACCTCGGACGTGTATGTCCTGTTGTCGGATGGGCGGGTGGAACGCTGGACGGAGAGTGAGCTGGGTGGTTTGAATCCGGACGTGCTGGTGGAGCCAGAGCTGGTGCGGTGGAAGAGTTTTGATGGTTTGGAGATCAGTGGTTTTCTGTATCGGGCGGGGGCGGGATTTGGCGGTCGGCGTCCGGTGATCATCAATATTCACGGGGGACCTGAGGGTCAGTCGCGGCCGATTTTTCAGGCGCGGAACAACTATTACATGAACGAGCTGGGCGTGGCGATGATTTACCCGAATGTGCGGGGATCCACGGGTTACGGCAAGACATTTGTGGCGCTGGACAATGGATTGCGGCGTGAGGATTCGGTGCGGGACATTGGTGCGCTGCTGGACTGGATTGCGACTCAGCCGGATCTGGATCCGCAGCGGGTGATGGTCACCGGCGGCAGTTACGGCGGCTATATGACTCTGGCCTGCGCCTTTCACTACAACGACCGGATTCGCTGTGCTCTGGACGTCGTGGGGATTTCGCATTTCGGGACGTTTCTGAAGAACACGGAGTCGTATCGGCGGGATTTGCGGCGGGTGGAGTATGGGGACGAGCGGGATCCGCGACTGGCATCATTTTTCGAAGAGATGGCTCCTTTGAACAATGCCGGTCGGATTCGGAAGCCGTTGTTTGTGGTGCAGGGGGCGAATGATCCGCGTGTACCGCTGTCAGAGGCGGAGCAGATTGTGGCGCGAGTCCGCCAGAATGGGACTCCGGTGTGGTATCTGATGGCGAAAGACGAGGGCCATGGGTTCCGCAAGAAGAACAACGCGGACTTTCAGTTTTACGCCACGATTCAGTTTGTGCAGCAGCATCTGCTCGGTGGGGACTCGAAGTAAGTTCCGCCGGCCTGTGTGAGTTTTTGCGGATTCAGTGCTGCCGGCCGTGTTCGGCCAGCAGTGTGCGGGTCTGGCGTGTCAGTTCTTCAAGCAGCAGTTCGTGGCAGCCGGCTGCTGTGGCTGCGATGACCTCCTGGTAGATGCCGTAACCGTAGCTGCTGGCGGGCGGGATGTAGCCGGGCTGCCAGTCCCCGGTGAGAGTGGTGACGAAGACGGGTCGCGGGGCGAATCGCTGCCGCAGCTGGATCTGCAGGTCCTGATACAGTTCACCGGGGACAAAGAACCAGAGGCAGTCTCCGGTAATTCCGATAGTGACTTTGAGGGGACAGACGGGTCCGGGAGCAAGTGCTTCAAGGCGTGTGATCTGGCGAGTCATTTGTTCGACATTGGCGCGACAGTTACGAATCGCGTCGGCGTCGTTGCGTGAGCGTGCATCGGTCTCCTGTGCCAGCCAGTAATCCCGATTGCGGCGCGTTTCATCGAGGCGTGGCAGGTCGTGTCGCCAGGGCAGGCTGACGGTGAGCTGGTGCCATTTCCAGAATTTGAAGGCCTGGCTGCTGTCGGGTGGGACGGGTTCGTGAGCCCAGCGTCCGATCCACGTCCCGGAGAGTACGGGTTCCTGCCATGCGTAGCGTGTGCCGGGGCAGGGGAGTGACTGGATTGTGGAGAGTACGGCGAAGGCCAGTTCGCGACCGTTGCGATCGGCTACTGAGGTATCACCTGTGAAGCCTTCGCGGGGGCCGAGGTCCCCCGAAGCTCCCTGCAGAAACAGGCAAATGCCGTGTGCATGCTGTTCAACAGTTTCGCGGAGAGCGCCGACGTAGTCGGGGCTGATGAGTGTGTTATCCCATGCGAGTGTGGTGGGGTGGCAGGCGTAATTGACGAGAGTGGCGATTGGTGGTCCGTTGTCTGCGGTGATGCGGGCAACGAGCACGGTGGAGTCAGAGAATCCCTGCGGGTTGAGTCCGCAGACGGCATGTCCCCGGAGTGGATCGAAAAAGTTGCGGTGTCTGGCGAGGCTGCAGGTACCGGTGCCGATGACGGCGGCGGCAGGTTGTCTGCTGGCGGCGGTTTCG
>SXXK01000314.1 GCA_005791255.1 Planctomyces sp.
CACCTTGCTGCTGCTGGCGGCGTTGTCGGGTGTTGGAGATGGTCAGGCGATCAGTGTCTGAGCATTGAGTTTTCCGAATTTCGGGGCAGCCTCGGACGAGTTCCGGGGCTGTTTCCGTTTGAAAAGTTATCTGACTGGGTGTTGAGTGGTCGATAGACGGTCGATTCACGAGCTTTTTGGGGGTTGTGGCGTTGGTTTCCGGGGATGCCTCTGGGAATTTCCTTCCGCCCTGGGGGTTCAGTGCTTTACAACCAGTGCCGGCCCGTTCTATACTTGTGGGCTCTGATTGCCCGAATCCTGCACAAATGAACACATGTCTCTGGCGTTGGCGTTCATGCAGCGGGGTGCGGTCATCCATGGTTCTGAGTTTTTCCTGAGCAATTTTTGTTGAGTTTTATCAGCGTGCTGTGGTGCAGTGGCTGCTGTGATGTGTGGCGGTTTCTGTAGTCTGTCAGTCGCGGAGAGTGAAATGCCTAAGCAGAAGACTCATAAGGGAATTAAGCGTCGTTTCAAGGTTACGGCGTCGGGCAAGGCGAAGCACCGTTCTGCTTATCGCGGGCATCTGCTCAGCCATAAGAGTCCGAAGCGCAAGCGTGGTCTGCGTCAGGACGGCGTGGTTGACGGTGCGGAGGCGAAGAAGATTATTGAGGCTTTGCGTCCCTGCATGTGATGTGCGGGGCGTTGCGTTTCAGCTGAGTTGAGTTGTTGTGACTGACGTTAACGCCTGAACACATCGGTGTCCTCTGCACCTTGATGTGTGCGTGTTTGTGACCGGCTTTTGTCTGGCCTTGTGCCGGGTGAGCGGCTGGGGCGTGTGTCAGAATTTCAGGGGGCAGCATGGGGATGCTGCGCTGGTCGTGGAAGATCGACCGGGGACTGGTGGCGGCGTAGACTGCTGCTGGTTCATGAAAAATTTCCGATCCTGATGAATTGAAAGAACTGGTTCGATGCGAGTTCGTTACGGTAAGGCGCGTCATCGCTCAAAGAAGCGTTTGTTCAAGGAAGCTCGGGGTAACTTCGGTGGTCGCAGCAAGCTGTTGCGAACCGTAAAGGAGACGCTGGTTCGTTCCCGCGCCTTTGCGACTCGAGACCGTCGCATGCGGAAGCGTGAATTCCGCGCCCTGTGGATTACTCGTATCACGGCTGCCGTGCGTGCTCAGGGCATCAGTTACTCGTACTTCATGCATGGTCTGGCGCTGGCGAAGATTGGTTTGAATCGCAAGCAGCTGGCGGAACTGGCAGTGCGTAATCCGGAAATCTTTGCAGAGGTTGTGGCAGCAGCAAAGGCTGCGAAGTCTGCGACCTGAGTCTGCTGTGTGCGGACAGGTTTGGTCGGGCAACTGGCTGAACGGAAAACAGACGAGTCAGCCCGCGGGTTGGCTCGTTTTTTTTTGCTGCTGGCTGACTGCTGCTGGCTGATGGATGACTGTTTGGGGGTGGCGGTGATGGATATTCTGGCTGCATTTGACGAGTTTGAGTCCGGGGCATTGGCGGCGATCGGCCTCGTGTCTGAGTCGTCGGAGCTGGAGCGTGTACGTGTGGAGTACATGGGCCAGAAGAACGGTCGGATTCGGGAACTGCAGAAGCTGGTGGGCACTGCGACAGCTGAGCAGAAGCCGGCGGTGGGGCGTCGATTCAACGAGGTGCGGACGGCGGTGACAGCGGCTTTGGAGTTGCGTCAGGAGTCCCTGCAGAAGCTCGCTGCGGCTCGGGCGGTTTCCGATTTTGACGTGACGTTGCCGGGTGACAGGCCGCGGCTGGGGAAGCTGCACCCGATTACTCAGGTGATGTCTGAGTTTCGGGAGCTGATGGGGCGGTTTGGTTTCACGGTGGTGGATGGTCCGGAGCTGGAGGATGAGCGTCATAATTTTGAGGCGCTGAATATTCCGGAGGATCATCCGGCGCGGGATCCGCTGGACAATTTCTATCTGGCGTGTGCGGAGGCGGCAGCGGGTCGTCCGATGCTGTTGCGCAGTCAGACATCGACGGTGCAGATTCGGACGATGGAGACGGTGCAGCCACCGGTGCGAATTGTGTCGCTGGGTCGGGTGTATCGTCCGGACACGATTGATGCGACTCATTCGTGCATGTTTCACCAGATGGAGGGGTTGCTGGTGGACCGGCATGTGACGATGGCGCAGCTGAAGACGGTGCTCAGCCAGTTTGCTCGCAGTTTTCTGGGGCCCGAGGTGGAGATTCGATTTCGTCCGTCATTTTTCCCGTTCACAGAGCCATCTGTGGAGGTGGATATGAAATGGGGGAGCTCGTGGATGGAGATCGGCGGAGCGGGGATGGTGGATCCGGCGGTGTTTGCGTCGGTGGGGTATGATCCGGAGCAGTATTCGGGGTTTGCGTTTGGCCTCGGGATCGAGCGTTTTTGCATGAAGCATTTTGGAGTGGACGACATACGTCGGTTTTACGAGAACGATCTGCGGTTTTTGGCTCAGTTCTGACCGGTTGTGGTTTGGGTTTGAGCGGTGGGGGGGTGGTGGCGTGCCGCTGGAGCGAGTGGAGGTATCTGGTCGGATTTTTGAGCTGGAGCTTCCGGAGCCTGCTGCGTTGCTGGAGGAGGCGGTCGTCGGGGAGAGTGCGGGAGTCTCCGGGTGGGACCCTTACTGGGGTTTGTTATGGGCAGCGGCTCCTGTGACGGCTGGTTTGTTGTTGCGGGCTGCCCCGCGTGCGGAGCGGTGTCTGGAGCTGGGTTGTGGAGTGGGTCTGGTGGGTTTGGCGGGACTGGCGGCCGGGTTATCGGTGACGTTTTCCGATCAGTCGGGTGCGGCGGTTGCGGCATCACTGGGGAATGCGGAGCGCAACGGTCTGGCGGGTGCTGCCGGTCTGGTGTTTGGCTGGGACGACGTGCCAGCGGTGCCGGGTTTTGATTTTATTTTTGCGAGTGACGTGTTGTATGACCGGGCGGGTCATGAGCCCCTGCTGAATGCTCTGCAGCATCTTTTGCTGGCGGGTGGCGTAGTCTGGATTGGTGATGCGGGGCGGCAGCATGCGGAGGTGTTTGCGCGATCGGCTGAGGGTCGTGGCTGGCGTGTGCGGTTGTATGACGAGCGATTGCGGCCATTATCGCGGCCTCAGCAGCTGCAGTATCGACTGCTGGTGCTGGATCGTTTGAGTGCGGGGGAGCCGGTGTCGGGTGTCGGGTGTCGGGTGTCG
>SXXK01000315.1 GCA_005791255.1 Planctomyces sp.
CCAAGGTGCGAACAGACCGCAGCAGCAATCGCTTCCTGACCAACATACGTATGGCAGGCACCATGCACCAGACCCCGCTGATGACAGCGTGCCAGTTCTTCCTCCGTCTGGCGGATGATCTGCATGGTCCGATAAAGCTTCAGTATCGATTCCGGCGACATGACCGTTGGTTTCCCCAAGATAAAGCCCGACCAGGTATCCGCCCGGGCGATAACCCCTTCGCTTGTGCCTGCAGCACGTATCCTGATCTGCGGCCCCATCAGACTCAAGCGATTTCCACCGCCAGAGACAACGGATTACGGACAACTGATCTCCAGTATCTGCAGCCGTTCACGCGGCTGAATGCGAATCCTCCCGCAACAGGCAGGCAACAGCACCGTTCCTCCCCGCAACAGCTGCTCATCACCGGTCGATGTCTGCACCAATCCGCTGCCCGACAACGTCATCAAAATCCGAAATCGATCGTCTGACGTCAGCGAAAATGCATGCAGCGACTCATGCCGGCGCACCACGAAATACTCACATCGCACCAGTTCCTCAAAACTATGCTCCTGATCACACAACTCCACCGGCACCACAGGATTCACAGGGCCGCGTTCAAAATTCGTGCAATGCAGCGAGTCGGCCACGTGAATCGGACGCGGTTTCCCGTCAGTCCCCACCCACCCCCAGTCATAGAGTCGAAATGTCTGATTGCTCTGCTGCTGAATTTCAGCCAGAAGAATGCCGCGACCAAGAGCATGTACAGTGCCGGCCGGCACAAACACGCAGTCTCCCGCCCGCACCTCATACATGTGCAGCAGCCCCTCAAGTTCCCCGCGGTCACCACCGGAACTCACAGACTCCAGACCCCGCCGCAACTCTGCAGAAGTTACTCCCCGCCTTAATCCACAACAAATCCTTGCTCCCGGATCAGCCTGCAGAATCACCCAGCACTCAGTCTTGCCTCGCTCCTGCGCGCCGTATTCACGAGCCAGCATGTCATCCGGATGCACCTGCAAAGACAACCAGTCATTCGCGTCCAGAAACTTGATCAGCAGCGGAAACTGAGAAAGCTGGCACTGACGCCCCAGCAGTGATTCTCCACCCGCCACCATCAGCTCAGACAGCGTTATGCCCCGCAGTGGTCCCGCTGCCACCACACTGTCATGCTCAGCCTGATTCGCAATCTCCCAGCTTTCTGCATAGTCCGATTCGTCGCCAATCGACTTGCCGAGAACCGTCCCCAGACGACGCCCCCCCCAGCGAATCCGCGTCAGCAAAGGAGTGAAGACGAGGGGCGGCAATGGGACAGACTCGGACATGAAACGGCTCCGAATTTTCTGGACGACTCGCTCAGGACCCGGGAAAACTTACGGTGACTGCCGAAATCGGGCTTTTGCGCGATCGCTGGTTCCAGAAAAATCGGCAAATCGTTAATCTGCAGCACACCGACTTCGGCGGGAAATCCCACCGCAGCGGCTGGAATTCAAAAAGCACTGGAAGAATTTGCGGGAAACGAAGAATGAGCAGGTTTTCAGGAGTCACAGTCGTCAAGGCTGCGAATGTCTATTTCGATGGTCGCGTTACCAGCCGGACGATTGAGTTTCCGGATGGCACCACAAAAACCCTCGGAGTCATGCTGCCCGGAGAATACAAATTCAATACCGGCCGCCCTGAACTGATGGAAATTCAGTCCGGCGCACTGCAATGGCGGCCGGCCGGCGCCACCGAATGGCAGTCAATCCAGGGCGGCCAGGCGTTCAACGTCGACGGAAACTCGTACTTTGAACTGCAGGTGACGCAGGTTGCCGACTATATTTGCTCGTTCCTGTGAATCCGACACAGCCTGCCTCCGCGCGGAGACTGCCCGGTTGCAGCCTCCGCCGGTGGACCGGCTGCCCTGTCTGCAGTTGCTGCCGGTGACACACCCGTGCCCGCAGTCGCTGCCCGGGATGCCAACGACGCATTCAACCCTGAGCACGCTCAGGCGTCACGCTGCCACTGCGAAGGTCCAGGTACTCGCGATTCAAAGCCTGCAAAAATGCTCGGGCTGCCGCCTCAATGATGTCCGTGCTGACGCCCTTGCCCTGATAGTGCCGGCCGCCAAAACCAATCGACAGATGCACTTCACCCAGCGCATCCTGGCCCTCTGAAACACTGCGGACATCAAACTCTTCAAGCTTCGCCTGCAGGCCGGTGATTCGCAGCATCGCCCGAAAGACAGCGTCAATCGGCCCATCACCAGTGGACGCGTCACAGACCGCTGTCTGATCTTCAAACTGCAGTTCCACAGTAGCCGTCGGAATGGTGCCCGTACCAGCCGAAGTATGAAATCGAATCAGCTTCCAGCTGTCGACCGCATCCTGAAGCCGATTCTCAATCAGGGCTGTAATGTCAGAATCGTAGACTTCCTTTTTCTTGTCAGCCAATGCAATGAAGTCGTCAAATGCCTGCTGCAGAGCAGCATCGTCCAGAGTGAATCCCAGCTGCACCACCCGATCACGAAACGCATGCCGCCCACTGTGCTTCCCCAGCACCAGATTCTGCCCCACGTAACCAACATCCTCAGGCCGCATGATCTCGTATGTACTACGTTCCTGCAGCACACCGTGCTGATGAATACCGGCTTCGTGAGCAAATGCGTTCTGACCCACAATTGCCTTGTTCCGCTGGACTTTCATCCCCGTGATCGAAGACACCAGATGACTGGTGGGATACAACTTTCGAGTATTGATGCGAGTGTGGACCTTGTAGTAGTCAGCCCGCGTCCGGATTGCCATCACAATCTCTTCAAGGGCCGCGTTGCCGGCACGCTCCCCAAGACCGTTGATCGTGCATTCCACCTGACGGGCTCCAGCCTCCACAGCCGCCAGACTGTTGGCGACAGCCAACCCCAGATCGTCGTGACAGTGGGCACTGATGATGGCCCTGTCTATGTTTGGCACATGCTGCTTCAGGTGCGAAATCACACGATGATAGTGACTGGGAGTCGCATAGCCGACGGTATCAGGAATGTTGACGGTCGTAGCTCCGACAGCAATCGTCTTCTCCACCACTTCGCACAGAAAATCGAGTTCCGTGCGGACCGCATCCTCCGGAGAAAACTCGATGTCGTCGCAGAACTCCTTCGCCAGCGACACTGACGCGATGGCACGCTCGATGATCTGTTTTTTGTCCATCTTCAGCTTGAATTCACGATGAATCGCGCTGGTGGCCAGAAACACATGAATGCGACGATGCTGAGCAGCAGCCAGAGCCTGCTTCGCCCTGTTGATGTCGTCCTCGCGACTGCGAGCCAAAGCACAGATGGTGGTGCGGTCGCCGCAGGCCGCTGCAATCGCTGAAACAGCCTCGAAATCACCGGG
>SXXK01000316.1 GCA_005791255.1 Planctomyces sp.
CGCAACGGCAAGGGCTGGCAGGAGCTGCGGTGCAATGGTCGCGTGGCGATGGCAGACGCGATCATGGCACTCACCGCCAATCTGGCTATGAAGACGCGGAAACGCATTGAGTTCCGTGAAGAGTGGTTTGATGCCGATAACGATGCTGCTCCGGAAACGGACGCTCAGATCACTGGCTGATACGGTTCGGGGGCAGCCCGGCTTTGTGAAACTCAATCCGACGGCCTAAAAGGCCGTCGGATTTTTTATTGATACCGCTCAGTGAAGGTCGAATGCACTAACCGCCGTTCACTAAACACGAACGCCAGGCAGCTTTCGCCATCTCTGCGATGTGCTCGGACCGTGATAATGCGCAGGATAGCAGTCCGTCGCTGGAGTGAAAGGACGCTCATGCGTGTCTCAAGGAGGCATTATCTTGCCGGGCAGTTCACAAGCGAAATCCCAAACTGCGTTGTGTGCCTCGCGACTGCACAGTGCGGGCTAACGGTCGTGATCAGTTCCATCGCGAATCTGATCCAGCAGCTGCTGAAGCTCGGCAACTCGTGCCGGCTCAGCAGCCGCAAGGTTACGAGTTTCGCCCGGATCTGCGGTCAGATCATACAACTGGACCTGTCCGAGGTTGCCGGTTTCGATATTCACCTGTCGATTCACAGCCGGCCCTTTCGACGGTTCGATCATTTTCCAGCGTCCCTGGCGAATGGACAGAGCGCCAGCCTGCTGCACCAGATGCTCCCGCCCATGCCGATCCTCACCCAGCAGTGCCGGCAGCAGGTTGCGACTGTCGGGGCCGCAGCCTTCCGGTATGGCTTCGCCCGTCAGCGCTGCAAATGTCGCCAGAAAATCAATCTGGCAGAACAGGGCATCGGAAACGGTGCGAGGCGTAATTCGAGCGGGCCAGCGCACCAGCAGCGGAACCCGGGTACCCGCCTCAAATGAACTGTATTTGCCGCCTCGATAACGGCCGGCCGGCTGATGCTGACCATTGCGTTCTGCAGCCTCGTCCTGATAACCATCGTTCAGTACAGGTCCGTTATCGCTGGTCAGAATCACCAGGGTGTTGCGGGACAACCGATGCTGCTCAAGCGTCGCCAGCAGCTGCCCAACACTCCAGTCCAGCTGGGCGATCACGTCACCGCGAGCCCCCAGCGAAGTACGGCCGGCAAATCGCGGATGCGGAACTCGCGGCACATGCACGTCATGTGTGCTGAAGAACAGGAAAAAGGGCTGCTCATGATGACTCGATACATGCTGCTCAATGAATTTCTGAGCCCGCTCGGTCAGCACATCGGCCATATCCTCATCCACCCACCGGGCACGCTGACCACCGGACATGAATCCAATGCGACTGATCCCGTTGACAATGGTCGCATTGTGACCGTGATCCCATTTCATTTTCAGCAGCTCAGGATGGCTCTGACCTGTCGGCTCGTCATCCAGCGGTCCGGAAAAACTGACCTGAATCGGATCTTCCCGATCCAGCCCCACAACCTGACGGCCCTCAACGTACACACACGGAACTCGATCTCCCGTCGCCGGAATGATGAAGCTTTCGTCAAAGCCCAGATCCAGCGGCCCCGGAGCAATCGGTCGATTCCAGTTCAGGTTACCGCTGCCCAGTCCCAGGTGCCACTTTCCAACAACGGCTGAACAGTACCCCGCGCGCTGCAAAATCGTGGCCAATGTCACTCGGTCCGCAGAAATAATGGACGAAGCATCTCCCGGAGCGATCCCGGTTCCTTTTTTTCGCCAGGCATATTCACCTGTCAGCAGCGCATAACGCGAAGGCGTGCAGGTTGCCGCTGCACTGTGACCATCGGTAAACCGACAGCCCTCTTCCGCCAGACGATCAATGTTTGGAGTTGCCACGGCTGTTGCACCGGTGCACCCCAGGTCTCCATAGCCCAGATCGTCCACATAGATCAGCACAATATTTGGCGGTGCCGCTGCCAGAATTTTGGGAATCATCAGCATCGCAGCCAGCAGCGACACCCAAATCAGCCACGACGATGCACGCATCCCGTCCACTGTCCTGTTTCTGCAGACAACTTCACTGAAACGACCAGTACGGCACTCCGCAATCGCCGCCGCGGAACAACCCCGGAGCCAATCCCCTGAAAGATCCGGAGAAAAAATGCAGAGTCGACACTCCGTGGCCGCGGAGTTTAGTTGTACAATGGTGCTGTGAACAAGTCCTAAACTCCCTTCACCGCGAGCAGAATGCCTCGGGAATCACAAATGTCTCGCCGGCCGAAATCCGCCCGTCACCAGCGCAGCTGCTGTCCGCTGACGGGGCAGCCAGCTTTGCGACAAATCAATGCTGCGCAAACTGCCGGCATCAGGCCAAATTTCCCAGCCGGAATTGCCCAGCCGGCACTTCGTGCTCTGTATGGTGCCGGACTGGAATCGCTCGATCAACTCACTGGCGTCTCAGAGTCAGAACTGCTGAAGCTGCATGGAATGGGACCAGCCGCGGTGAAAAAATTGCGGGAAGCGCTGCTGGACAGAGGCTTGAAATTTCAGCCCGACAAAGGCAGCGGGGCCTGCGGCAAATAACGACTGCGGACTCAGCCGGCGAACATTCAGCCCGCAAGGCTCAGTTCTTCGGTCGAGGTGTGCCCGCTGCTGCCGGTGCGGCTGCAGACGCAGCGGGTGTGCCGGCGGCCGGTGCTGCTGGATCTTCCTGAGGCTTCAGTGTTTCCAGCTTCTTGCCCTGAACCAGCGCATCGACAGCCAGATCGAGGTTACGGCTGGTTATGCCGCCCTCAACGATGCCTTCCTTGTTGACAAGGAACATCGTGGGCACCGAAACAATTCCGAATCCGAAATCTCCGGGCTGAGCCCCTGCCTGCTGCGGTGCTTCCCGCAGGTTCTGCCAGCGAATGGCATTGGATCCCAGCCAGGCCGTGGCCGCGGCTGCATCGGGATCCATGTTAATCCCGACAATTTCAAAACCACTCTTCTGATGCTTTGCGTAGACAGCCTTCAGAGTTTCAGCATCGGCAAGGAACGGCTGTGCGTACGAGGCCCAGAAGACCACCAGCACGACTTTCCCACGGTACTGTTCGATGCTGAGTGGCTGCCCCTGCAGATTCTTTCCGGCCAGCTGCAACGGGTTACCGGTCAGGCTCAGGCGTCGCAGAGCGCCTGACGCCTTCACTCCACCTTCCGTTTTCGGATAATTCTTTGCGAGCTGGCCGTACCAGGCTTTCGCATCATCAATGCGTTCCATCAGTTCATAACTGATGGCCAGCTGCACAACGGCATCCGGCGCATCTTCGGACGCAGGCCACTGCTTCGCAAAATTCTCAAGTTGTTCGAACCACCATTTTTGGGTGGCTTCGCGGGACTTCCTCGCCGCAGCTTCATCCGCTGCCTTGTCGTCCTCTTTCAGACGAACCGCATACTCTGCCATCAGCCGTCGATAATACACATAGCCCAGCAGCTTCTGATTGGCCTTCACCGTCGTTTCCAGTTGCTGCAGTCGCACCAGTCCGTCCGGATACAGTCCGGACTGGGCGGCCGTCGACAGGCTGTCGGTCAACTGCTGGATCCACTGCAGCTGCTCAGCCTCGGTGCGCGACAATCCAGCCAGCTTTTCCGACAAATTGGCTCGCGCGACGTTGTAATCAACCAGTGTCTTCGGAGCAGCATCCGGTGGCGGACTGTTCTCATCCAGCTTTTGCAGGTCAGCCAGCACCTTCTGCATTTCGGCCGACATTTCCTGAGTCGGCCCGGCAGAGTCTCCTCCCATTCCCGACTGCATCAGAATTCCGCCCATGACCACCACAGCCTGGCCACTGGTATCCAGGGGTGTCGGTACGGAGACCAGTTTCCAGACGTCGCCGACCTGCACCATTTCACCGACCGAAATCAGGTCCAGCTTTTCGCCATTCTGCACATAGGCCATGGCGTTTTCATACACGACGAGGTCGCGAGCCGCGCCGCTTTGCTCGGCCAGCACCAGCCCCGGTGGCGGCGGATCGAACCGCACCCAGACGGACCGCGTATTCAGAACTTTGGCGTTGGCCACGGAGGCCTGTGCCTTCTTCGGCAGGTCTGCGGTGGCATCCTGCAGCTGCTTCGCCATCGCGGCCGGCACTTTCAGAGCCTGAATGTCGGCTTCGTTCAGCATCACAGTTGACAGGGCCTTCAGATCGCCGGCAATCAGCGCCTCGACGGCCACACGAGCCGCCTCCTGCGCAGAAATCACCTTCCAGGTATCAATCCGCCCATCTTCGTCGAGGTCGACACCCCAGCGAGTCCCGCCCCAGTTCATCCAGCGGAACTGGTCGGGACGAGTATTCCTGCGAGCTTTGTAGTCCCCGTTCGTATCAACCTCACGGTAGACTTCAAGTCCCAGCCGGTAGTAGCGGAACATATCCGGCGGACCGTCCCCGTTGGAATCGGTGAAACGTCGCAGCGGTTCATTCGCCGGGCCATAAATCACGTAACTGTTCTTTTCCTGCACCAGCCGACATTTCGCCAGTTCTTCCGGCTTAGGGGTGTCGTATTCCACGCCTTTTTGCAGCGGCACATACTGTCGGAGCAACTGTTCAGCCGTCAGTTTTGCCTGCTGAGCCACGGCGGACTGAGGCAGCAAAGCCAGCCCTGCGAGGACCGCAAACATCACAAAACACTGAATCTGCAGCATTCGCCCAGCCCGGCGACACTCCACCTGACACATCCCTGCGACTCCATCCTGTGACCCAAAAATCGCGTTGCTCCGGCAACTCCTGCCGGAGTTTAGCGGAACCGGGGGAATCAAGTCACCCCCATTTTTTACGGTGCAGGCTGCGGATGCACTCGAGGGGCTGGGCCCGGCCCACGAAACACTGGAAATCGTGAAAAAATTCAGGCCAACTTCGAGTTATGCTGACACGGGTTCCCGCTGAACGCCCCCGGTCACTCAGCGAAAACAACGACGTTACCGTTCAGTCGTCAGAGCTTTCCGCGACGATTGTCTGGTCAAAGCCCTGCTGCGGCTGCTTCCGCTCACCACTGCCGACGGGTCCGTCGGCGACATTGTCAGCCATCGTGCGCGCCATCCGCCCACTGCTGCCACCCAGTTGCCCACGTTCAAACCGGCCCCACCAGGCGTCTCCGTCGTCCACTGTCCACTGTCCGTATTCCCGACATTTCCGCAGCAGGTTGGCGACATCGCGGGCGGTCTGCGGACGATTGGCCGGATTTTTCTCCAGACAGGCCAGCACCGCTGTTTCCAGCTCCGGCGAAACAGGACGTCCCAGTCGCTGCGAAGGTGCCACCGGGGGATCCATCACATGCATCCGCAGCAGTTCCACCAGATTGTTGGACACAAATGGAGGATGCCCCGTCAGCAGAAAATAGGCTGTTGCCCCCACAGCATAGATGTCGCTGCGAGCATCGACGAGGGCCGGCGCGTTGATACCCTCCGGCGAAATATACAGCGGAGTTCCCGTCAGCGAATTGGCCGCGGTCATACCCGCCTGCTTCTTTTCATCAATCGCCTTCACCAGTCCAAAGTCCAGCACTTTGATGACGTCTGACAGACCACCACGCCGATTCAGCATGATGTTGGCGGGCTTGATATCCCGATGCACCAGCCCCTTGCTGTGAGCTTCATACAGTGAGCCGCAAATCTGCAGCAGCAGATGAATGACACGAGCTTCCGGCTGCGGCCCAGCCTGATTCACCAGGGTCTCAAGATTGATCCCGTCGAGGAATTCCATGGCGTAATAGAACACACCTTCGGGAGTGCGTCCGTAGTCATAAATCGCAATCGTGTTCGGATTGTTCAGCTGACACGTGATCTGAACTTCGCGTTCAAAGCGAGCAATCGAGCCCGGGTTGATCTTCTCAAGATCCAGCAGTTTGATGGCGGTCGGCCGTCGCAGCATCGCGTGCCGGCCCTTATACACCACGCCCATCGCTCCCTGCCCCAGCTTTTCCAGCAGCTCGTACTGACCAACCTGTTTGGCAGCCACAGCCGCCTTGCGTGCCTCACGCTGCAATCGCGACACAACAATCGTAAAGATAAAGATGGCAATCGAACTAAGCACCAGCAGGCCGAACATGAACTGAAAAGTCCGCTGCAGAATAGTCAGCGGCAGATACGCTTCCTCGTAATCCATTTCCGTGGCCACCCCGATTTCATAACCGGTCAGCCATTTCCACGCCCCCACCACCGGCACACCGCGGTAGTCTGAATAACCGTCCAGATCAAATGACGCCGTGCCGTCCAGAGCCTTCTGCACCATCAGCGTCATCGGCATGTCGCGCCGCAGAGTTTTCGGGCGAAATCCGGTTACCATATTGCCACCCGGATCATGCAGCTGAATGGTCAGCAGGGATGCAGCACCCTCATCCTGCGAAACCAGCCCCAGCAGCTTCAGATCTTCGTCAAATCGACTGTTTGAGATCATCAGGCCGGAGCGGTTAAACGCGTAGGTTTCACCAGAATTTCCCAGACGGCCCAATTGCAGGATTTCGGTAAACTCTTCCTCCGGACGGATCTGCAGGCACAACGCTCCAATCACCTGAAAGTTCTCGTCCCGCACCGGCGATGCTGCAAACATCACGGGAACCTGAGTGGTCATGCGTCCGGAGGCAGACTTGAGCTGAAAATTGCTGCGAAACGGGGCCGACACAATACTGATTCCGTCCATCGCCTTCGTCAGAAAGTCATCAAATTCCGGCACCTCTTCCTGCCCGACCAGCTCCTGCGAGGAACTTGCGAGGATTGTCTTTTTGCGGTCAGCCAGCAGATAGCCGGAGTACCGATGCGAACTCATAATCGGATTCAGGTGACGCTCAAGACGTTTGTGCGCCTCCTCGGCTGTCAGCTGTGCGCCCCCCGGAGGCTGGATTTTTGAAGCTTCTGTCGGATTGATCAGAACCTGAGTAATCTGGCGAACTTCAGAACTGTTGGCTGCCGACTGCACATTCGATTCCTGCACCTGGAACCACGTCTGCAGCATCGCTACTTCCACATCCAGCAGTGTCTGCAGGCTGGAACGCAGATTGTCACGCATGGTCGATTCAATCGCCCGACGGACCAGATAGCCCACACCCGCGAGCACAATCACGGCGATGATTGGCCAGATCCAAAGGTTTCGACGCAGGAACACGTGAGTCGAGTGAAACGTGGTCGACATGGACGACCTGGCCCACGTCATGTTGGCTGCCTGACGCGAGCTGCCTACAGACTGATCGACCTGGGTTCTGCGAAAAAAATTGAGCGGATTCACGAGGCAATTCCTGGTTCAGCGAGGTTGCTGCCAACGTTCTGCTGAGGCCTGCCTTTGCCTGAACGTCCGCGCAGCTTCCGGAATCCTAACCTAGGTCGCCACCGCTCCAGTCTCCCCGATCCCACAAAATTCGACGACGGTTTGAGCAAAGAAATGATGCATTGACCGTAAAATCAGCAAAGTCGCCACACGCTGCCTCCGCACAAACTGCAGCAACCCGTGCCAGCGCGGACCGCATTCCGTCAAATTCTGCCGCAAAGCCACTTGTTCGGTATGCAGCGGATATGCGGAATCTGTCGATCCTGCCGACTTCGTCTGCTTACAGCACTCGCAGGTTGCCGAAGATCCCGTCAGAAGGACGCTTTGCTCAGCAGCACGCAGCCGAGTTCAAGTCGCCCGTTCCTGCTCTCAGAATCGCAGATCGGCCCGACCGATCAACCGAACTTCGGCTCTCATGCCGGAAAGGCACATGCCGCGAGGGGACGCAACAGGAATCCTGGAATGAGCCCGTCAGAGCAATCTGACGGGCTTTTTCGTTGCTTTCAAACGCGGAACGTCGGCAGCTCAGAGCACACCGCGAATCCGCTGCAAGGCTTCCTGCACATTCGCCAGACTGTTGAATGCACTCAGCCGGAAATAGCCTTCGCCAGCTGCACCGAATCCGCTGCCCGGGGTTCCCACGACGTTGGCCTTCGACAGCAGCAGGTCGAAGAATTCCCAGCTGCCGAGGCCTGCCGGAGTGCGGACCCAGACGTACGGTGCATTTACGCCCCCGAATACCGTCAAACCAGCTGCAGTCAGCCCTTCACGCAGCAGCCTCGCGTTGTTCATGTAAAACTCGATCAGCCCCCGCATCTCTGCCCGCCCTTCCGGCGTGTAGGCGGCAGCCGCGCCCTTCTGCACCACGTAGGACGCTCCATTGAACTTCGTGGACTGACGTCGATTCCACAGTTGGTGAATTGACACACGCTCGCCACCAGGAGCTGTACCCATCAGCTGCTTCGGCACCACAGTCAGCGCACAACGAATGCCGGTAAAACCGATGCTTTTGCTGAAGCTGCGAAATTCGATAGCCACATCCTTCGCACCCTCAATCTCAAAAATGCTGTGAGGAATACTCGGATCTGAAATAAAGGCCTCATAGGCCGCGTCAAACAAAATCAGCGCATTGCTGGCCTTTGCGTACTGCACCCAGCGAGCCAGCGTTTCACGAGAGGCCACGGTGCCCGTCGGATTGTTGGGGTAACACAGATAAATCAGATCCACAGGCTCGCTGGGCAGCTCCGGCACGAAACCATTGGCTTCATTCCCCACCAGATACACCAGACCCTCAAAACGCCCGGACTCGTCCGCCGGTCCCGTATGACCGGCCATCACGTTGGTGTCCACATACACCGGATAGACGGGATCGGAAATCGCAATCCGATTGTCGCAGCCAAAGATATCGAGGATGTTGCCGGTGTCGCACTTCGAGCCGTCGCTGATGAAGATCTCATCCGCCGAAATATCAACTCCCCGTGCCCGAAAATCCTGCTCCGCCACCGCCTCACGCAGAAACCCATAGCCCTGCTCAGGACCATAGCCCTTGAAGCTGGACCGCTGAGCCATCTCGTCAACCGCCTCATGCATGGCCTTCGTGATCGCCGGAGTCAGTGGCTCCGTCACGTCACCGATCCCCATGCGGATGATCCGCGCCTGCGGATTCGCCTGGGCAAACGCATTGACCCGCCGAGCGATCTCAGGAAACAAATACCCGGCACGCAGCTTCAGATAATGATGATTGATGTGCACCATAATTCAGATCAGACAGAGCCTTCAAAAGTCCATGAACACAAAAGCAACTCGGACAAGCCTGTCCGAGCCCCCCCAAACCTTACTTCAGAATCGCGACAACCTCGGTCTGCAGCGGACCACCCGTGACTCGCACCCCACTGCCGTCCAGCTCCACATACACGTTGATCTCGCTGCGAACCCCGAAGTCCGGCAGGTAAATCCCCGGCTCAATCGTGAACAGAGTCCCCGGCAGAATGCGTCGGGTATCACAGGTTTCCAGATTGTCCATATGCGTCCCGTTGCCGTGCACCTCCTGAGCCAAATTGTGACCGGTCCGGTGACAGAAGTACTGTCCATATCCAGCCTTCTCAATCACGGCACGCACCGCATCATCCACCTCGCCACCTGTTACCGGTCGCCCGGCGGTAAAGGCATCTCGCGCACAGGCCACTCCCGCATCACGAGCCGCCGCAACCACCTTGAAGACCTGGGTGAATCGCTCGGGAACCTCGCTGCCCACGTAACCAGTGCGAGTCAAATCGCTGTAACAGGAACCAGCAGGCTTTAGCCGAGCCCACAGATCCACCAGCACAAAATCGCCCTCGCGAATCATCGTGTTGGCTCCGGTGCCTGTGGCGTAATGCGGATTTCCACCATTGGCATTGACCCCCACAATCGGCGGGCTGTAGGTGGTCGCCCCGTGCTCTTCAAAATGCTGCAGAATCTGCTCACAGACTTCCTGCTCCTGCACTGAACCGGTCGCTCGGACCCGCTCTGCGATAAAAGCCCACACCCGAGCATACGCGGAATTCGTAATCTCTGATGCCTGCAGATGACTGTCCAACTGCTCCGGACTCAACACGGATTCGAACATCGAGATCAGGTCGCCGGAAGACACCACTGTGCAGCCGAATGCCCGCACCAGCTCCACCGTGCCGGCATCCACTCGGGATATGTACGGATTACCGTTCCGCGGCGAATACTCCATCGCCACTGTCCCGCAACCGGACACCAGCTCCGCTACACCAGCTTCCAGCTCCTGCCACCGCAAATAGATGGTCTTCTCACCCGGCAAATGATCCAGCACATCCGTCTCAATCCGATGCACCAGCTTTCGCGGCTGGCCGCTGGCCGGGATGAAATAGAAATACCGGCGCGAACCATGAAAGCCGGCGGGCATTTTGAGCACCCGCTGCGCGAGAATGTTGGACCCTCGAAAATCGTACAGCAGCCAGCCGTCAAATCCGAACTGTCGCAACGCCGCCTGAATCGCATCCAGATCAAACATCCGTCCACTTTCTGCCTGCTAAGCCACAATCCCGGACCACAACCGCGGACCGAAGAAAAAACTATGCCGGATCAACCGGGCCGGAGTCGCCACTTTCAGCCTGCAACTTCTGGTCTCTTAGAATCTGCCGGCGATCCAGCACCATTGCCAGCACGGACAACACCAGAATCGCTGCAAACTCGACCAGCAGCAGGGTGTTTCCGTGACGGTTCAGCAACCGGGGCAGCGGAGCCCTTTCGTCGCCGAACAACACGGCAATGAGCGCCAGAATGGTGATCACAAACACACTGGTCGCTGGCACCACCAGTCGAAAAAACAGTGTTGGTTTCGAGCCCGGTCCGCGCATGTCTGCCCCCGCTGCCGCTTACAGCGTGTGACAGACCCGACGCCTGTCAGCACTGCCGCAGTATGACCCGGCATCCTTCGGGTTGCCAGGGATCAGCCTGATTTTGCTGACTCTTTGGAAACCGCAAAAATCCGACTTTTTTCACCTCCCCGACCGATTTTTGCAGTATGTTCCGCTCAGGAATCAGTGTTGCGGTTGTCCCGGATACCGCAAAATGCGGCCTTTTTGCAGAATTCTGACCGGTCAGTCACCATGAAACCCGGACTCCAGCAGGGCACCGTCGCCGATCTGACGTGGATTGTGGATGCCTCCATGGTCATTACCCTCGGGGGCGATGCACGAGCAACCGTGTTTTCCACTCCCAACATGATTCTGCTGATGGAGCGAGCAGCCCGCGAAGCCCTGCGACCATATCTGGAGCAGGGTGAAGAGTCTGTCGGCATCGACGTCAATATCCGCCACCTTGCGGGGACAGGGATGGGTGACACTGTGACTGGCAGAGCCACCGTCACGGCCATCGAAGGACGAAAAATTCAGTTTGCGGTGGAATGCCGTGCCGGCGATCGAGTGCTGGGGCAGGGCACTCACGTTCGCGCCGTCGTCCCGGTCGCAAAGATCATTGAAAACCTCAACTCACTCACTCCCAGTGCCTCGGCCATGAGCCTGACCGCCAGCTCTGCCGAACTGCCCACCCTCAGCACCCTGCAGGTGAACGTCCGCAATCGCATCGCTCATGTGATACTCAACCGGCCGGCTGCACTGAATGCGGTCGATCGGCAAATGACAGGCGAACTTGAACAGCTGGTCGCGTGGCTGGCCGGACATCCCCAGCAGGTACGAGCCGTGCTTGTCAGCGGAGCCGGACGTGCCTTCTGTGCGGGCGACGATGTGCGTGAACTGCCAGCCATCGCCATTGAAGACGCCCGCGAACTCAGCCTGCGGCAGGCTCAGTTGTATCTGGCTTTTGAACGACTGCCACAGACCATTATCGCGCTGGTCAACGGCGACGCACTGGGCGGTGGCTGCGTTCTGGCCTGCGCGGCTGATCTGAGACTGGCCTGTCATTCCGCCCGCTTCGGCATGCCGGAAATTCGACTCGGCTGGCCTCCCGGCTACGGTCTTGCTCAACTGACAGCACTGGTCGGCAAAGCCCGGGCTCTGCAGTTGTGCCTGACCGGTGATCCGATCACAGCGACACAGGCACTGGACTGGGGGCTGGTGAATGAACTGGTACCGGCCGGTCAACTGCAGGCGCGTGGCCAGCAGCTCTGCGAACGTCTGCTGCAGTTGCCGGCGGAAGCGCTGCGAGCAACCAAGCAACTGATTCACCTGGACGAGGGAACTCAGCCGAAAGTGGCCCATCGCGCCGACACGGAGGCCTACATTCGCTGCCTGCAGCGTGCCGACGCACAGGAGGGCCTGCAGGCCTTCGCCGCCAGACGCCCGCCGAAGTTCACGGAGCCGTAACCCTAAGCATTACGGCGGTCCTCTGTCCGTGACAACAATACCCAGGCGTTGACAGTCGACTCGCCACATCCGGCAGGCCCCCAATACTCCCCGCTGGAAAAGTGGGGCAAACTCAAATCGCTGTGCCTTCTGTTGGTCACAGGCCTCACCACTGCTTCCACAGTCAGCATGCCCGATCCCCGGAATGCTGTCCTGGTGACCCAGGACATTCAACTCTGGCCGTCCCCTGATCGGGCCCTCACCCCAGTTGCCTCGCTGTCGGCTGGCCTTCACACCTGAGATGAGTCGACCAGGGCCCCCCCGTGATCGCCAGAATACAGACGGACCACAGCAGTTGCCCGCGGCGACCGCCGCTGAGTCCCGGCGGGGGCCACGGAAAATCACCGATTTCCACCACTTGACGCTGCTCCAAACGCTGAAATTTCCCCAGTTTTCTTCCCGCAAATGCCCGATCGGGCGTTTGTCAGTTGTCCCAATTCCCTTCGCCTGTCATTATGCCAGTCCCTCCGGGTTCGCGTCAGTCGTGCCAACCCTCTTCTGTCAACTGTTGCCTTTACCAGCGGTGCCACCACATGAAGCTTCGACTGTTTATCATGATGTTTCTGGAGTTTTTTATCTGGGGTGCCTGGCTGCCGCTGATCTTCGGTTACCTGCCGGCTCTGAAATTCTCCGCTGACCTGCCTCCGGCACTGCTGGCTGGCCTGTTCAGCCTGCCCGGCCTCAGTTCCATACAGCACCTGTTCTCAGAACAGGCCCTGATCCTGAACGCCTTTCCGATAGCCTCAATCATCGGCATGTTCTTCAGCAATCAGTTCGCCGACCGCAATTTCGCCGCTGAACGATTCCTCGCCTTCAGTCACCTCGTCGGCGGTCTGTCCATTCTTGGACTGTTTTGGGCCACCAGCTTCTGGCCCTTCTTCCTGCTGATGTCCGTGCACTGCCTGCTGTATGTGCCCACCATCTCCATCACCAATTCCGTGGCCTTCGCCAACATGCGGAACCCTCAGGAGGAATTTGGGGTGGTGCGACTGGGTGGCACCATCGGCTGGATCTGCGCAGCCTGGCCCTTCACTTTCATTCTGGTGGACTGGGCCAAGGTCAAGGCAGCCAATCCCGGCGATGCCATTGCGTGGCTGGGCACCGTCCTCGGCAGCGGTCTGACGGGCGACCCGCTCAAGGATGCCACCCGCTACACCTACCTTGTGGCCGGCATCGCCTCGCTGATATTGGCCGCATTCAGCCTGACTCTGCCACATACCCCGCCGAAGAAGCCCGCAGCGGATGGCAGTGGCGGCCAGGCATGGCTGCAGACTCTCAGCCTGCTCAAACATCCCTTCGTGCTTGTTCTGTGGCTGGTCGCTTTCATCGACTCCTTTGTGCACAACTGCTATTTCAACTGGACCGGCACATTCCTGACCACTGACGCGGTCGGAGTGCCTGGCAACTGGGTTATGCCCGTCATGAGCATCGGCCAGATCGCCGAAATTCTGACCATGCTGGTGCTGGGTACCACACTGAAAGCCCTCGGCTGGCGCACCACCATGATCGTGGGTATCCTGGGCCACGCCTTCCGTTTCGCCGTCTACGCATATGCTCCGAACCAGGCACTGATCATCCTGGTGCAGATCGTGCATGGCATCTGTTACGCCTTCTTCTTCGCCACCGTCTACATTTTCGTTGACGAATATTTCCCCAAGGACCTGCGTTCAAGTGCTCAGGGCCTGTTCAACGTGATGATTCTGGGTGTGGGTGCTCTGGCTGCCAATTCCCTGTGTCCGTGGCTGCTGCAGTCGGTTTACACGAAGGACGGGGTGACAGATTTTAAAGGCTTGTTCCTCGTCCCGATGATCTGCTCAATCGTGGCTTCCGTTGCCCTGGCCCTGCTGTTCCACCCGCCGAAGAAGTCGGCGGAGGCTTCAGGTCCGGTCGTCACCGGCCACTGAAGAACTCGTCACTGCGTTCGATCAGCTTTGTCTGCAGCCGGACGATCTTCGTCCGGCTGCCTTGTTTTACGGTGTCCCGATGTCAGGACGTTCTTCAGCCCCCTCCGGCCGTCGCCGTGGTCCTCCCGAATTCGCGGCCATCGCACCGCTGGCGGGACTGCTGCTGACGCTGTTTGCCTTCGTGGCCGACGTCATTCCGCTGGGGGTCCCGGGGGAATGGGTCTGGCCCCGGCAGCCACTGCCGCAGGATGGAGCTGAGCTGGCCGATCGCCTGTTTTGGCCGCTGCTGGCCGGTCTGCTGCTGATCGCAGTCGCCACGTTCGGCGAACTGGAACTCAGTCGTCCGCGACTGACTCGAATTCAGTGCGTGATGCACCTGATCCTGCTGACCGGCAGCACGCTGCTCTGGCATACGGCAGTGCTGCAGTCGGCATCATCTCCGCATCGCGAGCTGCGGCCGCTCTGGGTGCTGTATGATCGGTCGGCCAGTGGCTATTTCCTGCGGACCCTTGAAGATCGCCGTCCGTTGCGGCAATTTTTGGCGGAGTATGAGTCAGAGGCAGCCAAAGGGGATGTGCTGCACGCCGGCACCCACCCCCCTGGCCTGCTGCTGCTGAACCGCGCGGCCCTGGCAGCCGCACGATTACCAGGCTCGGGATTCGGCCGACTGGCAGCCACCGCCGTGTCCCTGCAACCCGCCGAAGCGATCGATGCCTTTCGGCTGGTCGAAACAGAAGCCTCCCTGGCCCCGCGCCTGACGGATTCGCAGCTCGCCGCCCTCGCACTTACTGCACTCGGCTCTTTGCTGATCTGCTCGCTGCTGCCCGGCACTGTCTACCTGCTCACACGCCAGTTCGTGCAAGAGCGTGATGCATGGCGTTCCGCAGCCCTGGCAGCCGTCCTCCCCTGCATTGACATGTTTCAGCCTCGCTCTGACGTACTGTACCCCACATCGAGTCTGCTGTTGCTGACCCTGCTGACCGGCAGCCTGCTGCAGAAGCGACTGCTGCCCCGCCTGACACTGGCAGCCATCGGCGGCTTTGTGCTGGCGGGCTGCCTGACAGTCAGCCTTGCGCATCTGCCGATTTTGGCAGCCGCCGTACTTTTTGCCGCTCTGCACACGTTCGCCCGGGAAGACTGGAAAATCGGGCTACGGCAGACACTGGTCAGCGTCGGTATCACCGGAGCGACCTTCCTGTGCTGTGTGCTGCTGGTGCAGTGGCTGACGGACTGCAGCCTGCCGCGAATCTGGCGACTCAATCTCAGCAACCATGCCGGCTTCTATCTGCAGTATCCCAGAACGTGGTGGAAGTGGCTGCCGGTAAACCTTGCTGAGATGTCGCTGGCTACAGGCCTGCCCGCCATGCTGCTGGTGCCCGCAGCCCTCAGGAGGGCACTGCAGACCGTGGCAGACAGCTCCGCCGCAGCTCGGCCGGCCGGACTGCTCTGCCTGGCCCTGACAGCAACATGGTGTTTGCTTTGGCTGTCCGGGAAAAATATGGGGGAAGCCGCTCGGCTGTGGTGCTTTGCTGCCCCGTGGTGGCTGGTCTGTCTGTCAATGCCAACCTCCGGCAGCGGTCAGGCTCCGCTGAAACGCAGCAACTGGCGGCTGCTGTTTGTCTGTCAGTTGCTGGCCTGCACCGCCACCACTGCCCTGGTTTCCGGCTATCACCTGATGCAGAATGACGTTCCGGGCTGAGCGATCAATGACTGCCAGCGGTGGCAGCCGATTCGCCTGAACCTCCTGAATCCCCCAGTCATCCGGACAACCTCAAAACTCGGCTCGCGATGCCCGCAATGGTTATGCTACGCTGTCACTGTCACGAACGGAGACAGTGACAACTGACCAAACGATAAGGACAAGGAACGGGTCCATGAACTTCTGCACTGCATTGACTGTCATACTGCTGGCCCTGCAGGAAGCTCAGAGTAACGCAGCCGGAGCGACCAGTCAGCCGGCACCTGCCGTCACAGCTACAGCTACAGCTGCTGCGCAGACGTGGTCGCTGAAGTACCAGTTTCACCAGGGGCAGCAACTGCGGTATCAGTCACGGCAGCAGATGACCCTTGAAGCGCAGGTCGGCGAGAATCATCGTGTCGATGTTTCGCAGGTGCGTCAGGTGCGACGTTACTCGGTGTCAGACACGAATGGTGATCTGACGAAGTTGTCGATGCAGTTTGAAGATGTCTGGATGCAGCGGCAGGTTGATCAGGAACCGGCAGTGGAATTCCGGTCGTCCATGAAGGCAGGCGAAGTTCCCGAGGTGTTCAAAAACGTGGCGCACAGTCTGCGTGGTGCAGCACCGGTCTTCAGAGTCACAGGTACCGGACGATCGGTGGCCTCTGCGGTGGATACAGCGAAGGATCTCAAATCGCTGGCTTCACCAGTGGACCCGGCTGCGGACTCCGCCGATTCCGACGCCAGCACCACCGCTGTCACAGCCCGCGATGCGGCGTCCGACCCAGGCTCATTTCTGATGCTGCTGCCGGACGCACCAGTCTGCATCGGCGGTACGTGGAAGGAAGAGTTTCAGGTTCAGGTCCGTGGCGGCGAGAACCTGCAGTTGCCGGTGCAGATCCTGCGAACCTATCGCCTCGAGAACGTGGAGAATGGCATTGCCAGGGTCACCTTTCGCAGTTCCGTGCGGACCCCGCTGCGGGGCACGGTGATCCGCTCCCAGCTGATCCAGGCAACACCCTCGGGCAGTTTTCTGCTGGACATCAGTCGCGGGCTGATGGTGCAGCGGGAGTTTCGCTGGAACGAAACGGTGATTGGTGCACTGGGCCCCGAATCCATCCTGTCGTCACATGGAACGCAGACTGACGAACTGCTGCAGGCAGCAGCGGAGCCTGCAGCAAACTGATCACGCACGGGCTGTTGACTTTCTGCAACAATCCAGCATAAACCGACGGGTATGAAAGTTTTTTCCAACTGTCCGAAAACCCGCAGACCATTTTTTGACTCACGCTTTTCCTGACCTAACTTCAATAGCACAGTCGCGTTCGAGTGCACGGGCCAGTGGTGAGTGCCATGTGCGGTGGCTGTGACGACGGAACACTGAAGGTCAGTGGTCCGCCCAGGCGGTGCACCGCCGTGAAGTCCATTGCCCTCATGAGGGCACATCAGGAAGGAAAACGCAATGTCGAAGTTCACAGCAAGTGTTAAGAAGTTTCTGGTTTCTGAAGACGGCCCGACCGCAATGGAATATGCTGTGATGCTGGCTCTGATCGTCGTTGTCTGTATCACAGCCGTCACTTCCATCGGAACCGCAGCAAACACGAAGTTCAGCTCAGTGGCCACCTCACTGAAGTGATTCAGCCTGGCAGTTCCTTACTGCTCGAACAGGGAATTCAGCTCAGCTGAGTTCCCTGTATTTGTTTACACACTGCAACTCGGTGATTTCCCTCAGCCATCGACGCTTCCCGGCAACATGCCGGTCGCTTTTGCGTCGCCTTAAACACACGTCTTTGTCAGCGTTTTCGAACGACGCAGTCAACAGACCTGTACAGTCGGAATTTCCCTGCCACGTTTTCGAGCAGTCCGAAAACCCGCAGTTTTTTTTTGACGCAGTGATTTCCTGACCTAGCTTCAATGGTGCAGTCAGGAGTTGGGACACAGGGCCACAGTGAGAGCTCTGTGCCGCGACTGCAGTCAGGGAACACTGAAGGTCAGCGTTCCATCAATGGCGGGAAACTGCCGTGAAGATTATTGCCCAATGCCGGGCTCATCAGGAAAGATCAAGCAATGTCGAAATTGACCGCAAGCGTAAAGAGGTTTCTGGTTTCTGAAGACGGGCCCACCGCAGTGGAATACGCCGTGATGCTGGCACTGATCGTCGTTGTCTGCATCACTGCTGTCACCTCGATCGGAACCGCGGCAAATACGAAGTTCAGCGCCGTCGCCACTTCACTCCAGTGATTTAGGCCTGCCGAGCCAGGGAGCAGAGAATCCCCTGCCTGATTCTCTGCTGCCTCGCTTCTGACGACCTCCAGAAAACTCCCCCTTTTCCTCCGGTTACAGGATTCCACTCATGACTTTCACGGACCTCATCTTTGAAAACTGGCCTGTTCGGCTGGTTTCCCTCGTACTGATCCTCGCCGCGTGGATTGACGGACGCGACCTGAAAGTTCCCAACTGGATCACGTTCCCGATGGTGCTCGCCGGACTCGCGTATTCCACCTTCGCAGGTGGACTTTCCGGGCTGAACGCCGGGCTGCTGGGAATGTGCGTCGGGCTGCTGACGCTGCTGCCACTTTACTCCGTCGGCGGCATGGGAGCCGGGGATGTGAAACTTATGGCTGGGATCGGTGCCTGGATGGGCTGGCAGATCACCCTGGCCGCCTTTGCTGTGTCCGCGGTAATCGGCGCCATGATGGCC
The DNA here is from genome assembly GCA_005791255.1 of Planctomyces sp. Taxonomy (GTDB): domain Bacteria; phylum Planctomycetota; class Planctomycetia; order Planctomycetales; family Planctomycetaceae; genus SXXK01. Next base: position 18,423 of record SXXK01000316.1, read on the forward strand.
GTCTGCATGGTGCTCTACCGTCGCCGGACCGGCCATCATTACCAGCAGTTTCTGCTGATTCTCAGCGAATGGCTGGCCATTCGCAGTCCGGAAAAACTGTCTGCGATCGCCGCAGAACGCAAGCCCCGGATGCTGCTGCTGCCCTATGGAATTCCCATCTGCATTGGAACCATTGGATACTTTTGCTACCAGAACATGATCTGAATCAACAGCCGTCCGCCGGCCGCGCCGGCAGAATCCGCTGAAAACTGTCTGCACCGGCCGTCAATTCTGACGCGCCGGTTTTCTTCACAGGGCAGGGAAGTACCTGACTTTAGACAATCCTTGCAGCATTCGGTGAAGCAGGGAATTCGCTATGCCGAAAATGATGCTGGTGATGGCTGTAGCGTCTGAAAGAGAATTGACGGTTGTAATGGTGCTGCATACTACTGGGCTCGCCCGGTACTGTGCCTGCCCATCGCTGTCGGTGAACTGCAGACGCGCAGAAAAGTGACCGCCATGAAGCCACAAAGTTTGATTATGCTGGCCGTCGCCGTTGGTTGCGGCCTGATTTCCATGCTGGGTATTCGACAACTGCTGAACCGGGAAGACGTCAAGAAGGAGCCTGTTCGGGAAATCATCGCAGCACTCGTAGATATCCCGGCTGGCGTTCCACTGGACAAAAGCAACGTACATTTCGTAACCGTTCCAGAGCACCTTGTTCCACAGTTTGCCGTCATTTCGATGGAGGAACTTGAGCAGCGTTCTCTGAAACGTCCGGCAAACGCCGGAGAATGGATCCTGACCAATAAACTGGGAGACAAAGGGCAGTTCGGAGCAATTGCCAATCTGCCTGAAGGAATGGCGGCCGCCACAATTCCATGTGATGAGACCACAACACACAGCGGAATGCTGACGCCGGGAAATCGCATAGACCTGCTGCTGACCTACCGCCCGGATGGCAGCAGCAACCAGAAGACCATCACAGTCCTCGAATTTGTCGAAGTCTTCGCAATTGATAACAACATTTACGGTTCTGACATGAATCAGGAGAACAAGGCCAGGAATCTGACGCTGCTGGTAACGCCCGAGCAATCGAAGGCTGTGGCTCTGGCCAAAGAGCTGGGCAAATTGTCCACGACACTTCGACGCCCAGGCGATGCACCTCCGGCAGATCCAAAGTCCATCTCTCCTGACTTTCTGGAAACTATGCGAAACAAGTCCAATCTGGACAAACCGGGAATCGCCGGGGCAGAGGATGAGTCGTATACGAATGCAGTGGCCGGAAACTCACCAGGGACGGGGATTTCCGATTTGCTGGACAGAGAACTTGAGAGAAACGAACGGAGTGCAGAAGCGGACGCTGCTCAGCAGGCTGACAAGGCAGACGCACACTGGATTTTGGAGATTCACGAAAAGGAAAAGGTTCGTCTGGAGCGGGTGAAGATTTCCGAGCCCGCCCAGGTGAGCGCAAAGCTGTGAGTTAAGTGTTATTGCAAAGCTCTGTAAACATCTCGCTTCCGGCCGCAGCGGTCAACAACTGCGGTCGGGGGGCAGCCGGAGAGGCGATACTCCGGAGATGACAGAGACGATGCGAGCGATATGCCGGTTACCGGTCGGATTCCGGAGCAGGCACATCGCTGGGTGAAGTTTTCCAGCGATCTGCAGCAGCCACGACAGGCTGCGGCAGAGTTCGCGTTTCAGGGGTGCAGGGATGCAGCTTCAAAAATTCATAACCGTCCTGCTGCTGACAGCGGGACTGTTTGTACATGCGGAAGCGTCAGCTCAGACATCACGCTCCTCGCCCGTCTATGAGACCCGTGCAGGAGCCAATGAGGTCACGCTCATCGAGCGATTCTCGCTCTTCATCAAGCACAATTGCCGCATTCGCCGGGTCATGGACTTCGATGATGAAGTACTCACCGTGCAGCCCGTTGAGGAGCACCCGGAGCAAATCCGGGTCTATGCGCTGAAAGCCGGGGTCACCTCGCTGACCATCGTTGATGAGAACGATGCCGTTATTGAAGTGGAGGTTCTTGTCCGCGGTGATGTGCGACACCTCGATTCCGTGATCCGACGGCTTTATCCGGATGACGCCATCAGTATTGAAGCCATCAACGAAAACTCCGTGCGTCTGGACGGTTGGGTCAGTCGTCCTGAACACGTTGCGGAAATAGAAGCCATCGCCCAGCAGCACTATGACGAAGTACTCAACCACATGCAGACCGGTGGCGTCCAACAGATCATGCTGAAATGCACCGTGATGGAGGTCCAGCGTTCCAAACTGCGGCGACTTGGCATGAATTTCTCCATGGTTCGCCCGGATGGATATCTTGCCTCCAGCCCCGGACCCATCACGCCAGTCTCCGCACTCAGCATTGGCAGTGGCGGCGCGACAATCGGCCACAACAATCTCACCAACTCGACCGTTACCTGGGGACTAACCCGCCCAAACGGCGTCTTCCAGGGTTTCGTACAAGCCATGCTGGATGAGGGCATTTTCAGAACTCATGCCACTCCCATGATCCTCACGCACAATGGTCGCCCGGCAACATTCCTGAGCGGCGGCGAAGTGCCGATTCCGGTTGCCGGAGGACTGGGCACCAGCGGAGTCACTTACAGGGAATTCGGTATTCAGCTGAATACAGTGCCCTACATCCTGGGTAATGGACGAGTCCGCCTGGAAGTCGAAACAAAGATCAGTGACCAGGACTTCTCAAACATCGTCACAATCAATGGGAATGCGACTTCGTCATTTCGTACCAACAGCGCCAATACGCAGGTGGAAATGAATTTCGGGGAAGTGCTGGTCATCGCCGGACTGGTTTCACGGCGATCCTTCGGGACGACCAACAAGGTACCCTTCTTCGGTGAAATCCCGTGGATTGGTGCTGCCTTTAGCAGTAAGTCACACACAGATTCAGAATCGGAGCTGATCATTCTTGTGACACCTGAACTGGTGGCACCGATGTCTGCTGACCAGGTCCCGAAAATCGGCCCCGGAATGTCGTCCGTAGCACCGGTGGATCGCGAACTGTTCTTCCACGGTCTTCTCGAAGTTCCGGCAACCGGACAGACGTGCGATGACTGCCAGAAACACCAGACGGCAGCAGGGCAGTGCAGGAATCCGGAATGTGTCAACTGCGAGGGCGGCATTAACTGTGTGCAGTCGCCGACCGTGGAAGGTTCCAGACCGGAACCGGAATCTGCGTCCCGGGCCACTGCGGGGGCGGCACCCAAAGCGGCCCCGCGGCAGCAGAGCGCCGTCAAACCGGCCAGTTCCCCAAACAGAACAACTGATCGCAGGACACCGGCTCGACGCGCCAGCAACACCAGCGGACGCAGCGGACTTATCTCACCCGCACTTCGCTGACAGCCAGACAGAGTAGACACCAGAGTTCAGAATATCGTCGGAGAATCGGAATTATGAAAAGTGTACTGCGACTGGCCACGGTTGACCCGGACGAACGATCACGCACAGTGCTCAAATCCATGCTGGTGGGTGTCGATACTGTTTGGCTGGAAGCCGAATGTGCACGTTACGAAGTATTCATGGAAGTCGCCCGTCAGACTCTGCCCGATATCGCAGTTGTCAACCTCGACTCAAACCCACAGCGCGGACTGCAGCTGGTCGGCGAACTGGCCAGGTCCCAGATCAGCTGCGCGATCCTCGTTGTCAGCTCCTCCCAGGAAGGCAGCCTGATTCTGCAGGCCATGCGAAATGGGGCTCGCGAGTTTCTGAACCTGCCGCTGCAGCTGGAAGACTTCGTTGCGGCTCTTGACAGACTGCGAGTTTCCCTTGGAGGCGTCGGTACTGAGGGCGCTTCACGCAGCGGGACTATCGTAACCGTCGCAGGAGTGTCCGGTGGTGTCGGATGCACCGCTCTGGCTGTGAACGCCGGTGCCGCACTGGCCATTGAAAGTGAGAATTCTCCGGTCATTATCGACCTCGATCTCACGCTCGGCGACGCCGACGTCTGGCTGGATATCATACCCGAGTACACAATCAAGGACATCGTGGAAAGCATCAACCGACTGGACTACGGCCTGCTCAAAAGATCGCTGACACGACATTCGTGTGGCGCTTTCCTGCTGCCCCGCCCAATCGAACTTGAACACGCGGAAATGATCCGACCCGATGACCTGCGACGAATCCTGTCCCTCCTGAAGGCCACCTTCTCGCACCTGATCATCGATGTGAGCAAGTCCTTTAACCGACTCGATATGGCTGTTATGGAAGTATCCGACCGTGTGCTGCTTGTCACACAACTGGATCTGTCCTGCCTCAGAAATGTCATTCGCATCATGCAACTTCTGGACCACTACCCGCTGATCAAGGGCAAGGTCGAGATCATCGTCAACCGAGTTGGTCTTGAGGACTGCGACATCAGCCTCAACAAAGCACTGGAAACCATCGGTCGAAGCGTTTACTGGCAGCTGCCAAACGACTACTCGGTCATGTCCGGAGCCCGCAACAACGGCATCCCGCTGGCCCAGTTCGCCCCGCGGGCAAAGCTGACCAAGGCGATCTCAGAAATGATCCATCGGCTGACCGCTCCTGTCGACCCCGCCGGACGTCCCGTGGATGAACCGGTAAAGAAACGGGGAGGGCTGTTCGGGCTGTTCGCAGGGCGGTGACAATTGTCAGGCCCTGCTGACAGAATTCGCAGACTCTTCGATGCGGCGGCACTCCATTGATACGAATCGCATGCCCACTTCTGCTGGCCCTGCTGTGCTCACTCGGCCCGTGGCCACGGAACCTCGTCCGTGGCGATGATGCCGGGAGCGATACAGCACGGCTGCCGACAGTCCCCGCGGCTGTCGAAACTGACTCAGCCACGGCGAAGTATCCCGATGCGGAGCCGGCCCCCGCACCCGATACAGAGAAAATGCTGGCAGATCTGCAAAAACGACTCGAGCACCTCGAACAGGGGAAGGTACCTGCCAGCGCCAGCAGCAGCTCACCCGCGCGAGACATTCCCACCGATCGCTGGAATGTCAGACTCGGCGGACACGTCCAGCTTGATTACATCAACTGGGCGGCAGCCGACCCGGCCATCGGTGGCAACCCCGGACCACAGGATTACTTCGAATTTCGACGTCTGCGATTGGTTGCAGATGGTGTCGGCTACGAAAGTTGTGACTTCCGGCTGCAGATGACGCTGGAACCGGAAACCGTCGGTGAAAGCCTCGGCAAAGCCACCAGCCCGGATGTCAAGGATGCCTACTTCTCAGTTAATGAGATCCCGGGACTCGGACGATTCCGTATCGGTAATTTCTTCGTCCCTTTCGGACTTGAGCAGGTCACCAACGATACAAACAACGTGTTCCTGGAACGCTCCATCCCGACTCAGGGGATCTTTACCGCTGACCGCGAAGTCGGTGTCGCCCTGTACAACAGCACCGATGACCAATCCATCAGCTGGACCACCGGGGCCTTCTTCGATGGCATCAATGACACGCTGAAGGAACGCATCGACGACAATCAGGGACTGCGACTGTCCGGACGCCTCACGTGGACACCCATCTTCGAAAATGATGGCAGCACTGTCCTGCATACCGGTGTGGGCCTGCTGTACACCGAAGACCAGGACGATTCCATTCGCTTCCGAGCACGCCCGCAGATCCATGAAGGCCCCAGACTGCTGGACAGCGGAACTCTCTCGGCAGATGGCTTCACCGTCGGCAACCTGGAACTGGCAGCCGTGATGGGATCGGTCACACTGCAGTCTGAAGCCTATCTGGCAACATTGAACGGGGGACAGCCGGGCAGTGCCGGAGGCTGGTATGCTCATGCCAGCTGGTTTGTTACCGGAGAACATCGCATTTACGAGCGTTTTGGACAGCATGGCCCGCAGTTTGGGCGCAACAAGCCATCAAGGAATCTGTCCGTCCGCTCCGAAACGCTGGCCCCCGGAGCTGTGGAGCTGAAATCCCGATACTCAACCCTGCTGCTGGATCAGTTCGATCGCGGGGCTTATCACGATGTGACCACCGGAGTGAACTGGTACTGGAATGACCGAACCCGCCTGATGTTTGACTGGATTCACCCCGTCACTTCGCAGGACGCCGTGTTTGGCGGTGTGACCGCCGATCTGCTCGCCCTGCGATTCGACTTCAACTGGTGATCTCTGCCTGCACTGTGACCGGCACCGACTTGAAAGCCGGAGTTTTCGACAGCGGATCAACTTCCGGCCCGGTCAGTACGTTGGCTTCAGGGTAATACATCGCCGCATTTCCCTGCCGAATATCCAGCGATCGTGCCAGCAGCATCCGCATTTCTCCGTGAGCACTGCGGATACGCACCCGCTGATCTTCCTGCAAACCCAGCCGCTGCAGATCAGCGGCATTCATCAGAATCACATCCCGCCGTTCCTGCCCGCGATAAATATCCTCTTCATCGTAAACCACACTGTTGAACTGCCCTTCGGATCGCAGCGTCATCATCTGCAGCTGGCCATTCTGCAGCGGTCGCCCCGGCAGCTCACAGGCATGAAACTTCGCACGCCCGTCCGCTGTGGGAAACTGATACTCCCGAATCGCTCGCCCCGGAACATGAAACTCGCGACGGTCCCGATCGATCGTCTTCAGATCCTCGTATCCCGGCACCAGCTCAGCCATCAGTTCACGAATCGCCTGATGACTTTCCATTTGCTTCCAGTCGATGCGGGAATCCTGACCGAAAATCCGCTGACCAAGAGACGCCAGTATCGCCACTTCACTTCGCACGTTGCGATGCCTTGACGGACCGCCACTGCTGAGTCGCACAAAGCTGAACATCGACTCCTGAGTCGTGGTCTGACTTTCTTCATCACGAGCCAGTACCGGCAGGATCCAGCATTCCTGCCCCGTTCCCCACGCATGACCGGTATTCAGCGTCGTGGAGAGATAAACCACGGACTTCAGTTTGGACATGGCGTCATAAGCTCGCGCTGCGGCCGGGTTACTGCCGTACAGGTTTCCTCCCAGGCACAACGCAAAATCCATCCGGCCAGCGTGCGCCGCATCCATACAGGCCATCGTATCCAGCCCCGGTCCCTGCGGAATCTGCAGCCCCAGCCGCTGCTCAAAACGCTGCAGCATCTGCAGCTTCAGGCCCGGTGTCACACCCACCGTTCCCAAACCCTGCACGTTGCTGTGTCCCCGAATCGGCATCAGGCCGGCATGCTCACGCCCCACCATCCCCCGCAGCATGGCCAGATTGGCAATCGCCTGCACATTGCGGGTTCCGTGCAGGTGATGAGTAATCCCCATGCACCAGCCAATCACCACGTTGCGGGCGCTGCAGTACTGCTCAGCCAGACGCACAATCGTCGCCTGATCCACACCCGATTCCGCTTCAATCTGCTGCCAGGTCATCTGCTGCAGCGATTGCACAAAGTCATCAAAGCCCGTTGTATGGCTGTCAATGAACTGTGCATCCTGACCTTTGCGTGCCAGCACCTCCTTCGCTATCCCGCACAGCAGGGCCAGGTCTCCGCCCACGTGCGGCTGCACATAGTCGCTGGCAATCTCTGACCCGAACAGCAGACTGCGCACGTCACTGGGCACGCGGAAATTCGTCAGCCCATGAACCGCAACAATTGGCGGCGGTTGACCTGCCGGCCCTCGGTGTCGTCGGGGTTGAAGCTGTACACGCGGTCGGTGTTCATCGTGCCCCAGGTCCAGAGAAGCAGGAGTGACGCCGGCCTGCCCTCGCCCGCCGGCAGATAGCCCTGTTTGGCCAGCACGTTGCCCATCGCCTGATAAACCGCCTCCTTCGGCGGGGCTTTCTCGCCGGCCACGATTCCGCCGAAGTCGCGGAACCCG
>SXXK01000317.1 GCA_005791255.1 Planctomyces sp.
CTCGAGGATCCCTCGCGGCTGCTGCTGTTTCTGTCAATGGGCTGCAGCACGGTGTTTCTGGGTGTGTGGGCCAGTCAGGATCCGTATCGTGCCGAGGTGATTCCGTTGCTGGCAGCGGTGATGATCACGGCGATTGTTTACGGTCAGGCTGTGGCGATCATGACATCATTTGTGCTGACACTGCTGATTACGGCATCGACGACGGGCAGTCTGAGCAGTTTTGTGGTGCTGATGATTGTCAGTGTGGCATCGGTGCTGCCGCTGCGGCGGATCAAATCGCGTTTGATTATGATCAAGCTGGGATTTCGGCTGGCGGCTGTTTCGTTTGTGGCGGTGTGGGCTGCCGGCATTCTGGAGCAGGCATCCTTACCGGATGCGTGGAAGAATTCCGGTCTGCTGCTGACCGCGCTGAAGTACTCCGGGTCGTCTCTGATTTGCTGTTATCTGGTTGCGGGCAGTCTGCCGTTCATTGAGCAGGCATTTGGCATTGTGACGGACATCAGTCTGCTGGAGCTGACGGGAGTCTCGCATCCGCTGCTGCAGGAGCTGGCTCGGCGTGCCCCGGGAACCTACAACCATTCGATCATGGTGGCGGCGATGGCGGAGGCGGCGGCTGAGGCGATTGGAGCGAACGGCCTGTTGACGCGGGTGGGAGCCTACTTCCACGACATCGGAAAGATGATGAAGCCTGAGTATTTTATTGAGAACATCACAGACGGCGCTGAGAATCCTCACAAGTCTCTCGCTCCCAACATGAGTACTCTGATTATCATCGGGCATGTGAAGGACGGGCTGGAGCTGGCGGAAGAAAACAAACTTCCCGAGGCTCTGCATCCATTCATTACGCAGCATCATGGCACGACGCTGGTGGAGTATTTTTATCGCGAGGCGGCTCGCAAGGCCGATTCCGATCATCGTTCAGAGGCTGAAGAATCGAATTTCCGTTATCCGGGTCCTCGTCCGCAGACTCGCGAGGCGGCTGTGCTGATGGTGGCCGATGCTGTGGAAAGTGCCAGCCGGACTCTGAAGGAGCCCACATCGAAGCGAATTCAGTCGCTGGTGCACGAAATCATTCTGAAACGACTGCTGGATGGTCAGTTTGACGAATGCAATCTGCAGATGAACGAGTTGCGGCGGATTGAAGAATCGCTGGTGAAGTCGCTGCTGGCTCAGCACCATGGTCGGGTGCGTTATCCGGGGCAGCGAACGGCGTGATGTTTTTGTGGCTGGCGAACAGGATGGTGTGAACGGGTGACAGCGGTCAGATACACAGTGACGGCGGAAGCGGCTGGGGCGGTGCTGGCGGCCCTCCGCAGGTGCGATGGACAGCTCACCTGGAACCAGGCTCGCAGGCTGATGCACGAGCTGCGTCTGGGCGTGAATGGCATCGTGTGCATCGACGAGGGTCGGCGTGTTCAGGCGGGAGATGTGCTGGAGGTGCGGCAGCGACCGTTTCCGCCAGTTCCCGGTGATGAGGATGTACGGATTCTCTGGCTGGACGCGCTGGTGGTGGTCGCGGCGAAACCTGCGGGAATGCTGTCGGTGCGTCATCCGGGTGATCGTGACTGGAGTGAGGAGCGGAAGCGTCAGCAGCCATCGCTGGAGGAGTCCCTGGGACGTCTGATACGTCGCCGGGAGGGTGGCAGTGGTGCGGTTGAACGCCGGGGCGGGCGACCTTCCGGGGCTCGCACGCAGCGCTGTCTGGCGGCACCGGGCGGCGTTGCTGCAACGGATTCCGGGCTGCTGGCTGTGCACCGGATTGATCGGGAGACCAGTGGCATTCTGGTGTTTGCCCGCACGGAGGAATCGCAACAGTTTTTGATCCATCAGTTTGCAGCGCACACTGTGTTGCGGCGGTATTTGTGTGTGGTCCCCGGTCAGATGTCCATGCAGACGCTGAGGTCGCGGCAGGTGCGCGATCGCGGTGATGGGCTGCGGGGTTCGACGGACGACCAGTCGGTTGAGGGGCTGGACATGGTGACGCATGTGAAACCGCTGCGGCGGTTTGAGGGGTATACGGAGCTGGAGTGTCGTCTGGAGACCGGGCGCACGAATCAGATTCGGATTCAGTTGTCTGAGCTGGGGTATCCGTTGTGTGGTGACGTGAAGTATCGGGGGCCGTTCGGGGGTGCAGTGGTGGAGGACACCAGTGTTGCACCGGGTTTGGCGCTGCATGCGGCGGAGCTGGGATTTCGGCATCCTGGCACGAAGGAGCAGTTGTCGTGGCAGCTGCCGTGGCCATCCGGGATGCTGCGTTGGCTGGATCGCCTGTCGCGTGGTCAGTGACCTGCTGTGGCAGCCAGTTTTCGAACTTCTGCGACATCGGCGGTGATGCGTGCGACCAGTTCGGAGGCGGAGCTGAAGGCCTGCAACGGCCGGATTTCGGCCAGCAGATCAACGTTCAGTCGGGTGCCGTAGAGATCTCCGCTGAAGCCATCGAGGTGGACTTCGATTTTTTCGCGTTGTTCGCCGAAGGTTGGATTAGGTCCGACGCTGACAGCAGCGGGGAAGGTGTGCCCCTGAATGTTGGCTGTCCCGGCATACACGCCGTGTGCGGGGAGCAGGGTATGGATTTCGGCGAGGTTCGCCGTGGGAAAACCGATGGTTCGTCCGCGCTGGGCACCGCGGTGGACGAACCCGCTGATGCGATAGGGGTGACCGAGCAGTTTGACGGCTTCGGTGACAGCGCGGCGACACAGCAGGCTGCGGATGCGACTGGAGGAGATCATTTCGGAGCCATCGTCGGCGGGGGCTGCGATGTGGCAGGCGATGCCTGCGTCCTGGCAGAGCCGCTGCAGGGTATCGACGTTTCCGGCGCGATCGTGGCCGAAGTGGAAATTGGGACCTTCCACGACACCGCCGGCCTGAAATCCGGCCTGAATGACCTGTGAAAAAAATTGCTGTGGCGTGAGCTGCAGCAGGCTGGCGCTGACCGGCAGGACGAAGACGGCGGAGACACCGGCCTGCAGCAGCAGTCGGCGACGTTCTTCCGGGGTGGTGAGCAGCGGCGGTGTGAATTCCGGGCGCAGCACGGCGATGGGGTGCGGGTCGAAGGTGACGGCTGCGGCGGGCACGCAGAGTTGCCGTGCGAGCTGAATCAGTTGCTGCAGCATGCTGACGTGTCCCTGATGGACACCGTCAAAATTGCCGATGCTGATGCAGGCGCCGTGCAGTGATTCGGGGATGTGAATGTCGGGCATGGCGTGAGAATTGCGTGAGGCGACGGTGGGCGCGGGACGACACCGAGTGACGCCCTGCCGGAGACACGCGGTATGGTACGCTGCGGTCCGGGTGTGGACCAGTGGGGATGCGGGCGGGGGCCTGTCGTTCGTGCGAATTCCTGCGGGCCGTGTGGCTGAGACTGCAGACTTCCCGCGAATTTTGCAATTGCTCCCCAGGTACCTGCCGGATAAGCTGGGTTTGTGGCTGCGTAAATCGTTCAGGCAGAACAACTTCTGCCGCAAGGCAGCCCGTCATTCTGGCATCGGAATGCTGTGCGTATGCTGCGACTCAGTTTTGCACTGATCGGTTGTGTGCTGACCATGGGTCGGTTCGTGCCGCCGGTATTGGCGGATGATCTGCAGTTTTTTGAGACTGAAGTTCGTCCGCTGCTGACGGAACACTGTTATGAGTGTCATGCGGGCGAGTCCCGCATTCTGCGGGGCGGGCTGCGGCTGGATTATCGGGAGGGTTTGCTGAGGGGCGGTGACAGCGGCCCGGCGATTGTTCCGGGTGATCCGCAGAACAGTCTGTTGATGCAGGCGGTGCGTTACGAATCCATGGAGATGCCTCCTGCGGGCCGTCTTTCTGAGCAGCAGACGGCGGTGCTGGCGGAGTGGATTCGCCGTGGTGCTCCGGATCCCCGCCTGGAGGCTCCTCCGGCGAAACTGCAGCCCGTGGACTGGGATGTCGCACGAAAGCACTGGGCGTTTCAGTCGATCCCGGTTGTCGAGGCTCCGGTGGAATCCGATCCGGAGTGGTCGGTGAATCCGATTGATCGGTTTGTCAGAGCTCAGCTGCGGCAGGCTGGCATGAAGCCGGCGGCTGCTGCGGACCGTCGCACGCTGATTCGGCGGGCGACGTTTGATCTGACGGGTCTGCCTCCGACGCCGCAGGACACGGCCGCATTTGTGGCGGATCAGTCGGAGGGGGCGTTTGAGCGAGTGGTGGAGCGGCTGCTGTCATCACCGGCTTATGGAGAGCGCTGGGGGCGACACTGGCTGGATCTGGTGCGGTATGCGACGACGAACGGTGCTGACGAGAATCATGGATTGCCTGAAGCCTGGCGGTATCGGGACTGGGTGATTCGCAGTCTGAACGCCGATCTTCCGCTGGATCAGTTCATTGTCCAGCAACTGGCAGGAGATCTGCTGCCGGTGCCTGAGAACGAGCAGGCGGCGGGCGATCTTTTGACGGCAACCGGGCTGCTGGTTCTGGGGCCGAAGATGCTGGCGGAGCAGGACAAGGAGAAGATGCTGATCGACATCGCTGACGAGCAGGTGGACACGATCAGCCGGACGATGCTGGGACTGACGCTGTCATGTGCGCGGTGTCATGATCACAAATTTGATCCGTTGTCAGCTCGCGATTATTACGCGCTTGCCGGGATCTTTTACAGTACTCGGACGATGCAGAATCGGGACTTCGTTTCAAAGTGGATGGAGCGTCCTTTGCCGTCGCTCGACGTGACGGAGCGGCGTCGTGAGCAGCAGCAGCGGATTGATGCGGTCAGGTCTGAGCTTGAGCAGCTGACGGCTGCGGGGCAGAAGGATCTGGCGGCGGCCCGACAGGCGGATCTTGAAAAGCTGCAGAAGGAGATGCCGCAGTATGCCATGGTGATGGCGGCTGAGGAGGGTGAGCGATGCAATTTGCCGGTGCATCTGCGTGGCAATCATCTGAAGCCCGGCCCCGATCTGATTCCTCGCGGGATGCCTTCCATACTGACGGAGGTGGCGCCTGCGGACAGCATTTCCGGGAATGAAAGTGGCCGATTGCATCTGGCCAGGTGGCTGGTTTCCCCTCAGCAGCCACTGACGGCACGCGTCATGGTCAATCGCCTGTGGATGTGGCATTTCGGCAGGGCATTGATGCGCAGTCCCAGCAACTGGGGTTTGCAGGCCGAGGTTCCCAGTCATCCTGAGCTGCTGGACTGGCTGGCGCGGGAACTGATGCGCAGTGGCTGGTCACTGAAGTCGATGCATCGGCTGGTCTTGAGCAGTCGCACGTGGCAGATGAGCAGTGTGCAGCGTGCTGACTATCAGGAACGGGATCCGGAAAACCGACTGCTGTGGCGGCAGAACCGGCGGCGGCTGGAGGCGGAAGAAGTGCGGGACGCGGTACTGTTCATCGGCGGTGGTCTGGACCGTACTCCGGGTGGCATGGCTGGCAGCGTGGATGCTCCGCGACGCGCAATTTATCTGCCGATTGACCGAGCCGCGCTGTACGAAATGTTCTCGACATTTGACTATGTGGAAACGGCCGGCCATATCGAGCAGAGACCGGCCACGACAGTACCGAATCAGGCGCTGTTCCTGCTGAACAGCAGTCTGGTGCACGAGCAAAGTCGCCGACTCGCTGAAAGTCAGGGTGGTGCGGATGTGGTGTTTCCTGCGGCGGCTGCTGAGGAGCTGGCCAGTCGGATGTTTGAGGTGATTTATGGGCGAGCGGCAACGCCGGCAGAGCGGACGGAGGCACTGACGTTTCTGCAGCAGGTTGCCAGTTCACTGTCTGGTATTGCTGACGAGCGTGAGCGGCGGCTGCAGTGCTGGGCGACCTTGTGCCGCACGCTGCTGGCGGGCAATCAGTTCCTGTTTGTGGATTGAGCCGATGCTGGAGGGGGGGATGGATGTGTGGTTTGATGTGGTGATTGCGGGATCCGGGTTTTCGGGAAGTCTGCTGGGCTGGATTCTGGCTCGCCATGGCCGGTCGGTGCTGATTGTGGATCGTCAGCATCACCCGCGCTTTGCGATCGGAGAGAGTTCGACTCCGACGGCCGATTTTCTGCTGGCGCATCTGGCAGATCGATTTGATCTGCGGGAACTGGCACCACTGGCCTGCTGGGGCACGTGGAAGCGGGCGTTTCCGGACGTTGTGTGCGGGAAGAAGCGGGGATTCAGTTACTACCGTCACCACAGTGGCCAAACGTTCCAGGATTCGCCGAATCACGACCACTCGCTGCTGGCGGCGGCCAGTTCAGCTGATCATTGGAGCGATACTCACTGGTTGCGCAGTTCTGTGGATCAGCATCTGATGGGTTGTGCGCGGGATGCCGGTGCGGTGTTGCGAGAGGGGACGCTGCTGGGTGAATCGTGTTTTGATCGGTTCAGTGGTGTGTGGACGGTGCAGCTGCAGTCGGTGGACAGCGTGGCAGCAGAGCGGTCTGAGATTCGCTGTCGCTGGCTGGTGGATGCCACGGGGGCGGGTCAGGCGGTGTCGCAGCAGGTGGGCAATCCATTTGACGACGACTGGATGCGAACTCGGACCGCCGCTGTCTACGGGCACTTTGAGGGTGTGCGAGGATTTCGGGAGGCAGCGTCCGCAGACGATCCATTCTGCGGTGACGATGCTGCGCAGCATCATCTGCTGGATACGGGCTGGTGCTGGATGCTGCGGATGGACAACGGGACGACCAGTGTCGGTCTGGTGGAGCCGGAGTGGCTGACGGGGACGGGGCAGGTGGCGATTGCGGGTGGATCTGACGGGGCTGTGACGGCGGCGGAGTACTTTCGTCGAACGCTGCAGCGATATCCGTCCCTGTCCGGGTTGTTTGGTGACTGGGAGTGCCGGGCGCCGTCTGCAGGCATGGGATTTCAGCGGAGGCTGAGCCGTTGTCGGCGGGATGCTGTCGGCCCGGGCTGGGTTTTGCTGCCTGTGGCCTATGGATTTGTGGATCCGTTGCACAGCAGCGGCATCGCGCACGCTTTGAGTGGTGTGCTGCGGGTGGCGGAGGCTCTGCTGCAGGACGGTGATCGCTGCCAGTTGGCCCTGCAGTGCTACGGTGAGGATGTCGCCCGGGAAGTCCGCTGGCTGGATCTGCTGACGGGCGGGTGTTATCGGGCGATGCCGGATTTTCGACTGTTCTGTGGATTCGCGGCCTGGTATTTCATGGCAGCGATTGAGTTTGAGAAGCAGCTGGCGGCGGATCCCGGGCACTGGCCCCGGGGGTTCCTGCAGACGGCCGATACAAACATGCGGGCAGCGGCGGAACGCTGTTATCTGCTGTGTCACCATCGCGGGGCAGGAGACGATTCGGCAGCTGTGTTTTCACGGATTCGTGACGAGCTGCAGCCGTGGAATCGCGTGGGGCTGCTGTCCGACTCGCTGCGGAACCGCCTGGCGCACACGGCGGCACCAAAGTATGCCGCAATCGCTGAACGTCAGTGAGAACTGATCTCGCACACGTGCCTGTCGGCCGCTCCCTGCTGGTGTGCCAGCCACGCAAGCCCGTGCAGTGCGAGGCTGTCGGCGTAGTGAGCGTCCGGCAGGTGACTGGTCAGCTGCCGCCCGCCACCGCCACTGATGATCAGTCGTGGCAGACCGCACTGCGGTGCAATATCGCGCAGCGCGTTCTGCAGGCCTGTGACAATTTCACGCACAGCGCCCAGCTGACCGAGAAACAGACCGGCCATAATGGCATCCTCAGTGTTGCGACCAGGTACTGAGGGCAGTTGCACGAGTGATTCATCAACATCCACAAGTGGCAGGCGAGCGGTGTAGTCGTGCAGTGCGCGAGCAGAAAGTCGAAGTCCGGGAAGAATGCTGCCACCCCGAAAAACGGGCCCAGGCGTTACCAGATCCACGGTCGTGGCAGTACCGGAATCCACAATGATGGCAGCCTGATTTGGCGCCAGCAGGAACTGGGCTGCGTAGGCATTCAGCAGCCGGTCAATCCCCACCTTCGAGGGATAATCGACGTCGGCGGTGACCGGGATCTGGGCTCCGGAGCGAATCACCAGTGGTTTCGGCAGAGCGGCCGGCCAGTGCTGCAGCAACTGATCGCGGCAGTCCGGGTCACTGCCGGCGATCACGCAGGAACAGGCGCGGCCGACGGCTGAGTTGTGCCACCATGCCAGCAGCTGGTCCGGCAGCGACTGGCCCTGTTCCAGTACCGTGGCTGTGACGTGCCCCACCGGTCCGAGAGCGGGATCGGAGATGAGTCCGAACTTGGCTCGGGTGTTACCGATGTCAATTGCAGCAACGGCCTTCATTTCTGTTCTTTGGCTCGCTCAGCAGCCCGGGCGATCCAGGTCTCGGGATCTTCGTCAAACGCGGCTTTGCAGCCGGAACAGCAGACCCAGTAAGAACGACCTTTCCAGGTGACTTCCGTGGTTCCAAGCCCCTCGGAAATGATGCAGGTGCGTTCGGCGTAGTCGGTGTCACTGAGGGCGAAGGATGTGCCGTCGCGCTGGGTGGACACGGTGTCGAAGCGGGCAAAATCGGCTTTCCCGCGGCGTTTACCCACCTCCAGCAAATACCGATTGTTTTCCTGCTGAGCGATGGCAAGCTGCCATTGCTCACCGGAGTCCGCCGCGTCTTCGCTGAGTTCCAGTCGGAAGATGCGATGCTGTTTGTCATCGCTGCCGGTGATTTCATGGGGCGCTTCGGTGAATTCGCCGGAAAATCGACGCTCGCGACCCTCGGCATCCTGTCCGGTCAGAATGAACTTTCCGGCGGCGATGTCCCAGGACAGCCGACTGCTGCGAAGATAGGGACTTTTGTCGGACGCCATCACAAGTGCGGGCTGTTCAGGATTTGTCCGCAGATCCCACACCCATTCGTGGCTGTCCACAGCCTTGAAGCTGTCGTATTCACGTCGCGTCGTCCCGCGCCATTTGCCCAGCAGGATCTGCATGGGTTGCAGGCGAGCAATGACGGACTGAATCTTCTGGCTGGCCGTCATCTGACTGCCGGCTGACCCGGCTTTGGCCTGTGTTGTACCAAGCCCGCTGAGTGCCAGCGGACGAAATTCCTTTGCCGGCTGAGACTGTGGGACAGTGCCCGGGGCTGCCGTCGCTGCGCCCGTGGCTGCCGTCGCTGCGGAGTCAGTCGCTGCAGCGGCAGCCGGCGCTGACGTTTGTGCCACGGGCTGGTCGGAACTGTCAGAGCAGCCAGCAGCCAGTGTGCAGATCGTCAGCAGGATCAAAGAATGTTGTGCAGTCATAAACAGTTCCTAGCGCTGATAGATCGGCAGAAAACCGCGATCCAGCTGCAGCATAATGCAGTTGACGGCGGTCACGTAGACGGGGCCGACCTGCTGGTCGGACCAGCCTCCTCCCTGCTGCATTTCCTGCAGCAGTTTTTCGTGCAGTTCCCCGCGATACCGGTTCCAGTCATCTCCGCCCGTGCGATACACGACCTGAGCGAAGTAGAAGTGCATGTAATGCCAGAAGCCGTCCGTGGCCGATACGCTGCGTTCAGGCCAGATTCTTTGGCGACAGTATTCCCGCATGCGTTTCGTCACTTCCGTGTCGTATTCGCCCGCGTTGAACATGGCGGCCAGGGCAGCGGCGGTGATGGGTGCCCGGGCACCGCCGCCGCGGATGCTGTACTGCACTCCACCTTCGCTGGTTGTACACTCCTCAATGTACTTTTTCGCCCGATCGATGATCTCTTTGGACACCGGAATGCCGGCATTGCGACAGGCCCGCAGGCCCTGCACCTGAGTGATGCAGGTGGAGCCTTCGTCGAAATCATTGCCTTCAGAGGCGGACACGTATCCCCAGCCGCCGCGACTGGTCTGCGCGTCCGCGCAGAACTGGACAGCCTTTGTGAGCACCCCCCGTAACTCCTCACGCCGCCGCTCGTCCTCCTCCTCACCGTACACCTGACTGAGGAATACCATGGAATACCCATGCCCGTAAGTGTAATGGAAATCCTCGCGATATCCGATCAGGCCATTCGGGCGGCTCATGGACAACAGATAGTCAACTGCCAGTCGAATCGGTTTGGCGTAGCGTCCGGACGTTGCAGTGGACCCTTCTGCCAGCATGGCTGTTCCGGCCAGAGCCGTCATGGCAACACGATACTGTCCCTGGTTGGCTTCCCAGTACCCCTGACGCTTCTGCAGTGAGACGAGATAGTCCAGGGATTGCTGGATGGCGGCCTGAGTTCGCTGATCCGGTGGTGCTGCACCGGCGGTGGACGCAAGCCGTCCTGGCCCGGTGAGAGCAGTGAGAAACACCATGAAAGCTGAACACTCGATCAGTCTGCGAAGCATACGGTAGTCGAAATTCGTTTTGAAGCTGAGCGGTGGTCGACTTGCGAGGCCGGCGGTTAATGAATTCTGCTGTGTCTGATCGTGGAAAGCAACCGGGGCGGGTGTTGCATCGCTGGAAAAAAAAGCGAGTTCCGGCATTGGTGGGTGGTTTTTCTGGAGCAGGGCGGATCGTGACGCACCCCGGGTGATCGATTTTTCTGCGGGAAATCCCCCGTTAAAATATAAGGACGACCGAATCGCATTTTCACGAGAATTTGCCCGTGCGGGGATTGCGTGGTGGCAATTTGGTTTCCGGATGTCACAGTATGTCATGTGCAGCGCGGCGCGCCAATGGGGCATGCCGACGATGTCCCGACTCCGGGGCGGCTGGGATTCCCCCCTCTACCCCACGGTTCTGCGTCCTGCAGGACCACAACTGGAGAAGTTTTCATGCAGCGAAAACGACGTGGACTCAGAAAGACGGAAAAGAAAGCACCTCCTCCGACTGAGTTCGAACAACCAAAGAAACGCAAGCCCTTCACAGTCTTCCTGGTGGAGGACGATCAGGAAGTGCGAGCCACCCTTGTAGAATCGCTGCAGGGGCACAAGCTTGAAGTTCGCGATTACATGACGGCGATGGAATTTTATCGGGATTACCGGGATCCGGTTCCGGGAGTCCTGATTCTGGACCTGCGACTGCCTGGGATGACCGGTCTGGAATTGCAGGAAAAGCTGGCTGCGGACAATTTTGACCTGCCGATCGTGATGATTTCCGGACATGCCGACGTGCCGATGGCCGTGCGTGCGATGAAGAACGGAGCTTTCGATTTCCTGTGCAAGCCAGTTCGTGTTGAAGAAATGGCCGACGCAGTGTCGCGGGCCTACGCCTTCTTCTACGAAGTGGATGGAGATCAGTACGCAGACGAACTGGAAGAGACGGAAGAAAGCATCAACCGTCTGACCGGTCGTGAGCGTCAGGTTCTGGATATGGTTGTGGACGGACTGTCCAGCCGCGAAATTGCCGCGGAACTGGACGTCAGCACCAAAACCGTAGAGGCCCACAGAGCTCGCATCAACGACAAAATGCGAGCGGACAATGTGGCCCATCTGATCCGCATGTGCTTCGCATATCGCGAGCAGCAGGAAGGCTGATTTCGGCCTGCGAAGGTCTGCAAACGACTGCAAAGGTCTTAAACTGCACGGGGCAACTTCCTTTCGGAAGCTGCCCCGTTTGCTTTGGCAGTA
>SXXK01000318.1 GCA_005791255.1 Planctomyces sp.
CACGAATTCGTGGTTATTCGTGTCCATTCGTGGTTCAAAAACACACCCCTGCGTTTGACCCGCAGCCACACCCGCGCTGCACGAATTCGTGGTTATTCGTGTCCATTCGTGGTTCAAAAACACACCCCTGCGTTTGACCCGCAGCCACACCCGCGCTGCACGAATTCGTGGTTATTCGTGTCCATTCGTGGTTCAAAACCATCCCCTGCGTTTCACCCGCAGCCACAGCCGCGCTGCACGCTGTCACATCTTCAGAAGTCCAGCCAGATGCCACCACCGACAAGGTTCTCCCAGCGGTTGACGAAGGAATACTGCAGTGATGGGCCGTTGTACCAGTTGCCTCCCACACGCAAACGGCGGCCCGATTTTGGCCCCTGCCAGCCCCAGCCAGCCGTGCTGTTCAACCCGACATTGCTCCCCTGCTCTTCGCGGAAAATCCCGTTCACAGCCACAAACGGAGCTCCGGTCCAGGGGTCTTCGGCACGCGGAGTCCACTCGGCCCCCACTTGCCCCTCCAGTGGCTCTGCACCGCCGGCCACCGCCGCGTAACCGATTTCTGCATAAACGCGATGCGCATCCGTAAGTTCCTGGCTGATGCCGGCCACCAGCGAGTCTCGTACGTAATTGACGTGCACCATGCCCGGGTTCATCTCCAGAAACTCATCACCAATGTGACTGCTGATATGAGCATACCCCAGCTTGAAGGCAGTCGTATCCCGCTTCCACGTCCCGAACAGGCCGACGCGATAATCCGAACCTTCCAGTGCTGTGCTGGGTTCCGACGGCAGAATTCTGGCAAACACCGCTCCGTCCACGTCCAACTGAAACGCATCACCTGAAGAATCGGTGATGCGAAACAGCCCGGCACGACCACCCAGAGTCGCATCGCCAACATTTCGCCCGTTCTTCGTGTCCCGCGAATACACCATCTGCAGGCGAGGTTCTTTGGGCCCCGCGAGGTAGGTGTGGTACAACAGACCATTGGGCAGCAACTGCCAGGTGTCGGCGGCTTGAGTTCTGAAGATGCGGGCAGGGTCGCCGATCGCGGGAGTTTTCAGAGCCGATTCGGCTGCGGCAGCAGCATCCGGCGCCGCTGCGGGAGTCGCAGTCTGAGCGGTGGAATCGGCAGCGGCAGACACAGTGACCCAGCGCGATGCTTCCTCACGGAACAGACGATCAATTCTGGCAGCGGGAACGCCCGAAGCAGTTCGGTTATCGTCCGACTGCCGATCAGATTCCTCCAGCAGAAATCGGTCAGACACCGGCAGACCATCCTGGCGACGTCGAATCTCGTCGAGGTAGCTGCCCGCCGTCCCCGCAGTCTGCTCGTCCTGCCGCATCAGATTCCACGACTCGGTGAACGAATCGGTTGCCCTCAGAGGCTCGCTGGCCACGGTGCTCAAGAGCACCAGCGGCAGCAGACGGACGAAGGTTGTGGCAGAGACAGCGGACGCAATCGCCCGCCGGAAAAATTCGCTTGTGGACCGTTTCACCGGACCATTCCTGTTATTTCGGGCACTGTGTGGGAACAGGCCCTGCCCTGACTGGTTGTTCTGCAGTTTGCCTTAGCAAGACTGCTTCCCCGTGGAACCGTCCGGCTGTATTGCTGGAATCGGCTTCCACGGAAATTCATCGGACAACGGTTTGTCCGGTCATAATGGATGCAGCAGCACCGACGGATTTTCCAACCCTGTCGTGTCTGACGAATGTGTGGCGCGGGTCGTATCGCAACTACCGGTCAGGTAAGCTCGGTAAACCTTCCCACCGGCACCGTCTATGCCGGTGCTGCTGAAGAATTACGGCTTCGTCGCTGCGAATCCGGTCAGGGCGAGCACCCGCCAACGGCGGCAGGTCCCGGTCAACGCCCCCGGGGCCACCCACAGATGCCTGGCTCGGACCGAAACCAATAATCTCACTGCATTGGCTGGCCCCAGTGCATGGCCCCAGTGCATGCTAACCCCACTTAATTGGATGGCCCGACTGGGTGGCCCCGCTGGCTGGCCCCGCAACTCGGCACCTCGGAGGTGACCTAACATTCGTTTCAATCACTACAGCCTGCGGAAACATCACAACCAGCAGATTTGTTCTGACACAACCCGGAGCCATCCACGAGGGGCACCGGTCGCTAAAGTTCTCGAGGCATCGACACGGACACCAACCCTTCCCACCACCCTGTTGCGGCTCATCAATCGCAGGTTCGCCCTCAGCACATCCCGCGGTAAGCCGGCTGCAGTACCATACGTGGCTTCGCGCGAGACTGATCACCGGGCAGGACACCGCTACCGCCCTGTGGCTGGCCCCCGAGGACGCTGCCGGACAGAACTCGGACTGGAAAGCCCACGCTACAGCAAGTCGTGTCCATTCGTGTTCATTCGTGGTTCAAAACGACCCTCGCGAAGCCCCTTCACGACAGATCTCGGGCTGGAAAGCACGAGCTACATGAAGTCGTGCCCATTCGTGTCCATTCGTGGTTCAAAACGACCCGCCACGAAGCCCCTTCAGGACAGAACTCGGACTGGAAAGCCCACGCTACAGCAAGTCGTGTCCATTCGTGTCCATTCGTGGTTCAAAACCACACCCCTGCGTTTCACCCGTGACCATCGCGGCTGCACGTGAATCCAACACACAGACAACTCTACATCAGATTCCGCGCCTTGATGCTCAGATACTCGTTGATCATCCGCTCCGTCAACAGCCGCGGTGATGTCTCAATCAACATCACCCCCGATTCCCGCAAAATCGCAGCCTGATGAGTCTGACCGCTTAAAATCTGAGCAGCTGCCGCCGTATGACAAGCCTCCAGATCGGTTCCCGGAATCCGGCTGGCCAGAGCCTGCAATCCATCATCCTGCAACAGAACCACCAACGGCAGATATGGCAGACTGCGCAATCGCAGACTGTCAGCAATCACTTTCAATTGCAGCTCGTCCGTCACAAACGTGATCAACACCACCAAAGCCCGCTTTCGCTGTACCATCGTCAGATGTTCCAGCGCCAGACTGTAGTCAGAAACCCCCGCTGACGCCTGGATGTCATAGGTCGACCTCAGAATCTGCTGAATACCGGGCTTGCCACGCACAGGTCGTACAAATCGCTCAATCTTTGATGAAAAGGCCAGCAGCGAAACATTGTCGCCCTGCCCCAGCGCGATGTAGCTCAGCATAATCGCGGAATTCAGAGCCAGGTCCAGATACGAAATCCCCTCCGACTCGTTCTTCATGAACCGACCACAGTCGACCATGATCACAATGTTCTGATTCCGCTCCGTATTGAATTCGCGACTGACCAGCTGCCGCTGACGCGAAGTCGCCTTCCAGTCCACCTGCCGAATCTCATCCCCGTACCGATACTCCCGCAGTCGCTCAAACTCACGCCCCTGCCCGGGCATCCGCACCATCCGCACGCCAATCTCCGACAGCCGATTCTGCCGCGCCAGCAGTTCATACCGATACACCGCTCGAATGTCCGGGTAAATGCGAATCGGTGTCGCCAGCGGCCGCTGCTGCTGACGCATCCACAAACCCAGACGAGTCGGAAATCGCAGATACACAGCAGGCATGACCGCAGCGCCGCGACGATTCGGCCGCACGACATAGGCCACCTCACCAGACTTCCCCGCTGACAGTTCCAGGGTCTGCGGCAGTCGATCCACCGTACACAACGGCCCCGGATCGTCGTGCAATTCAATCTCCAGCGGATACGCCGACAGATTTCGTACCTGCAGAACTGCCGGATTGTCCGCGCCCAGACTCAGCACATCCGAAATCCGACGCTCAATCTCCACGTCGTCCGGCGCTGCACTGATCAGCAGGTCCAGCAACGCCACACCCAGCAGCAGCAGATTCGCCAGCAACGCCACATCCGCCGTCGTCCGATTCAATCCGGACAACAGCAGCGGCACACTGAGAAACGCCACCAGCAACACCAGCCGCCGCGACGGGATCATGACTTCGGAGCCTCCACGCTTTCCAGAATCGCCTGGATCGTTTCATCCGTCGTCGTGCCCTCCAGCTCCGCCTCAGGTCGCAGCCGCAGTCGATGCCGCAGAATCCACGGAGCCAGTTCCTTGATGTCATCCGGAGTCACAAAGTCGCGGCCCCGACAGGCCGCCAAAGTCCGCGCAGCAATCAGCATGTTCACACCCGCTCGAGGACTGGGACCAATCGTGACTGCTCCCCACGTGCGACAGGCATTGAGAATCGCCACAATATACGTCAACAGCTTCGGCTCCACGATCACACTCTTCACAGTCTGCTGGATCTCCAGCACATCTTCCGCCCGCAATACTGTCTGCAGGTTGAAATCGGCCAGTCGCCGAGTATCCCGACCGGCCGCATAATGCCCCAGGATCTGCACCTCGTCCGCCGCCGCCGGGTAATCCACCAGCAGCTTGAACATGAAACGGTCCACCTGAGCTTCCGGCAGCGGATACGTCCCCTCATGCTCAATCGGATTCTGAGTCGCAATCACCAGAAACGGACGCTGCAACATATGCGTCGTTCCGTCCACACTGACCTGCTGCTCCTGCATCACCTCCAGCAGCGCCGACTGCGTTTTCGGAGGCGACCGGTTGATCTCATCCGTCAGCAGCAGATTCGTGAAAACCGGTCCCGGATTAAACGAAAACTCCTGCTTCCGCATGTCATAAATACTGTGCCCCGTCAAATCCGATGGCATCAGGTCCGGAGTAAACTGGACGCGGCGAAACTGACACGACACCGTCTTTGACAATACGTTCACCAGCAGCGTCTTGCCCAACCCCGGAGGCCCCTCGATCAGCACACTGCCCTCCGCAAACAAGGCCAGCACCACCCCCTCAACCAGCTCCTGCTGGCCCACCACCACACGCCCCACCTGCTCAAGAATCGACTCGAACAAACCCTGTACCCGCTGCAGTTCCATAACACCCTCGCTCCCCTGTGCAAACCCTCAACCCACAACCCAAATTTCTCAGTCCGCCACACGCCCCGCCACTACAGCCGACTCTGCAGCCGACACAGCCATCGCACCATCGATGCCGCCGCGGCAATCGTCGTCCGCGGCTGACCCGCCAGCTTCATCGCCCGCCCCAGCTCAGTCCGAATCAGATCCTCATCCAAACCCGTCCGCCGCGCCAATGCCGCAGCATCATCCAGCCTTAACTGAGCCCCAAAACGCTTCCGCAGCAAACCCTGCAGATATCCCAGATAACTGCCCACCAGCGGTCCACCGTCCGGCAACCGATACTGCAGATTACCAATCGCCTCAGCACTCTCCGTCAGACTGCGACGCGGAGCCACCTGGGCAGCCAGCGTCGGACCAAACCGATGAAACGCCAGCCAGATCGACAGGATCGCCACCAGCAGCAGCTGCAGCGTACCAATCCGCATCGCCGGGCTGAGCAGTACACCGGTGCTGCGATACGAATCCGCTGCATTGAAGTATTCACTCAACTCGATGCGATTGTGGTTAAACTCCGGCTGCCAGTACTCCTGCCCGTCATTCGGAATGCGCATTTTCGCGCGTTCCAGCAGTCGCACAGCCAGTCGCTGCGCCGCTGTGTCCAGCAGAGTCCTGTTGGAAAACAAATCCGGACTGGCACAGATCAGCACCCGACCATAGCCAACCTGGACCTCCAGCACCTGATCCCCGAACACGGCAGCAGTCACCAGCGGCTGAGATTTCAGTCCGGACGGAGCATTGACACTGGACCGAGTCCTGAACGTGACAGCGCCACCACTCAGCTCATTATTCACGCTCACAGGCACCGACCTGATGTCGGCCGACCGGTCCAGCTGCTCAGCCCCCAGCGCCGGCACCGGCGGACTGACCGAAGGAGTCGATCGCTGCTGCGCCTGCTTCTGCGCTTCATTCAGCTTGCGCAACTGTCCCAAGTCCTCAGTTGCCTCCACAGCCAACGCACTGCCGTCGTCACTCACTGCCCCCTGAAACGCACCAATCGAAATCCCCAGCTCACGCAGTTCCAGGTGCGGCTGTCGCAGATTCGGAGCAAACACCAGACAACCGCCCCCGCGCACCCACCCCGCCAGCTCTGACTGCTGCTGCTTCGTCGGATACACATCCGGCCCCAGCACCAGCAGCACACAATTTTCCTCAGGAAGCATCCGCTGAGCCTCACGCTCCACACGCGGAAACAATCGCGACGCCAGCCGGTACAAAGCCAGCTTGCCGTCCACTGTGGTGCTGTACGAATCCGCAGCTGAGCCGTCTTCACCGGGCAGCCACCAGAACTGCAGCAGCACCAGCAGCAACGCCGCTCCCGCCCAGATCCGATCAGACCGCTGCAGTCTGCGTTTCTTCTTCACGGAAGGCCCCCTCAAATTCCCCCAGACATCGCTCAAACATCTCAACTGTCGCCGCCCGACGACCAAAATACACCAGCTCAAACTGACCGGCCGTCGTCAAATACGCCTCACGCTGCTGCAATCGTCGCCAAACACTCCGCACGTAATCCCGATTTGTCAGACCCCGCCGATACCGAATCAGTCCCGCACGCTCAATCCACGCCATACTTCCCAGTAATAACTCCCGAATCGCTGCGCGATAATTGCCCTCGGACGCAAGCTGTCGAGCCCGCCCCTCGTAGGTCGTCGCCGGCAATTCTCCTGGCGGACTCTGCAGGTCACTCAGCAGGTCATCGCCCGCTCCCGAAAACAACCCCCGCAAAGCCCGCTGCCGGTCCCGCCCCCGTACGATTCGCGCAATCAGCAGTGACAATAAACCCACCGCCACCACCAGCAGCAAAATCACCAGGAGCCTGGCCAGAGCCGACATGCCCTCAAAAGCCCCAGCCCAGTCCCCGCTGAACACCCTTGAAAACCAGCCCTCACCAGCCCCCGCCGGAGTTGTGGCGGGCGAATTGGGTCGAGGCTTGCCCCACAACCCTGACCAGAGCCACTCAAAAAAATCTCCCACCCGATTCAGGCCACCGCGCACCTTACCACCCAGCCAATCCAGACTGCGCACCAGAAAACTGTTCTGCCTGTCCCGCGCCTGCAGTTCCGCCTGCTCCAGCACCCGCCGCCGCAGCGAACGAAACTCAGTCGCCTCCAGCACCTGCTGACCAGCCGACTCAATCTGCTCGTCCGTCAGCGGCGAAAATTCGTCGACCTGACCACGCACAAAGACCGCCCCCGACACCGGTACCACTGCAGACAGCAGCACCAGCCCCAGCAACAATCCACGCAGCAGCAGTCGACGCAGCACGCACATCAGCTCAGTTCCCCCAGCCGCACGGCCTCAGCCCGAAACATCACCTGCAAATCCCAGCACTCCGCCCGAATACGCCGATCCAGATAACAGAAAAACACAGCCGTCCGAACCACCGGCAGCGGAATCCAGACGCACAGCTGCAACAGAGTCAAAAACACCGGATCATCATGAGTCAGCTGCAGAAACAAATCCGCAAACTCCGTCGATCCCTCCATCAAAATCTGCACAAAAATCGGCCGATTCAGCACCGTTGATGACGTCAGATCCAGCAGCAGAAAAATCCCGGCCGATGCCGACATCCACGCAAACAACAGCCACGCCAGACTTTTCAGACTGCGACCATACCCCCCGCTGCCTGCCAGCCACGTCAAACGCGGCTGCACCGCTTTCAGCTTCGCCTGCTCCAAAAACAACACCTCCGGCAAATACGCCGTGTACGCCGTCACAAACAATCCCGGCAGCACAAAACAAAAACCGGACAGAAACTGAAAAAATCGCACCAGCGATGTCAGTAACAGCCACGCCCAGAATCGCCTGCGAAACGCACGAATTGCCCCCCGCACCGACAGTTCCTCGCCAAACACCCGCGGTCCAATCGCCGCCGCCAGCAGCGCATTCAACACCGCACTGAAAAACAGAAAAATCAGAATCGACGGTATCAGCATGTCCGTCAGCCAGGAACTCAGCACCCACACCAGCACACATGCCGGCACGGCACACAACAGCCAGAGCCTGAGCATCGCTTCAGCCGAATCACGCACAAACACAATCGCCAGGTCCACACAGGCCTGCAGCGATCGACGCTCCACCGAAACAGTACAGTCCTCCACCCTCATGACTCAGCACTCCTCGCTGAATCCTCTGCCAGCCCCCGATCACGACCCGCCAGACCCAGCCACAATCCCACCAGCAGCCACGCCAGAGCCCCCGCGGAGTACTTGAAAGCAGGAGCAATCGGCAGAGGCGAAAAATAGCCCTCCAGCAACGCCGCTCCAAACAGCATCACCCCCGCACCCAGCACCAGCTGCAGCGATTCCCGACCATGATGTCGCAGCGATTCCATACGAGTCCGCTCGCCAGGCAGCAGCAACGACTGCGCCAGCACAAAACCGGCGGCACCCGAAATCACAATCGCCGTCAGTTCGAGCGAACCATGAGTAATCACGAAGCTGGTGAAATTCACCGCTGTCGCTCCACCCTTCGACAACATCGCTCCCTGCACCAGACCAATCGAAATCCCATTCGACAGCAGCACATAGCAGGTACCGATTCCCGCCAAAGCTCCCAGAGAAAATGCCTGAAAGGCAATCCCCGTGTTGTTGTTCACATAAAAGCCGAACATGAAACTGCGTTCGCCCGTATAACGCTCGTCCGTCGAAGTATACAACTGGCGACTGTAACTTTCAGTGGCCTGCTGCAACTGTTCCTCACCGGCCACCAGCACCGCCAGATCCGGTCGAGTCGCACCGACGAGAGTCCCCACCAAAAATGGCAGCAGAAACAATGCCGTCGACAGCGCAAAAGCTCGCCAGCGGCGACGCAGCAGACGCGGAAACCCAAGAGCAATAAATTCGAGGATGGAAGCCAGTGAAGTCGGCGGAGTCCGATACAGGCAGTTGTGCCCGCCCGCCACCAGATCGTTCAGATACTCCTCCAGCCGACTGCCCCATTCCCGCGACTGCACCAGAGACAGATCATAGCAGACGGATCGATACAGCCGCGCCAGCTCCGCCACCTGCACCGCCTGCCACTGACGCTCAGGCAAATGCTGCATGGTCCCCAGCAGCTGCTCGAAACGCCCCCAGTCGGCCCGCCGGTCACGAATAAATCGCTCGCGATTCATCGCTGCCCCCCGGGACCGGCGTCCACCGCAAAGGTCTTCAGTACCCGCAGCAGAAACTGAGTATGCCTGTAGCCCTGCTTCTGAAAGAACTCGTACTGGTTGCCATCCGTCTTCCACGGTTCGCTCCAGCCCAGTCGACTTCGCAATGCTTCACTGAGCGGTTTCGCGATTTCCTCGCGACGCCCCTCCGACAGGATCCGCTCCGGATCAAACAGTCGCTCGATGATCGCCAGAGTCCTCTCGGGGACACTGAATTTCCGCGGACACTCGGACCGCAGCAGAGGCTCAATGTTCTTCGTCAGCCCCGCAGCACGCCCCGCCGGACTGCGCTGCTCACTGACCACCATCGTGTCAAAAAACAAATCCCCCAGACGCTGCAGCCTGGAAGTCAGCAGCATGGTGATCAGACCCACCGTGTATCCCACCGGCAACGCATCGGCCACCCGCAAAAAATTGCGTCCAGTGGCCGTCAGCAGGTCAATCGGAGTCCCATTGGAGCGGAGCACCCGCAGACCCGCCAGACGCTTGCCCGGCGTCTGACCGTTCATCAGCCCCTCAAACAGACTGCCGTAAAACCAGTTGCTGACGAAGACGCCGATTGTCGCCACCCCCGCCATCGCCTGCACGCCGGACTCGCCGCCGATCGCACCCACCAGCAGCAGCACCACCCACAGAATCGCCAGAGCCCCCACCTTGATCAGACTGTCAATCGACCACGCCCACAACCGCTGCCCCGGACCGGCAATCCGAAATCGAAAATCCACACCCTCCGGCGTTTCCACGACGACGCGGGTGTCCACCAATCGTCTGGCAACTGATTCCGACATGCAACAAAAGTCCCGCTGAAAGGCAGCGTGGGGGACGGGAAGACAGAGACAAGGGCCCGGAGAATGACAGATCCGGGGGGAAATTCAA
>SXXK01000319.1 GCA_005791255.1 Planctomyces sp.
CAGCAGGTGATGAATTTGTGAAGCCGGCAGTGAAAACTGCCGGCTTTTTCCGTATCTGGACAAACGATTAAGAGTTCGCCAGGATATGCGGGTTTACCCGCGGTGTGGGATTCCCCTGAAGTTGCAACGGAGGAGTGTCGTTGTGAAGACGAGTGTTCCGGGACTGTTGTTGGATTCCGGACCGAACGGGATGTCTCGGTTTCGGGTGCAGACAGAACTGGCCAGTGCGGAGTTATTTCTGCATGGCGCGCATTTGGCAGCGTGGCAGCCGGCGGATCACCGACCGGTGTTGTGGCTGAGTGGTAATTCGTGGTTTGAGGCCGGCAAACCGATTCGGGGTGGTGTACCCATCTGTTTTCCGTGGTTTGGCCCGCACCCTCAGGACTCAGCCTTGCCGGCCCATGGAACCGCGCGGCTGCAGGAGTGGCAATTGCAGACGGCGTCGTCCGGGCCGGACGGTGTGATCAGACTGCTGCTGCAGTCGATGATTGGCAGTTTTATTGTGCGGTACGAATTGGGGATTGGCAGGGAGCTGCACCTGCAGCTGACGTGCGAGCTGTCGGCGACGGTGACGCAGGCCGAGCGATTTGAGGCAGCGCTGCACACGTATTTTGCCGTTTCGGATATTCTTGCTGTGCAGATCACTGGTTTGGAAAATGCGGGCTTTATGAACAAGGTACCGCAGCTCGAGCGGTGTGAGCCGACGGGTGAAGCGATACGATTTTCAGAAGAGACGGATCGGGTGTATCAGAATACGCCGGACACCGTGGTGCTGCATGATCCGGGTTTGCAGCGGAAGATTTCCGTCAGCAAGCAGGGATCATTGTCGACTGTGATCTGGAATCCATGGATCGACAAAAGTCGTCGGATGCCGGATTTTGGTGATGACGAGTGGACCGGGATGGTGTGCATCGAGACGGCGTGTGTGGGTGATCATGCGATTGTGCTGCAGCCGGGACAGTCACATCAGATGTCGGCGACGATCTGCGTGAGCTGAGCGGAGTGGCTGGTGCCCGACGCCGATCCACCGTTGCGGGGGGAGCCACGGGTGGGTGGGGCGACTATTCGATGGTCTGCAACTGATCTGCGTTTTCGCGGTTCAGCCTCAGTTGTCCGCAGGCGGCGTCGATGTCCGCGCCTTTGCGTTTGCGGACTGTGGCGGGGATGCCGCGGCGCAGCAGGATGTCGAGGAATTTCTGGGTGTGGGGCTCACGCGGTGCGGTCAGAGTCAGTTCGCTGACGCCATTCATGGGGATCAGGTTGACGTGCGCTGTGCGACCCTGCAGCAGGGATGCCAGTTCTTCGGCATGCTGCGGCTGATCGTTGACTCCGGCCAGCAGGACATATTCCCACGACACGCGTCGTCCGGTCTGCTGATGGAAGTCTTCAGCCGCGGCCACGATGTCTGCTATGCCGATGTTGCGATTGACGGGTACGATCTGGGTACGCAGGTGGTCGTTGGGAGCGTGCAGTGAAATGGCGAGATTGTACTGAGCTCCAAGGCGGGCAAACTCGCGGATCTTTTCCGGCAGGCCAACAGTGGAAACTGTGATGCGACGGGAACCCAGCCCAAAGCCGTCTTCGGCCGTCAGCACATCGAGGGCGGCCGTCAGCGAGCGGAAGTTGGCCAGAGGTTCGCCGATGCCCATCACGACGATATTGGTGATTTTTTCGTCCGGCTGCAGCAGTCGGTGCAGTACCAAAACCTGTTCGAAGATTTCGGCCGCCGTCAGATTGCGACGAACTCCCAGCAGGCCACTGGCGCAGAAGACGCAGCCCATCGCGCAACCGACCTGTGTACTGATGCAGACGGTGCGACGATCGGGTTCGCGCATCAGCACACATTCCACCAGTTCGCCGTCCTGCAGTTTCAGCAGCAGTTTTTCGGTGCGGTCTGAGGCGATCTGATGCTTGATGATTTCGAAGGAGCAGAAACGGAAGTGGAGCTGCAGCAGCTGTCGCAGCGCTGCCGGCAGATCGCTCATGCTGTCAAACGAGGTGACCCGCCGCTGAATCAGCCACTGGCGAATCTGCTTCGCGCGGAATGCCGGCTGGCCGACGCTGCGCAGCCATTCGACGAGGGAGTCGGGTGAGGATTCCAGGATCGCTGGCAGCAGCCGGGGCGATGGAGTTGGGTCTGCTGTCATCACAGGCAGCAGGTTGTCAGAAGTCGGTGTGGTAGTCACGGCTGACCGGACGTCCTTTCCGGAGCAGTACTGCGTGAACGAGCCAGGTTGCGGCGATAGCTGCGGATCATCCCGGAATACTCGCTGTCAAGAACTTCCCGCCCGCCATCCTTCACATCATTCTCCAGCTGATCCTGCAGTTGTCCCCATTGCCTTCGTTGTCCGCGTTTGACAGTAACGTCCGGGACTGCGCCATCGAATACCCCTGCATTGCCGCGTGAGCCGGGATCGGATGACGAGGGGCTGCTGTCTGACCCCAGCTGGCCGGGTGCGAACCTGGCTGGCAGTGAATTCTTAGCAGCGTTTTTCAGTGATTTGGCGGCATCGGCGAGGGATTGAGCACTGCTCTGCCCCGGCTGCCGGCCACCCTGTTCACTGCCCGGTGGTCCTGGCTGGCGAGACTGGCGACTGTCCTGACTGCTGTCCTGTTGTCCGCCCGATGCATTCTGCTGGCCCTGCCGGGACTGCTGTCCGTCTGCACCTGACTGCTGCGGCTGTTCGCCGGCCTGTGGTTGCCCCATTTCACCGGGTTGTCCCGGCTGGCCGGATTCACCGGGTTGCCCTGACTGTCCCGAGCCTTCAGCGTCCCCCGGAACGGCCGGCTGCTGACTGTCCTCCTGGGCCATACGCCGGGCTGCCTGCTGCAGATTCTGCAGGGCTTCCCCGATGCTGTCACCCACTTCCTCCGGGACCGGGTTGGAAGGGTCACGCAAACCCTGAGCGGCCTGGGCTGCCAGCTGACCGGCTCGACTGAGCTGTCCGGCGGCCTGTTCGGCGGCCTGCCCGGCCTGCTGAAGCTGAGCCTGCTGCATGCTGTCTGCAGCCTGCTGCCCGCTGCCGGCTGCCTGCTGAGCTGCCTGAGCGGCCTCCTGAGACGGTCGTGCAAGGTTTTGCAGTCCGAGTGCCGGGTGATTGAGTCTTTCGGACAGGGAATTCAACTGCTGCGGCAGTTCACCAGCCTGCTGATTGACATCCTGCTGAGTCTGTCGCTGGGCCAACGTCTGAGTCGGATTGCTGGACTGCATCTGGCGCAGTGAGTCTGCCATGCGTGTCAGATCATTCCGCTGCTGCTGCAGTTGTGCGACCTGATCCTGACGTTCCGCAGCATTCATCTGCCCGGCGGCCTCTCCGGCCTCTTCGGCAGCAGAATTCAGTTGTTCTGCGGCGCGTTGAAACTGGCCGGATTCGGCCGATCGTCGGGCATCACCAGCTCGCTGGGCAGAACGTTCTGCTGCGGCCTGCGCTGCCTGCGAAACGACAGAGTCCTGCTGCAGTGTCTGAGCCTGCTGGCTGGCCGCCTGGGCCAGTTGATCCAGTTGCTGCAACATTGCTGCAGTGGCCTGCTGCTGAGTATCTGGCTGATCGGTGCGTTCGGCTGCCAGCTGCTGCAGTTTCCGGTTCAGTTCCTGCAGTCGCTGCTGCAGCTGCCGGGCCTGCTGCTGAGGGCTGTCGGGTGATGGTGACGTGTTGTCCGGCTGTCCCGGCTGTCCCTGGGCCTGCTGACGGGCGGCCTCAGCCAGTTGCGCGGCGGTCTGCTGCAGGGCCTGCTGCGGTGCTGCCAGGTTGCCCTGACGCAGGTCGCGAATGGCCTGGTCGAGTGCCGCGGGGTCGAGTGCAGCGGGATCGGGCCGTGCAGTGTCGGGCTGCTGAGAATCTGTCGGCGGCGGGGAATCGGCCGGTTGCTGTTTCAACTGCTGCATGACGGTCTGCAGGTCGGCCTGCAGCTGCTGCAACTGGCCGGCCAGTTGTTCGGCATCACGACCGGCATCGCGAGCCTCTTCCTGGACGCCTGTGGCCACGCCCTGCTGTCGCTGTGCCAGTTGTTCGAGCTGTTTGGAGAGTGCGGCAGCCTGGTCCAGCTGAGCTTCGCGGGCGGCCTGCAGCAATTCCTGTTGTTTTTTCAGCAGGTCCTGCAGCTGCTGATCAAGTTGCTGCTGTTCGCCCTGCAGTCGCTGCTGTTCAGCGGTCAGTTGTTTTTGAAAATCTTCCGGTGACTGTCCGGCCGCCGGCTGTCCCTGCTGCCGCTGCTGCTGGTGCTGCAGTGAATCGTCGGCCAGTTTTTCTGCGTCGAGTGCCAGTCGGTTGAGTTCGGCGAGGTCCTGTTCGAGTTTTGCGGCGCGTTCCATCTGAGCGGCTGACTGATCCAGCTCGTTGCGAATCTGCTGCAGGCGATTTTCTGCCTGCTGCAGATCCTGGACAGCCGGGTCGCGTTCGGCAGCGGCCGCAGCATTCAAATGTTCGGCCACTTCACGACGCAGCTGCTGCGCCAGTGCCGCCAGTTTGTCGGCGGGCTGCTGCATGAGCGGGTGCTGGGCCGTTTGTTCAGCCAGATCCTGCAGGTGATTGCCCTGCGTCTGCTCTTTTTCACTGAGTCCGCGGACTTCATCGCGAGTTTTCTGGCTGAGGTCCTGTTGAGCTTTCGCGCGAAGCTGAGCGGCTTTGGCGACATCGAGTGCCAGTTCCTGAGACAGCTTCCGCAGAGCTTCAAGCAATTCGCGATCGGCCTGCTGAAGTGCCTGCAGTCCAATCGGCGGTGCGGTGTCGGACACCTTCAGGATCCACGGGCCCTGCCAGACGGTCTGGGGACCCGGGCTGGGGCGTTCGTCGGCTGTGCGAGCTCGCAGTTCCAGAGTATCGCCCTGCTGCAGTGCGAGAGTTTTGAGATCCAGTCGGAAGTCAAAGGCGACGGCTTCAGCACCTGTTTCCAGTGGTTCAGCCGGCTGAATGCGGAAGGCTTCCTGATTGCGGCGGAAGTGCAGTTCCAGCATTCCGATGCCGATGTCGTCTGTGGCGATGGTGTTGAGCGGAACAACGTCATCGGGTCGAACTTCCAGGCCATCGCGGATTCCGGTGGCCTGCAGCACGGGCGGTTTGTCGGGCACAGCGGTCAGACGTCGGTCGGCTGGTTCGCTGATGGGCAGACCGACATCATCATGAGCCTGGAATTCGAAGCGTCCGCCCCCGGAGACAGCGAATGTCAGCTCGGCCTGCAGGCGATCGGGTGACCACTGCAGTTTGGGGACTGCAGGTTCGGCGGAGGCCTGCTGCGGGGTTTCGGCCATGGGCTGTCCGGCGGCAGCCGCAGCAAGTTCTTCGGGCAGCAGCTGATTGTTTTCGCCGGGGGTCATTTCTTCGCCGCTGCCGGCTGTGCGAGCGGGCAGTGGCTGCCAGTTATGCCAGACCAGCTGCAGATCGGCGATGGGTTTATTGAACTGCAGCTGCATGCGAATCTGGCTGTCTTCGAATACAAAGACTTCGCCGGTGATGCCATCCACCATCTGTACGGGGCGACGGGTCCATGCGGGGGGCGTTTCTGTGAGCGTGGCGGCAAGAATCCGCGGCGGTTCAGCAACTGTCAGAGTGTGCCATTCGGTGAAGGCACCTCCGCCGCTGACACGGTACTGCAGGGATTGTCGGGCATCGCTGAGGACGGTCGTGTACTGCAGCTCGGCTTCATTCCAGGACATGCTGATCTGTTCGAACCGACCGTCCTGAGTCTGCAGTTCGAGTGTGACCTGCTGCGGGCGAGTTCCTGGGGTGGCAGTACGCCAGCGCGGAGTGGCAGCAAAGGTGACATCGGAGCCGACGGCGGCAACCTGCTGTGGCAGAGTGATTTCAAACCACAGATTCGTGGGAGCGGCCAGATTGGCGAAGGGAGTCAGCAGTCGCCGTGCCAAAAGCTGTGAACTGTCGGGCCAGAGTGTCAGTGGCAGGAAGATGGCGAGCAGGCAGGCGGTGGCCTGCAGTGAGCGACGGATTGTTTTTTGACCGGGTACAACCTGTCCGGGGCGGATCTGGGCAAGTTTCTGCGAGGTCCGCTGCTTCAGCAGCTGCCGCATCAGATCAGAGCCGGATTCGTCGGGTGAGATGTCGGGGCGACTGAGTGAAGCGAGTGTGGCGAGGGCTTCCTGCAGGTCGGGGAACTGCAGGTCGACGGCGGCGCCGAGTTCCTCTGCGGGGAGCGTGCGGATCGCGGGCAGCAGCAGTCGGCGAATGAAAACAATGACGCAGGTGCTGATTGTGACCAGCAGCAGCAGCAGTCGAGGAGTGGATGGCAGCAGCAGGAGGTAGTCGAGCAGGCAGGCCAGCAGCAGCGTGATGGAGCCGGTGGCGATGGTTTCAGCGGACCCGCGGAGCACGGCCTGCAGTCGGACAAGTCGACGACACTGCAGCAGCAGCCGGGACAGGCCGGGGATCTGGCTGAGGGTGGCGGAGGACATGTGGAAACCTGCTGCGGCGAAAAACGGGGGACAGTGTTATGTCAAAGTCTACCGTGCCGGGCTGCAGCCCTGCCACACTATCCGGCGGATTCCGCGAGGTTCATAAAGCAAAAAACCGCGTTTCCCGGAAGGAAACGCGGTTTCAGATCGTCAGCAGCCGGGTGGCTGATATCAATAGCGGTAGTGTTCCGGCTTGTACGGTCCGGTCGGCTTCACGCCAATGTAGGAAGCCTGCTCGGCCGTCAGCACTTCCAGTTTGGCACCCAGTTTGTCGAGGTGCAGGCGGGCAACTTCTTCGTCAAGTTCCTTCGGCAGCAGGTGCACATCGACCGAGTACTTGCCGGGGTTCGTCCAAAGTGCGATCTGAGCCATCACCTGGTTGGTGAAGCTGTTGCTCATCACGAATGACGGATGCCCCGTGGCACAGCCGAGATTCACGAGACGACCTTCAGCCAGCACGATGATGGCCCTGCCGTTCGGATACACGTACTTATCAACCGGACCGCCTTCGTCAGCTGCCGTCTTGATGCGGATCCGCCGAATTGACTTGTGGTTGTTCAGGTAGGCAATCTGGATTTC
>SXXK01000320.1 GCA_005791255.1 Planctomyces sp.
CCCACTGATGTCATTGCTGCTGAACGGACTGTTGATTCTGTGTCTGCAGGCTGCCGGAACCGGTGCTGAAGCTGCTTCTGGTGTCAACCAGGCTCAGCCCCCGGCTGCTGCTGCCCCCGGTGCTCCTGCGGCCGAACAGGCGGCTCCTGCGGCCGAACAGGCTGCTCCTGCGGCCGAACAGGCTGCTCCCGCGGCTGCTGCTCCCGCGGCTGCTCAGCCACCTGCTGTGACCGCCGCTCCGGCTGATCCGGCGGCGGCTGCAGCCCCCCCGGTGACTGCTCCGGCGGACGCCACCACTGCTGCGGCAGCGGGTGAAGTCACAACATCAGAAGAAAAATCACTGCCGCCGGCGGCCACGGGGCCCGGGGGATTTGTGATCCTGCTGCTGGTTCTGGCGATTCTGATCCTGCCGTTTGTCATCGGCAGTTTTGTGGCAAAAAGTCTGAATTTGCCTGAGTGGAGTTCCCGCATCGGCGTGGTGATTCTGACGCTGCTGCTGGGTATTTCACCGTTTTTGATGTCGCTGCTGAAGGGGCAGCCGCTCAGTGAGCGTTTCCGTCTGGGGATTGACCTCGCCGGGGGCACCAACATGGTGTTCCAGGTGCGTGGTGAAGGCAAAGAGATAACTCCTAGCGTGATGGACCAGATGGTGGGTGCTGTCAGTCGCCGTATTAACCAGTCGGGCACCGAGGAAATCACGGTGCGTGCGGTGGGTACGGACCGTATTGAAGTGATTGTTCCGGGTGAAGACCCGCAGACGGTGGATGACATCAAGCGCCGGATTACCCGGCTGGGCAGTCTGGAATTTTTCACGGTGGCGAATCGTGCGGATTCCGACATTATTCGACTGGCGCAGGGTCTCGACCTGTCTCGCAAGGAAGTCGTGATCAATGGCGAAGTGCGTGCACGCTGGGTACCTGCGGCCGAGAAGAATGGTGAACCGAAGCTGTTGACTGACTCGGACGTCATCAGCCGGCCGTTGAAGGCTGAGCGGGAGGTCAACGGTCGCGTCGAAAGCTATGACACTCAGGAATACCTGCTGCTGGTTTCGCCGAAGGAAGAGCAGGTCACGGGCCAGTATCTGCGTTCTGCGGTTCGCGACTTTGATCCACAGAACGGCGAGATTGTCGTCAGCTTTGCATTTGACCAGACGGGTGCGTATTTGTTTGGCCAGTTGACGGGCCGCAATGTGCCGCGTGATGGTGTGCCGAACCGTCGTCTGGCGATTGTGCTGGACGGACGCGTTGACAGTGCCCCATTCATTCGCGAGCAGATTACCAGTCGTGGCCAGATTTCTGGTGGCCAGGGTGGTTTCACAGCAGAGGAGGCTGGTGAACTGGTTGCGGTGCTGAACGCCGGGGCTCTGGAAGTGCCGATTGACCCGAAGCCGCTGAGTGAAGCGACCGTGGACCCGACTCTGGGTGCCGACGTGCGGCAGAAGGGTGTCACAGCGACGGCAATCAGCGGTCTGGCGGTCATTGTGTTCATGCTGGTGTATTACCGTTTTGCCGGTGTGATTGCAGTGATTTCGCTGATCCTGAATCTGGTGCTGACAGTGGGGCTGATGGTGGCGATTCCTGCGACGTTCACCCTGCCGGGTATTGCCGGTCTGGTGCTGACGATCGGGATGGCGGTGGATGCCAACGTTCTGATCTATGAGCGTATGCGGGAGGAGATTGATCGTGGGTCTTCGACTCGCATCGCGATTCAGAACGGTTTTGAAAAAGCCTTCATCACAATTTTTGACTCCAACGTGACAACTCTGCTGACATCAGTGGTGCTGTTCTACTTCGGCACGGATCAGATTCGCGGGTTCGCCGTGACGCTGTTTATCGGTCTGGCGGTCAGCATGTACACGGCATTGTATGTAGGCCGTCTGCTGTTTGATCTGTCGGAGCGGTGTGGCTTGCTGAAGCAGATCAGCATGATGCGAGCGATTGGTGAAACGAATCTGGATTTCATGAAGTACCGCAACCACCTGTTTACGGTTTCCGGTGTGTTGATAGCCATCGGCCTGCTGTTCTTTGGAATGCGCGGTGAGAAGAACTACGACATCGACTTCACCGGCGGTACAATGGTGGCGTTTCAGACGACTGAGCCGCAGAAGACGGACGACGTGACTGCAGTGCTGCAGCAGGAGTTCGGTGACGACTTTGCGCTGGAGCGATTGTCAGTGGGTGAGGAAAGTGGCGAGGGGACCGGGAAGTACTTCCGGTTGCGTACGACAGACCGGGAGGCTTCCCCTGAAGGCGCTGAGGCTCAGGTCAGTGCTGAGGACCGAGTTCGTGAGCGGGTGAACAAGGCCTTCTCCGGGAATTCGGCCATTAAGCTGCGAATGGTCAGCCTGGAAGTCTCGCCTGTGAAGCTGGTGGTCACTGATGCTGCCGACAACAGTGTGGCGGCAGTGGCACGCATGAAGTTTAAGGACGGCTCTGAGTCAGACCTGAAATTTACGGAAGAGCTGGCTTTTGGGACGGCAACCGACCTCGTGGCGGAAGCGCTGTCGGCCGTTCGCAAGGCGGATTCCGGGGACCTGATCGGTCTGGAGGGAACAGCCGGTTCCGGCATGGAGGGAT
Source organism: Planctomyces sp. (assembly GCA_005791255.1). Classification (GTDB taxonomy): domain Bacteria; phylum Planctomycetota; class Planctomycetia; order Planctomycetales; family Planctomycetaceae; genus SXXK01. Next base: position 2,577 of record SXXK01000320.1, read on the forward strand.
CTGAACGTTCTGTGAAGAAGTTCAGCAGTTTTACGGTGCGGGTGCTGCCGGATGTGACCAGCGAGCAGTTGACGCAGGCCCTGTCAGCGGTGCAGCAGCAGCTCTCCGCGACCCCGCTGTTTGACGAAGTGAATACATTTGCCTCTGCAGTGGCTCGGGAAACCCGAGTGGACGCGACGATCGCAGTGCTGCTCAGCATTCTGGGGATTTCGGCCTACATCTGGTTCCGGTTCCAGAACCTGATCTTTGGTCTGGCGGCAGTGGTGTCGCTGGTGCACGACGTGCTGATTACTCTGGGGTCACTGGCAGTGGCCAGCACGATTTCCGGCACGGGTTTGGGAGATTTGCTGCTGATCGACGACTTCCGCATCAATCTGTCGATGATTGCAGCGTTCCTGACTCTGGTGGGCTATTCGCTGAACGACACGATTGTGGTGTTTGACCGAATTCGTGAAGTCCGCGGCAAGAATCCGCTGGTCACCAGTGCGATCGTGAACACCTCCCTGAATCAGACTCTGGGCCGTACGCTGATGACCGGTGTGACGGTGTTTATCGTGGTGGTGATTCTGTATGTGTTTGGCGGATCCGGGGTGCATGGTTTTGCATGGTGTCTGCTGATCGGATCGATTGCCGGTACCTACAGCTCGATTTACATTGCCAGTCCGTTCCTCGTCTGGTTTCTGGGACAGACGAAGTCGGCAAAGGCCTGATTGGCCGGTTGTTGTCGGCTTCCTGCATGAAATCCGGTGATAGCTGTTGTCTGTGGGGCTGCTTTCGCGGTCTGCGACCTGAAGCCCGCGTCTCCTGTGACGCGGGTCTTTGTTTTCTTCCCTCGTGTTGACTGAACGGAGCCTGTCCTGGCATGATCGACGAATCCCCCCTGCACTGGACGACGGTGGATGCTTCGGAAATGTACGAGGTGCCTCGCTGGGGTAACGGCTACTTTTCAGTGAATTCGCGCGGCAACGTGATGGTGCATCCGGACCGGAACACCACGCGCGGTATTGACCTGAAGGACCTGGTGGAACGTCTGCAGATGCGCGGGCTGGACGTGCCGGTGCTGCTGCGTTTCAACGGCATTATCCGGGACCGGCTTTATGTGCTGCACAAGGCATTTTCGGATGCGATTCGCGAGCACAGTTACCGGGGCAAGTATTCGTGTGTCTATCCGATCAAAGTGAATCAGCAGCGGGAAGTTGTTGAGAAGGTCGTGGAGTACGGGCGGGAGTTCGGATTCGGGCTTGAGGCAGGCAGCAAGCCGGAGCTGCTGGCCGTGGTGGCGATGACGGAAGCTGAAACTCCGATCATCTGCAATGGCTTCAAGGATGCCGAATTCATCGAAATGGCCCTGCTGGCTCAGAAGATTGGCCGGCATGTGATTCCGGTCGTAGAGAAGTACACTGAGCTGGAGCTGATTCTGAAGTATGCTGAGAAGCTGAACGTGCGTCCGCAGATTGGGATGCGTGTGAAGCTGGCAGCGCGAGGTGCGGGGCGGTGGCAGTCTTCTGGTGGATATCGTTCCAAGTTCGGGCTGCGTGCCAATGAAATCCTGCAGGCGCTGGATGAGCTGAAGCGACGTGGGATGGAGGACTGCTTTACTCTGCTGCACTTCCACCTTGGCAGTCAGATTACAAATATTCGACAGGTGAAGGCGGCCTTGAATGAGGCAGCGCGAGTATACACCGAATTGTCGAAGCGCGGTGCCGGGCTGAAGTACATGGATGTTGGTGGCGGTCTGGGTGTGGACTATGACGGTTCGCAGACCAACTTCGAATCCAGCATGAATTATACTCTGGAAGAGTATGCCAGGGACGTCGTGTACACGATGCAGACGGTGTGCGACGAAGCGGGAGTGGAGCATCCGAACATCATTTCGGAGAGTGGCCGGGCAATTTCCGCATTTCACAGTGTGCTGGTGTTTGGGGTACTGGGGGTATCGCAGCAGGGGTCTGAGGAGACCACGGACGCGTCGCTGGCACCGCCGGATGACGCCGAGCAGGTCCTGCACGATCTGTATCAAAGCTATCGCGGTCTGACTCAGCGGAATGCTCTTGAGACATTCCATGACGCTCAGACAACAGTTGACACCGTGATGACGCTGTTCAACACGGGCTATCTGTCGCTTGAGCAGCGGTGTCTGGCCGAGAATCTGTACTTTGCCACGTGTTACCGCATCTGGCAGCTGACGGGGGCGATGGAGTTTGTTCCTGAAGAACTGGAGCGGCTGGACAAGCTGCTGTCGGACAATTACTTCTGCAACTTTTCGCTCTTTCAGTCCTGCCCGGACTCGTGGGCCATCAAGCAGCTGTTTCCTGTGATGCCGATTCATCATCTGGATCAGCGCCCGACTCGTCACGCCGTTCTTAGCGATATCACCTGCGATTCCGATGGCAAGATTGACACGTTCATTGACCGTCGGGACGTCCGGCGGACGCTGATGCTGCATGAATTTGATGGATCGCCGTATTATCTCGGGATCTTCCTGATTGGCGCATATCAGGAGATTCTTGGTGACCTGCATAATCTGTTCGGCGACACGAATGCCGTGCACGTGGACATTTCCGAAACGGGCGACGTGATTCTGGACACGATCATCAAGGGTGAGACTGTCAGTGAGGTTTTGGATTACGTGCAGTTCCGTGGGCGGGATCTGATCAACAGGCTGCAGGTGGCGGTTGAAGTGGCGGTGCGAGAGAATCGGATCGACAATTCACAGGCCGGTCAGTTTGTAAAATTTTATGAAGAGGCCCTGAACGGTTATACGTACCTCGAGGAGCCGGACGGCGAGTGATCGTGGTGCAGGCGGGCTCGGCAGGAGGTACCTTTCACACTTTTCGCGGAGCGTAACGCGACTAGGGGGTGGCTGGGACTACCCACGGTCGAATCTGCAGGTCGGGCAACTGCACCTGCACGGTGTACAGCAGGCGGTCGGGAAATGCGGCCGCCAGCTGCTGCTGCTCTGCGAGGGACTGCGGCAGCCGACAGATCAGTGCCGGGGCCTGATAGTCGGGCGGGTTGATGATGTAGCTGAGCTGCTGGTCGCTGCCGGTTTCATCCACCAGCAGCAGGCAGGGACCTTTGGTAGCCACCTTCGCAGCGATCTGCCGAAAGGCCGCCATGCGAACTCGCGAATATGCCTGCTCAGACACCGCCAGGCTGATGCGTGATGGTCCCCACAGCGATTCTGCGCTGAGCCAGGATGGCAGCAGCGAGGCAATTGGCAGCAACAGTGTCCAGGTCACTGCCGTCCGACGGCTGAAACGCTGTGTCAGGGTGTGCCGCACGGTCTGCAGCCCGGCAGCCGCCAGCAACAGCAGCAGCGGAGCAGTCTCAAACACATAATGCCAGTGCAGAATTCCATCGTACCAGTACGGAATGTGAACAGCATGCAGGCTGAATACCGCAGCCAGCAGCAGTCGCAGGCGGCGACTGCGTTCATCAGCCGACAGGCTCAGCGGCAGTCCTGCCGGGATCAGCAGCAGCAGTGCCGGGATTCCCAGCGTCCACTGGGCACTTGCAGTGAGCCTCTGCTGGACATTGACGGCGGCGGCAGCGGGAGTCAGGTTGGTGGCCCATGCGTCGTACTTCGCCAGAACCGAAGTGGGTTCCGCACTGCTGCGTGCATTGTCGAAGCCGAAACGATGCCGTGGTGTCCACGTGTCCGTGTAGTATTGGTACGCCGAAACTCGCCAGTTTCCCGTGATATTCTGATTCATGACGGCCAGCACTGTAAAACCGGCCAGCAGGGGAATCGCCATGCTGATTGAGGTGGTGGCTGCCGCCAGGCGCTGTTGAGTGCTGGTGGGCATGATCAGTCGCTTCAGCAATGCCAGTCCGCATGGCAGAGCAAAGCCGGCAGCGGTCATGGGACGTCCCAGCATCGCGCAGGTCAAAGCCGTACCGGCCACTGCCGCCAGTGGCCAGCGGCCGTGGTCGAGCACTTTCAGCATCGCCCACTGAAATACGGCCAGTGCCAGCAGTGTGGGGTGATGTGCCAGCAGCAGGTTGCTGAACAGTGCGAGGCCTGGGCTGAGTGCCAGCAGCAGTCCGCCGATATTCGCCGCCCACTCGGATACCACCGTTCGCAGAATGCGATGGAACACCATGCAGGCCAGTGCCCCGGCCAGCCAGTGTCCGGCAATCGGCAGTCCGGCCAGCAAAAACGGCAGGATCCAGACACCGGTCCAGGGGAAATAGCGACTGGCTGTGCGAGGGCGATTCAGTACATGAATCTGGTGGAAAGCATCACCGCCGACAGTCTGCGGTGGCCATGACAGTCGGCCGGCCCGGAATGTTTCGGCCTGCAGCAGATAGCTGAATTCATCGTGATAGGCCGGGGGCAGTTGATACAGGAACACCGTGTCCGCGTCGCTGTCGGACCAGGCTGTCTGCAGCACTGGAATCTGCTGCAGTCCGACAGTCAGGCTCATTGCCAGTGAAACGCATCCCAGCAGGACTGTCATGCCGGCTCCGGATGCAGATTTGCCAGAGTCCGGTTCAGTGCGGGCTTGTTGCCTGCGTCCGGGTACGGGCCACAGCAGCCACATGCCGGGCAGGGCCAGCAGAACCAGAGCCGGCAGCGTGGTGTCAATGTTCCACGCGGCGAACCAGCCGAGAATTCCGGCCGGTGTGGCAGCCAGCTGCAGGATTCGGGTCCCCTCCAGCCAGACACAGAATCCGGCAGCCAGCAGCCACCCTGTCAGCATCGCGATGCGAGCCATGCCGGAAGGTTGACTGCCGATTTCCGATTGCGTTGCCATCAGCCATGTCTCTTACAGAATTGCCAGCGGGTTACGGCGTGGTTCCAGTGTCCCGCGAGTGACTCCGACCTGATTCATTGCCTGCAGTGACTGCCAGACATGAGCACCGGTGCAGTGTCCCTGCAGCAGTTGCCGGTACAGTTCCACCAGCCGGCCGATTTCGGCCGGTGTCTCGCGCAGCAATTCAATCCGAAAATGCCGAACTCCGGCCTGCAGCAGCTCCGGTACGATTTCCGCCGAGCTTTGTGGCGCCGCGTTGAACAGCGTATTGCGGCAGCCGATGTCGGCTGTCAGCGGATGATTCATGCCCGTACGATCTCGCAGTTCCACCTGATGCACGTCGCAGGGGCGACCACAGTTGTGTTTGTTGGTTCCTGGGGACAGCATGGCACAGAACACGCAGTGTTCCATATGGAACATGGGCATGTGCTGATGAATCACAAGTTCCAGCCACTGCGGCGGAAGCACCTGCAGCAGATCCAGAAGCTGATCACGATTCAGGTCATAGGATGGCGTCAGTCGCTGCAGTCCGCGGGACATCAGGTACTCGGCCGTCAGTTCGTTGGTGACGTTTAGTGAGTAATCGCCGGTGAGAGGCAGTCCGAGGCTGCGGAAGAAGTCGAGCCCGCTGAGGTTTCGTACGAGTACTCCGTCCGGGTCCGCTTTTCGCACCATATGAAACAGGCCCAGCTCACCGGGTTTCTGAATGCGTGGCGGAGCCAGCAGCAGTGGAATTTGTGCGGTGCGGGCCAGTTGCACAGCCTGCCGATATTCTCGCAGGTCCGCAAAGTCAGCGATCAGCCCATCCGCTCCGGCCTTCAGTGCGGTCGTCAGCTGTTCCAGTGTTCGGCACAGCAGGATCAGGCGTGCTGAGTTTCCGGGGGGCGGTGTCAGCGGAGGCAGTGTGTTGCGCAGGCGTGCCAGCGCAGCCGGCTGCGACAGCGGTCGCTGCAGTCTCGGCAAAGAGGACTGCAGTTGCTGCAGCAGCTCGCGACGCATCCGCCCCAGCACGCTCAGCGGCACCATGGGTTCGCCCGTGATTTCGGCCTGCAGTTCGGACAGCGTAAAGACCGAAGCACCCAGTCGTCCCAACTGCTCCTGCAGCAGTTCTTTTGACAGCGGATGCTTCGCTGCCGGCTGCAGCGGCGATTCGGAAACCACATCACAGCGACTGCCGTTGGCCGCCATGCCCTGAATTCGCAGCGGCTGGCCGACGACCGCCTGCACCTGCAATTCCAGCTTCACTCGCCGCTGCGGATCAGCCGCTTCAAATGTTCGCCGCAACCGCTGGTTCAGACGCGGGTCGTCGGTTTTCCAGACCTGCAGGCCAGGTCTGAGCTGCTGCAGGTCCACGGCGGACCGGTCAAAACTGAGCTCGACAATTCCCGTATCGACGGCTTCCTGCAACTGCCAGCCATTCTGACGCACATGATACACCCGACCGCCCTGCTCTGCCCCTGACAGTCGGTCACCCTCAAACACCACTCCATCGCCCGCCTGCACGGAATATTCAAGCTGCACCGCAACACCATCACGCAGCACGTTCACCACTGTACCCAGCAGCACGCCGCGCTTGGCAGAACTGACAGCAGGCACCAGCATTTTATGATCGCAGCCCTGCAGCCAGCCCGGTGAAAAGCCACGCGAAAACGACATCTCCATCTGCTGAATATCACGGCGTGAAAACTGTGCATGTCGACCGGCCAGCGCGTCATCCAGCGCCTGACGGTATTGCTGAGTGATATTGGCGACGTACTCCGGTGTCTTCAGACGTCCTTCAATTTTGAACGACGTGACTCCGGCATCCAGCAGTTCGGGCAGCAATGGAAATGCCGCCAGATCCTGCGGGCTGAGCAGGTACTTCTGAGCACCCGCATCCTGCAGCACGCCATCGCTGATGATTTCGTATGGCAGACGACAGGCTTGTGCACACTGGCCGCGATTGGCACTGCGACCACCCAGTGATTCACTGGTCAGACACTGACCGGAATACGCCACACACAGGGCCCCGTGCACAAACACTTCCAGCTCTATATTCGTCAGTTGATGCACCTGGCGAATCTCATCAATCGACAGTTCACGCGGAAGCACCACGCGTTCAATTCCCAGACCTTTGGCGGCTTCGATGCATTCGCCGCTGGACAGCGTCATCTGAGTTGACGCGTGCAGTGAAAGCTGCGGGCTGATTTCGCGGATCAGACGCGCCAGACCCAGGTCCTGCACCAAAACCGCATCCACTCCTGCATCACTGATCTGCCGAACAATCTGCTCCAGTTCCGGCAGTTCGGAAGAAAACGCCAGAGTGTTCAGGGTGAGGTAGCCGCGGACACCGCGCAGATGCAGAAAATCGAGGGCTTCAGGGAGTGATTCGAGAGAAAAATTTCCAGCGCGCGCCCGCGCGTTGAAGCCACACTCCAGACCGAAATACACCGCGTCCGCTCCATTCTCCACAGCCGCCCTGAGACAGGTCATGTCGCCTGCCGGAGACAACAGTTCGGCAGGCCGTACCGTACGTAGGGAGGCAAAGGAGGAGGCGGAATCAGCTGCACCAGAAACCATCCGGGAACTGCCTTGCTGCCGTTGTGGGCATCATGCGGTACGGAAAACAGACGGGAAAAACGCGAGCACCTGGGGCAGATTGCTGCACCCGGGCAGAACTGCTCAGCATTCTGCTGCACTGACTCGAGTAATCCAATACCCCGGCTGGCGGAAAACGGGCAATTTCCCGGTCTCTGTGCCTGTGGCATGCAAATTGCGACCCGATTGTGGGCAGCCGCACGACATTGGCCCGCCTGGCGGCTGAACAGGAATGCAGGAGCGATTCCCTGACCGGGGTCGCTCCTGCTTTCGTTTGTGCACGGTACGAGCATCGGCAGGCTGAGGCGGTGTGTCCCCTCCGCGTCCCGGATGATTGTGTCCCCTCCGCGACCTGTCCCAATTGCCTCCGCTCGTGCTCGTACTCGCAATCGGAAAGAGTGGTTTCGCCCGTATGAACAGGGATTTTCACGGCTGAACCCCACGGTGCAGTGTGTGTCAGCCACGGGGACACAGCGGGCACGGAGAAAAGTGATCGGTGCCCGTACAGCTGACGCAACCATCACGGAATGGGCCTGAATCCTGGCTTCCGAGTGGTGTGTCCCCGTGGCGTCGTCGCCCGTGGCGTCGTCGTGCTGCTTTTGATGATCCTGGGAATGGTGGGCCCTGCTCTTCTTTAAGACACCGGAGACACCGGGGACACAGCCCTGTGACCAGTCAGGAGTCGCAGTTATGACGGAGCGAATGCCGGTCCTTGGCGTGAGTGGTGCGTCCCCGTTGCGGTTCGAGTGGTGTGTCCCCTGCCGTCGCCCGACTGGTGTGTCCCCGTGGCGTCCTGCATGCCTCAGCACAAGACAATCCATCAAGCCGGTATCAGGTGTTGGCGTAAAGGCTGTTGACTGGCCGAGCCTGCAACGAATCTTTGGGAGTTTTCCTGCGTTCTGAATGAGCGGCCAACATGGTTCGTCTTCTTCAAGTGTGACGGCAGCCGCGACTTGCACTGTGGGGGATGGAAGACAAGTGTATAGTTCGCGAGGTGCGACATGCCAGCCACGTACGGGACTTCGCGTCCCGCAAGACTACTCATCCGCGTCAATTCAGACTGATCCGTTTCTATCGCCTGTCCTGCCTTTAACGACAGGCCTTGAATGTGAGCAGACACCGGGGAGACACCGGGGACACAGCCCTGTGACCAGTCAGGAATCGCAGTTATGACGAAGCGAATGCCGGTCCTTGGCGTGAGTGGTGCGTCCCCGTTGCGGTCCGTCCCCGTTTTGTCCCGAGTGGTGTGTCCCCAGCCGTCGCCCGCTCCTGCTAAGTGAAATGGCACTGGGACACGGGGGGACACCGGGGACACAGACACCGGGGACCAATCAGCAGCCGCATCGGTAATGGAGCGCGTGCAGGTCCTCGGTGCCAGGTCGTGTGTCCCCGTTGCGCATTTGTTCCCGTTGCGCAGGGGGTGCCTATGGCAAAATCAGGAACAATCCGATCACTGCTGCGGTCTGCACCAGCGTCGCTTCCGTGTTGTACGGGATCTGGTAGAGCTTCTTCGGAGCGGTTTCGCCCGGACGGTAATGGCCCAGTGCATACTGACGACTGGTCACAGGATGCAGTGCCATCTGGTACGGCAGTCCCACCAGCTGCACTGCAAATTTGCCGGTAGATGCGAATGGCTGCACAAGTGGACTATACGTGTGTCCATATCTCTCCAGCGCCGGATCTTCAAAATACAGCGGATAATGATAGAAGTTCGTCGGAGCCCATTGCAGCACTGTCGGATTCGGCTGCCGGGCGACGTATTCGCCACGAGTCAGCTTGTCGTTGAAATCCTGTGGCAACTGCTGCGGATCAATGTCCTTCAGAGCATAGCTGAGCGATGGCTGAATCATGCGGATGTCGGTCTTGAGGCGACTGCCCGAAGTGGCCTGCGGAACAACTTCATCCTGAGTCTGTGAGACCTGCCGAATGCGGGGGCCATCAACAGCAATCGGACGCGTCTCGTAAACGTCCACCGCAGGCTCAGTCGGCTGCTGATACGTGGCGTTCTCAACAAAATCATGCACCCGCTGGCCAGTATGCTGCATCACCTGCTGAAGATCGCGAGTCTGTGACTGGTCGCCCGAGGGACGGCCACCGGCAAGCCGACTGCCCGCCTGAGCCGATCGCTGATGCTCACGCTCCCACAACACCCCGGCATGCTCAAACGAAGACCAGTCGTGCACACCCTTCAAAAATCGCTCCAGCCGCGCATTGTATCGTCGACTGATCGTTGATTCGTCGTCCGCCACAGTCGGCTGCAGGGCTGCCAGCAACGACAGAACAGCAAGTCCTGCGGCCACGGCACGCCTCAGAACATCAGTCCTTGGGACTGTGTTCGACCGAGTAATTGGGGGCTTCCTGTGTGATCGCGATGTCATGCGGATGATTCTCCCGTACTGAAGCCGGAGAAATCTCGATAAACCGAGCCTTCTCACGCAGCTCACGAATCGTCTGCGACCCGACATAACCCATGCCGGATCGCAACCCACCCGTGAGTTGAAACATCAGCGGCTGCAGAGCACCCTTGTATGCAACGCGACCCTCAACGCCTTCCGGCACCAGTTTGGTCTGATCCGCTGCACCCGTTCCCTGCCGATATCGCTCGCTGCTTCCCTTTACCATCGCTCCCAGCGATCCCATACCTCGGTACCGCTTGAAGCTTCGACCCTGATACAGAATCATCTCGCCTGGGCTTTCGTCCACCCCAGCCAGCAGTCCGCCGATCATTACCGTCGACGCACCGGCCGCCAAAGCTTTCGTAATATCCCCGCTGAAACGAATCCCTCCATCAGCTATTACCGGAATATCGGTTCCAGACAGGGCCCTCGCTGCATTCGAAATCGCCGACAATTGCGGAACACCGATTCCTGAGATGATGCGGGTGGTACAGATTGAACCTGGACCAATTCCCACCTTCACTGCATCGGCTCCGGCATCCGCCAGTGCCTTCGCGCCGGCTTCCGTTGCCACATTTCCGGCAATAACTGCGATTTCCAGACGCCGCTTGATCTCCCTGACTGTTTCAATGACATTCTTCGAATGCCCATGTGCACTATCCACCACCAGCACGTCAACGCCGGATTGCACCAGCGACGCAGCTCGCTCAAGATCAAAAACTCCGACCGCCGCGCCAACCCGCAAACGACCGCGTGAATCCTTTGACGCCCGCGGAAACTGCAGGTTCTTGTCGATGTCCCGGATCGTGATCAGCCCCTTCAGCTGAAAATTCTCGTCCACCAGCAGCAGCTTCTCAACTTTGTTCTCCAGCAGAATCCGCTCGGCCCGCTCCAGACTGGTGTCCTCAGACGCCGTTACCAAATTGTCCTTCGTCATCACTTCGGACACCGGTCGCTCACGCGATTCCAAAAACCGCAGGTCGCGGCGAGTCAGGATGCCCACCAGACGGCCATTCACAGTGATCGGCACGCCGCCGATGTTGCGTTCGTCCATCAGCCGAGCAGCCTCGCCCACGGGAGTTTCCGGGGGCAGTGTTACAGGGTCGACAATCACCCCATGCTCGCTCCGCTTCACGCGATCCACCTGCATCGCCTGCTGCTCGATGCTCATGTTCTTGTGAATAATACCGATGCCGCCCAGTTGAGCCATCGCGATCGCCATGTCACTCTCAGTGACCGTGTCCATAGGACTGCTGACAATCGGAACATTCAGGGTGATCGCGCGAGTCAGGTTGGAGCTGATGTCTACGTCGGACGGCATGACTTCGCTGTAGCCGGGTTCCAGCAGCACATCATCAAATGTCAGGCCGCGATAGGCGATTCGTTCCTGCATTGCGTCATTCCTTGGTCAGTTGTCAGTTATTCAGTCATCTGTTGTCAGTCACCAGTCAGAAGCCGCGACCGTAAAGGAGCGATTGGGAGCAGGACTGCGAGTTGAGTCTCTTTGGCTCAGGCTTCGGGCTGTTGGTGGTGGTTCCGTTGTTCCTGCCCCTCGCACCCGAACCCGCTCAGGTGGGCGAGGGTGGGAATTGAGGTCTTCAGTTTTCAGTGTCGTGTTCCTGGTCGGTGTCAGTGTCGATTTCTGGGTCAGTATCAGTATCCGGGTCAGTATCAGTATCCGGGTCGAGGCCGCGCTGCTGGATGGTGGTTCTAAGGGCATTGGACAGGTTGATCAGATCTGCGACCTGCATCAGTTCGGCTCGCTGGTCGGCAGCCAGACTGAGTTCTGTCAGCAGTTGGTCGACATCGGGTTTATTCAGTTGTTTGCGATACATGCCGGACAGGACGCTGCGGAGGTGTTTGCGGCGTTGCGAGAAGATGCGGCGGAGGAAGTCCTGGAAGAAACGGCGGTCATGGATGCGTTCGGCGGCAGCGGGGTTGCGCCAGATGCTGACGATGGCGGAATCGACTTTCGGGCGAGGCCAGAACACATTGGGGCCCAATCGTCGCAGGATCCGAACCGAGGCCTGAGACTGGATCCAGGCACTGAGTGCTGCATAGTGTCGGCCGGGGCCTTCCGCCGCCATCTTTTCCGCCAGTTCCCACTGGATGGTGCACACCATTCGTTCCCAGGGCAGGTCTGACGCAACGAGGTTGGAGATGACGGGAGTACCGACGCTGTAGGGGAGATTGGCGACCAGTTTCAGCCGCCCGTGTGGTCGTTCAGCCACTTTCTGGCGAATCAGGTCGGTAATTTCCGGTGCCAGCGTATTTTTGTTCTTCAGGATGTCGCGATTGACAAGTGTGACGTTCTGGCAGCCTTCAACGGCAGCCGCGGCCATCGCCGACATGTTCTTGTCGATATCAACAGAGATGACGTGTCCGGCTTCTTTGGCGAGGAAGGCCGTCATCCCACCGGTGCCTGTACCGACTTCCAGAGCCACGTCGCGAGGCCCCAGTTCGGCGTGCCGCACAACGAATTCGATCAGATTCACATCGATCAGAAAGTTCTGCCCCAGATCTCCGCGCGGGTTCATGCCGTGCTGCCGGAACAGCGACATGAGGTATGTTCTGGTCTGACGCTGTACGTCCTTCATTGCGGGGCAGGACTTTCCGGGGCCGAAGCCACAGGCAGGGAGTTGGAGGTGAGTCCGGGCAGGGACAATCCTGCCAGCCGACTTTCCAGCAGGTGATCGACGTACTTACCCAGCACATCATTTTCGATGTTGACACGATCACCGCAGCGGCGTTGTCCAAGTGTGGTGACGGCCAGCGTATGCGGTATGAGTGCGACGGAGAACAATCCGTCGTCGGTGCTTACAACGGTCAGGCTGACGCCATCCACGGCCACCGAACCTTTGGGCACCAGCAGTCTGTGCTGCGCCGGTGCTGGGCGGAACCAAAGATCGGTCCAGTCTCCGTTTTGACGCACGTCAACGACTTCAGCGATGCCATCGACGTGTCCCTGGACAAAGTGTCCACCGAGTCGCGCGGAGGCCTGCAGCGAACGTTCGAGGTTGACGCGGCTGCCGACGGTGAGCAGTCCGAGATTGGTTTTGGCGAGTGTTTCAAGCCCGGCTTCGAAGTCGAGTGAGTCCGGGGTTTGGCGAATGACTGTGAGGCAGCAACCGGAGATACAGATGCTGTCGCCGATGTTGGCTTCTGAGGCATTGAAGCAGGGGGCGACTGGGGAGTTTTGATCGGGTCGGATCGTCAGGCGCAGCCCGGCTGGCAGCGGAAAAATGGCTGCAACGGTACCCTGCCCTTCGACGAGACCAGTGAACATGGTTCTTTTTCGTGGCAACGATAGGAGTGAATGAAGGATCGTTGCGGTGAGATGTTAGCAGTGTGTGGGAGCCAATGCACGCGAGTTGCTGAAGTTCCCGGATGCGGGCGTTCTACAGGTGAAAATCCCGGATTCTTCTGCGTTTTGTCAGCTCTGCGAGGTCCGACAGGGCTGAGTGAGTGGCGGTGTGACGATAGGCACCAGCCAAATTCCCGGGAATCTCAGAGATCGATTTGCGACATCGACGCCTTCGTGATAGGATCTCTTGGGTCTTTTATCGGGCTATAGCGCAGCCTGGCTAGCGCGCTTGACTGGGGGTCAAGAGGTCGTGGGTTCAAATCCCGCTAGCCCGATTTTTCTTAAACCCTTGCTGAATCGACAGTTACGATACCTGACGGCGTTCGTCAGTGCGGAGAAATCTCAAATTCAATCGTGGAATTTTTTCCACGAAATGAACGAGAGGCATCCGCAATGGCACGCAAGTCTAATCCGATCCTGAGTTATCTCCGCCACAGCAGCGGGCAGGCGCGGGTTCGAGTCGATGGCCGGGATATTCTTCCGGGTGAGTACAATTCTAAGGAATCCCGGGTTCGCTACGCTGAGATTGTGGCGCAGGTGGTCAGCGGGCAAGCTGTGGAGACTCCCACAGCAAAACGAAGCAAGCCGGTTGAGTCTGACTCCCGGCTGACAGTGAATGAGTTGGTTGCTGCGTATCTCAGTTGGGCCGATGGGCACTACCTGAAGAACGGCAAGCCCACGTCCGAGATTCACTGTCTGAAGTCAGCCGTCAAGCCGTTGGTGGATCTGTTCGGATTCACTGCCTGTGATGCGTTTGGGCCGGTCGCACTGAAAGCCGTCCGTGAGCAGATGATTGGTGCATGTTGTGGCACCATTGCTGGCAGGACGGACTGAGTCTCACGACAATCCTGGCCGGAAACCAGCCACAGACGGGCAGATTGCAGCAGGACAGGGGCTGGTGAGTACCCTGGTGTGGGATCTGGTGCAATCGCAGAGACTGACGGGAACCAGGGCGGGTAAGTTGCTGCAGCTGACTCCGGCAAAGCTGGATCGGACGGGTGATGTCTGGCAGTACAACGTGGACGGGCACAAGACTGTGCATCATGGACATTCCCGCATTGTGACGATCGGCCGGCGCAGTCAGGAGATTCTGTCCCCACGTCTGATGGAGTTGAGTGGGACTGACCACGAGATACGAAGTAATTGGGGGACACACCACTTACTTGGACAGGTCGGAGGGGTCGGTGATGTCGGAGGGGTCGGTGGGGACACACCATTGGAGGTCGGAGGGGATACAGTATTTGTCTGGTGGGATTAGGTCTGTGCTGAGGGAAGGGGCAGGTCAGGTGGGGCAAAGGATTGTGGGCGGCACTGATGGGGACACAGCAGTCTCTGAAGAAGGTCAAGATACAACGCGTTGGAGCATGAAATAATGCCTTACCATGGGGTGTTAATGATTAGGGTCCTGATAATACATGATTTTTTGTTGACCCGGGTGTCTCGCCCTGTACACTGGTGTCCCAGGATAACCTTTTGCATTTTTGCCGTAAATTGAGGTGCGCCCATGGCACGATTGGCTCGCGTGGAAATCTTTGCGGCAGATGAAGTTGCAGTTGTCCACGTAATGAATCGCACGGTGCGTCGGTGTTTTCTGCTGGGCTATGATCCGGTCAGCGGCAGAAACTACGACCATCGTAAGGTTTGGATCGACGAACAACTCGTTCATCAGGCCAGGCACTTTGGCATTGATTTGTTGTGCCAGGCGATCATGTCGAATCACCTGCACCTCGTGTTGCGATCCCGGCCGGATGTGGTACAGGAGTGGAGCGATGAAGAGGTCGCTCGTCGCTGGCTGATGTTGTGCCCCGAGCGACGGGATGAAGATCGCCGTCCGATGGAACCCACAGAATTCGAGATTAACAGAATCGTGAACAACAAGGGAAAATTGGCAAGTCTGCGCAGTCGCCTCAGTGATATTTCGTGGTGGATGCGACTGCTCTGCCAACACATTGCTCAGCGGGCAAACAGGGAAGACGGCGAAGTGGGCAAATTCTGGCAGGCTCGCTATCGCGCCGTTCGCCTGCTGGATGAGATTGCGATTTTGTCCTGCGCGGCGTATGTGGATCTGAATCCGATTCGCGCAGCGATGGCGCAAACGATTTCAAAAAGTGACTTTACGTCGGCTCAGAAGAGATCGCGGGGGCTGGCCTTGCAATCGCAAAAAGATATTCAACCGGAGCCCGCGTTGCCTGACGGCCTCTCTGGCACAACGCCGGCTGCGGTCAGGAATTGTCATGTCGCCGCAGTGGATCTGCGTTCGGCACAGCACCTGGCACCTGTGGAACTGAACGAACGCAATGGCCAACCGGGCCCCGACGGCAATCGTGATGGAGTGCGGTGCAGCAATAAAGGATTTCTGCCGATGTCAACGGCACAGTATTTGTCGTTGCTTGAGTGGACAACCCGTCAGCAGCGAGTGACAGAGGCCTGCAGAAAGCCGAAGCAGATCAGGCGGCTGTTCAAACGTCTGGGGATTTCGGCGAAAGTGTGGAGCGAACTGGTTCGCAACTTTGGCCGGTTATTCAGTATTGTTGCTGGTAAACCTGCGGTGGTGGACAGCCACAGGTCTCGATCTGGTATGCATCGCTACAGGGCCCTTCCGGCGGCCCGCGATCTTTTGACGGGAGTCAGAGTCTGAGATCTGAGTCGTCCGGGGTGTTCTTTGTTGCTGCCTCCGCTGGCCGCGGTGGATTTGATTTTGACGCATCCCCGACGTGCTGTGGTGCCATTCCAGTTCAATGAGGGCGAGGCTTCCTGACAGTCTGTTGCTCGCGGTCGAGCATCCACGCCGTAAATTCGGGCCCGCACGCGTGGCCGCGATGCTATTTGGTGGCACCGTTGAGTAGCTAACAACCACAATCAGCGGCCGGTCACCGCGATACTGCAGACCTTGACTGCTGCGGCGATTCCACGGCCGAGTGTGAATTGGAGCGAGTATTCTCCCTGGAAAAAATGGTGTGTCCCCGTCGCCCCCCCCGTCGCTCCCGTCGCTCGTTGCGTCCCGGCAGCACTTCTGCATCCCCTGCAACACTCGTCGCAAGCTCAGCAGCAGGGAAGAGTTGCTGTGTCCCTCACGACAGTGTCCCTCACGACACTGACTGCAAATCCTGCAGAAAGTCTGTCACACGAGGACGGTGTGGAACTACGGGCTGGTGTGGGAACGGTGCTGAATGCTGTGGCGGTTTTTTGTGAGGAGTGTTCTGCAATGGTTGGTGACAGAATGCATGTTGAGGGGCGTCCTGGTATTTCTGCAAATGGCCAGGCTGGCAAGGGCAATGCTGGTGCGTGGCAGTCGGATGCGCGCAGCGGCGCCTGGGTTGATCTTCAGTCGACTGCCGGGGAACAGTCGGCGGCGCTGTACCAACTGCTGGATGAAGTGTTCGCCGGTTTGTTTGAGTAGTCAGAGAAGTTGGATTTTCGCGGATGAATCGCCTGGTGGTGTTTTTTAACGACAGAGACACAGAGGGTACGCAGGAGGGAGGAGAGTGGTCATACAGGAACCGCGACAGTGAGGGAACTGGCGTGAACGTGGGTGCCTGGTGGTGTGTC
>SXXK01000321.1 GCA_005791255.1 Planctomyces sp.
AAATCTGTGGCATGGCTGGAACCATTCATGGAAGCCGAAAAGGCAGCGAAGGCACTGGGACAACAGGCCCGCTTCAGCCCATCCGGTCTGTTCTTTGGAAATCGTGACGAAGCCGTGACAATGGCGGCAGCAGCCCAGGCGGCCCCCGGGGCTCAGGCCACCGACAGTGCTCGCGGCACTTTCCTGATTGCCACTGTGAAGGGTGACGTCCATGACATCGGCAAGAACATTGTTGCGGTTGTGCTGCGATGCAACAATTTCCGCGTGATCGATCTTGGGGTGATGGTGCCCTGCGAAAGGATTCTTGAAGAGGCGGTCAGGCATGGCGCGGACATCATCGGCCTGAGTGGCCTGATTACTCCTTCACTCGAAGAAATGATCACCGTAGCTCGCACCATGGAAGAGCAGGGGTTCCGCATTCCACTGCTGATTGGCGGCGCCACGACCAGTGCGCGTCACACCGCCGTGAAAATTGCTCCGGTGTACAGCCAGCCCGTGGTGCATGTCGGCGACGCATCGTTGTCGGTGGCGGTTGTTGAATCGCTGCTGGATCAGGATCGTCGCGGAGAATTTGTGCGGAAGAACCTGCTGGACCAGCAGAGATCGCGGGCATCATTTGAACAGCGACAGCAGCAGACGCTGGTGCCGCTGGCCACGGCCCGTGAACGACGATTTCAGGCCGACTGGCAGACCTCCCCGCCACCGCGACCGGAACGGTCCGGCCTGCGGGTCATCAGCAGTCTGCCACTGGCCGAACTGGTCCCGTGGATTGACTGGTCACCATTCTTCATGTCGTGGCAACTGATCGGCAAGTACCCCAGGATTCTGCAGGATCCGGTTGTTGGTGAGGAGGCACGTCGGCTGTTCGAGGATGCTCAGAAAGAACTGCAGCAGCTGGTAGCGGACAACCGCCTGACAGCGAAGGCTGTGTACGGACTGTGGCCGGCTAATTCCGAGGGTGATGATGTGGTGCTGTGGAAGGACGAGCAGCGAAACGACGAACTGCTGCGGTTTCCAATGCTCAGACAGCAGTGGGAGCGAGTTGGGCAGCGGGATTTCCGCTGCCTCGCAGATTATGTGGCTCCGGCCGGGATCCCGGATTACGTGGGGGCCTTTGCCCTGACGGCAGGTCATGGCTGTGACGAACTGGCGAAGCAGATCGAGGCGGAAGGCGACGACTATCGTGCCATCATGATTAAGGCTCTGGCTGACCGACTGGCAGAAGCCTTCGCTGAATACCTGCATGCCCGTGTGCGGCGCGAGTGGGCTTATGGAAATCAGGAACATCTGACGAACGAGCAGCTGATCGATGAACAGTATCAGGGCATCCGACCGGCATTTGGATATCCATCCTGCCCGGACCACCTGCCCAAGGGACCGCTCTGGAGGCTGCTGGATGTTGAGCAGCAGATCGGAATGACGCTGACATCCAGTTATGCCATGTGGCCGGCATCGTCGGTCAGCGGATTGTATTTCAGCCATCCGCAGGCTCGTTACTTCAGCGTGGACCGTGTAACGAAGGAACAGGTCGAGGATTACGCAGCGCGGATGGGGATGAGTCTGACGGATATGGAGCGATGGCTGGCGCCGAATCTTGGGTACACCCCCGGCCAAAGCTGAACAGGAGCTGCTGACAAATGATCGGTCGAAGTCCACGAATGTTCCGTCGTTGTGCCGCGGCTCTGCTGCTGTTCATCCCGGCTCAACTGTCAGCGACAGCGGTTTCCGCGGATGAGCGACCGGGAAAAACTCAGCCTCCGGCGGCCGCAAAGTCGCCTCAACCCACTCCGGACACCGCGGATCCGCAGCAGCCCCCGCGCAAACCGTTAACGCCGTTGCCGGAACTGCTGCATAAGGAGCTCGCGGGGAAAACAGCACTGAACCCGGAGGGAACTGTTTTCCTGGACAGTGCCGGACGACGACTGCTGCTGAGAACAGAAGTTGCCTGCCCCGACTGCATTCTGGAAATGGCTCTGGTTCCCGAGGGTAATCGGGAGCATGAAACAATACTGCGAATCCGCTCGAAGGCGTTTGTCATTCATGCCGGCCTGCTGGCCCTCGGGATGCAGCCGGGGAAGCCAGCAGCCTTTTCCCCGGAGTTCACAGCCCCATCCGGGCCTGTGATCAGCGTCACGGCAGTTTGGCTGGACGACCAGGGCAGGCGTCAGGAGCGGCCGCTGCAGGAGTGGATTCGAAACAATACTCATCGCTATCACGCGGCTGCCATGAGTGGCCCGCCACCGGGTCTCGAACTGCCCTACAGGGCGCTGCGCTGGGACAAGTTCAATAAGGAAATTCTGTGGTATGGCCCGATGTCGGACGAAGACCGTGATGACCTGCTGAGCAAGTGGGATCATGAGCCTTATCAGAAGGCGATCCGCCAGTTCCACGAGGCGGGCCGGTCAAAGCCCATGCAAGCGGAATTTGTATTCGCCGGCAGCTCAATGTTTCGCGATGAAGAGACGGGCCGCGAATACTACCAGGCCGAGGGCGGGCACCTCATTTGTACATCCAACTTTCCTGATGCGCTGCTGGACATCCGCGAGCAAAGTTCAGCGGCGGATGGTGCTCAGAACTACGAGGGCTGGACGGAACGAATACCTGCCGAGGGAACTCCGGTGATTCTGGTACTGAAGGCGGCGGAAGCAGCCAAACCGGCTGCCGCAAAATGACTTGAGCCCGCGGTTTAACGCGGGCTCGCAGGTCATTCTCAACAGGCAATCGCAGGCTCAGTAGCGGAATGTGGCTCCGAAGCTGAAACCCTGAGCGAGGAAGAAGTCGTCGAGGATTGTTCGTTCGTGAATGTTTGGAGCGGCCACTCCGCCCAATGCTGCCGTCGTGGAATCCCAGGCAATGTTGTCCTGCGGGCGAGTGACTGAGGTGATGCACAGCACGTCGTAGCCGCCGAACACTGAAAAATGCGGACTCAGATTGAACTCTGCCAGCAGATTCAGTTGCGTCGCCGTGGAGAAATCAATGGAATCGTTCTGAGTCAGGACGGCTGGAATGCTGTTCGGGCTGGAATTGACTGTTGACTGGTAGTCGTTGAGGCCGAACATCACTCGCGGGGTCGCGCTGAGGGTCATGTATTTGCTGGTCAGAGCCAGACGCCCACCGAATTCGGGGCCGTAAATGTTGTTGACCGTCGATGATGTAATGCTGGTGAACCGATTGGGAACGATGGCTGAGACGTTGTCATAATCTCCATAGCTGCCGCTCAGGTTGAATCGTTCATCCAGATTCAGGTAGCGGAAGCCTCCCAGCCATTGCCATGACGGACCGGCGCCCCCGGGGGCGTTGCGGGACGTCAGGAAAGCCATCTCGGCTCCCCAGACCTGGCTGCTCATGCTCATCGACAGCGTGTCGTTGAAGACAAGGGCATTGGCACCTGCGAAATCCTGGACGACGCCGTTGGTCGTGAGTGGCACTGCGTAGTTTGGAGCGAATGGCATTCGCCCCGGCAGCAGCGGCACCTGCGACAGTCCCAGTTCAGGATCAATCGTCGGATCAAACTGTGCCCGACCGATACGCGGTGCAGCAAGATCTCCGAAATCCCGAACTGCAGTTTTCTGTCCGGTGCCAAAGAAGCTCAGTTCCAGTTCTCCTTCCTGAAGCGCGACTCCCCAGGTGCCTCGGATGCCCTGCACACCATCGAGATCCAGTCCATCGAAGGTGGGTATCAAAGTAGCTCCGGCAGGCGTGCCACCGGTCAGGTTATCATTATAGTCCACCGGGACATTTCGCCCGTCGGAGACTCCGGGCAACGGGCCATTGTTCAAGCCTGTCACCGGTGCACCGACAAAACCGCTTCCCAGGTCGCCGAAGTCCATATACATGAACTCCAGCCGCAGCCAGCTTTGCTGCACTGTCTCGCTGAAAAAACGTTCAATTGGCCGTGACTCATCCCACAGCGAGTAGTCACCGGTAATCTGGTGCTGCAGCTGGGGTGTGGGCGGACACTGAGGTGCGTACATGGTGGACTGCGGTGGCCCGGCCGGTGCATACTGAGCGAGAGCCAGACCGGGAGCCGCCAGCAGAGCCAGGGCTGCAGACAGAAATCGACGCAGGTTCGGACGGATCATTCGAGCCGGACCTTTTTTCAAAAGGCAAAAGTTCGGGGATCGTGCCTGAAACACGATCTGCTGTCGTCGATATCGTCCTTTGCCGACTTTGAACTTTGCTCCAATTGTTCTGATCGGGAGGAATTTGACGGTCACACGGATTGCTCCGAAATTCCCGCATTCGCAGCGTTTTTTTCCTGCAGGAATTGCCGAAATCCGTTACACGAAACTCAGTGAAAATCTCGCGAACGACTGTCCAGATTCTTCAGCAGCTCGCTGAGATCATCCAGTCTTTCGCAGACGACATGAATGATATCGCCTTCCCGCTGCAGTCTGCCGGTCGCCAGCAGGACTCCGGCAAATCGGGCTGCTGGGCGAAACTTCTGCCAGACATTCGGGTACACGACCAGATTGGCAGCCCCGGTTTCGTCTTCCAGAGTGACAAACGTGATGCCGGCTGCCGTCGACGGTCGCTGCCGCATCAGCACCAGTCCTGCGACTTTGATTCGTCGGTCATTTTGCAGAAAGGCCAGTGATTCAGAGGTGACAGCGCGCAGTTCATCAAGCCGCTTCCGCAGGAACGACACCGGGTGCTGCCGCAGTGACAGCCCGGCCGTCGAGTAGTCTGCCACCACCTGATCCTGAGGCGTCAGTCCGGGCAGCTCGGGCAGCATTTCCTGATCATCATATTCCGGGCTGGCTTCCATTAATGGCGCCGATTCACGGGGCGGCAGCGACTTCCAGAGAGCACTGCGGCGATCAATTTTGAGCGACGCCAGAGCATCAGCGCGAGCCAGTACCTGCAGGGCCTGGCGGGGCAGGCCTGTTCTTCTCGCAAAATCCTCAAAGCTGCGGAAGGCCCCACCAGCACGCCGCGCCTGTTCAATCTGTCGAGCATGCTGTTCAGAGAATGCTCGCAGCAGTCGCAAGCCCAGCCGCAGTGCCAGTTTCTCGTCCCGATGCCGAAATGGACCGGTTGGGTCCGCCACCGACTGAGCCTCCAGTGTGCAATCCCAGTCACTGCTGCCAACATCCGCCGGCAGCACCTGAACGCCGTGCAGGCGGGCATCCCGGACCAGCTGTGCGGGGGCATAAAATCCCATGGGCTGGCTGTTGATCAGAGCCGCAGCAAAAACCGCCGGGTGGTGCCGTTTCAGCCAGGCGGACACATACACCAGCAGGGCAAAACTGGCCGCATGCGATTCGGGAAAGCCGTATTCCCCGAATCCGCTGATCTGCCGAAAAACCCGCTCCGCAAACTCCTGCTCATATCCGCGTTCCAGCATCCCGGCGACCAGCTTCTCGTGGAACTTCGCAATCACACCGGTCTTCCGCCACGCACCCATCGCCCGCCGCAACTGATCAGCTTCTCCCGGAGTAAATCCGGCGGCGACAATCGCCAGCCGCATCGCCTGCTCCTGAAAAATCGGGACTCCCAGCGTTTTGTGCAGCACCTGGCGGACGTCGGGATTCGGATAATCCACCTCCTCCTCGCCCGCACGCCG
>SXXK01000322.1 GCA_005791255.1 Planctomyces sp.
ACGCTGACTGCCACGCACTGCAGTACCATTGTCAGTTTCCCGATGAAGCTGGCGGAAAAGTCCTTACCTTCTTTTTCGAGGATACCGCGGAGGCTGGAGACGAACATTTCCCGGCCGATGATGATGATGACCATCCAGGCGCGGACGCCGGAATCCGGCAGTGTCTGGTGTTCCAGCAGAAACACGAAGGTCCCGCAGACGATGACTTTATCGACGAAAGGATCAAGGATGCGGCCGAGTACAGTGATCTGTTTGTTGCGTCGGGCGACGTAGCCGTCGAGGGCGTCGGTGGAGGCAGCGAAGATGAACAGGATGGCTGCGGGAATCCACTGGCTGGTGAGGGCAATCATGGCAAACAGGCCGAAGGCCAGCAGCAGTCGGGTGCCGGTGATCAGATTTGGCAGATTGAGTGCGTGACGTCCCAGAACGGCGGTGCGTTCAGCTGTGGATGCGGCCGGGGAAGGATTCATATCGGGAAGCACACACATGAGGAGACACTGATTGCAGGTGCCGGCTGCAAAAACCTGCAGCGGGCGCTGTGGGTATCCTGTCATTCGGCTGCTCATTTCACAAACGCGACGGTGAAAAAAGCGGTGTTTCGGCTGAAATCCCGGGGATCCGGAATTGTTGATTTTTTGCAACAGGGGCTCAGGGTCGCGCTGTTTGTTCAGGGGATCGGTGAATCAGTATGGAAAGGGCTGGCGTTGCGGATGCCGTCTGATCTCAGGTTTCTGAGGGTTGGTTGGTTGAACGATTGCCACGGATCTGACACAGTGTTCTGAGAAAATCTGCAGCCCTGACTCCGGGGCTGTTCAGGACTCCACCCCTTCGCTGCATTCAGGAGCGATTTGCTTGCACGCCGATATTCCCACCTCCGGGCCCGATTCTTCCGCAACTGTTCACACCGGCCCGTGGTACCGTGCCTTGAACCGGTATCACTGGTTTGTGCTGGTGGTGTCGGCACTGGGCTGGTTGTTTGACTGTCTGGACCAGCAACTGTTCATTCTGGCTCGACCGGCCGCGATGAAGGATCTGCTGAGCCATATCACAGATATGAAGCTGCTGGAAAGTGAATCCCAGAAGTACGGTGACATTGCCACGTCGGTATTTATCGCCGGCTGGGCGACGGGCGGGCTGATTTTCGGGATGCTGGGGGATCGGATTGGTCGTGCGAAGACGATGCTGATCACGATTCTGATGTATTCGCTGTTCACGGGGCTCAGTGCATTGTCCGTCAGCGTTTACGACTTTGCCTTTTACCGATTTCTGACGGGTTTGGGTGTGGGCGGTGAGTTTGCGGTGGGAGTGGCTCTGGTGGCGGAGGTGATGCCTGCGGTGGCTCGACCTTACGCTCTGTCGCTGCTGCAGGCGCTGTCTGCCTTCGGGAACATCAGTGCGGCTCTGATCAATCTGGGTCTGGGAGTGGCCGAGGGTGAGGGTTTTGTGACCAGTCCGTGGCGGATCATGTTCTGCATTGGGGCGTTGCCGGCACTGCTGACGATTGTGATTCGCAGGAATCTTAAGGAGCCTGAGGCGTGGCAGCGGAGTCGTGCTGAGGGCAGGGTGGTGTCGACGACCGAGACCTATCGCGAGCTGTTTGGTCATCCGGTGTGGCGGCGACACGCGCTGCTGGGTTTGGCTCTGGCGTGTTCGGGGGTGATCGGACTGTGGGCGGTTGGTTTTTATGTGCCCGACCTGACTCGTACGGTGCAGACGAAGCCGGTGACAGCAGCCATTTATGCGTCTGAGATTCAGGCGGCGGAGACTGCCGGCGATACAGTTCGGGTGGCCGCACTGAAGCAGGTGCAGGAGGCGCTGGCGGCCAATCAGCTGGAGGGTCTGAGCAGTGAGCTGCAGGCTGTGAAAAAGTCGGTGGATCCGAAGATCAAGGGACGACTGACGTATTATCAGAGCTTCAGTTCGATTGCGATCAACATTGGAGCGTTCTGCGGGATGTTTGGTTTTGGAGCGTTGTCGCAGCGGATTGGTCGCAAGCCCACATTTGCCATTGCTCTGGTGGCAGCCTTTGTTTCCACGGTGACGGTGTTCTGGACTCTGCAGGATCTTTGGCAGATCTTTGTGCTGGTGCCGATTATGGGCTTCTGTCAGTTGAGTCTGTTTGGCGGCTATGCGGTGTATTTCCCCGAGCTGTTTCCGACTCGACTGCGGTCCACGGGGGTGAGTTTCTGCTACAACGTGGGGCGATTTGTGGCTGCGGTGGGACCGCTGGTGAAGTTGTGGCTGAATGAGGTCTTTAAGGAGACGGCTGAGCCACTGCGGTATGCTGGTGTCACGATGTGTCTGGTCTTTTTGGTGGGTCTGGTGGTACTGCCGTTCCTTCCGGAGACTCAGGGCAAGCCGTTGCCGGAGTGAACTCCGTCGGGTGGCAGGCAGGTGAGCAGATGGAATGTGCAGCGCGGGAGATAACCGGCGGTCGATATGTCCGGCTGCTGAGTTTTGTGGTTCAGGCGATCCTGTTGCTGGCTGTTGAGCCACTGCTGGCGCAGGTTCGGCTGTCGGACGATCGTCCGTCGCTGGATGTGGCGGCACTGGAAGCGGCTGGTCTGAAGGTGTATCGGTCGCGGCATCTGGTGCTGGTCTCTGATGCTCCGACTGAGCAGTGTCAGGAGCTGCCGGCGCTGGTCGATCGTTTTTATCCGGCGCTGCAGCAGACGCTGGGTCCGCTGTCACCGGCAGCAGATGGTGCGGAGTTTCAGGTGACGGGTTACCTGATGGACGCGCGGGAGCGATTTCAGCAGGCCGGGGTGCTGCCGGATGGTGAGTTTGTGATTCGTCACGGTCGTCATCTGGGGTATCAGTTCTGGATGAACAACCAGCCGTCCGACTATTATCGACGTCATTTGCTGCTGCATGAGTTGGTGCACTGTTATTTGATGTGCGAGCACGGGATGCGGGACATTCCGCCTCTGTGGTATACGGAGGGTGTTGCTGAGATGCTGGCGACGCATCGGCTGCAGCCGCTGCGGTTTGGGATACTGCCGGATCAGTTGACTGGTTTTGAGGGCTGGGGTCGGATTGCGGAGCTGCGTCGTCGTCCTGTTGAGGCCGGGGGAGGAGTGGCTGAGGGTGTGCTGCTGGATGACGTGCTGAATCCTGCCAGCCGGATTTTTCTGTCTGACCTGCGGTATGCGCAGGGATGGGGTCTGGTGTGGCTGCTGCGGAATCATCCTGAGCTGCAGCGCCCGTTTGCGGGATTGTTCAGGGTCCGCACGCGGGCTCAGTTTGATGCGGCGACGGCGGGAATTTCGAGGGAGCAGCTGCAGCGACTGGGTGTTGTGTGGCAGTTAATGCTGGATTCGTGGGAGGAGGGCTTTGATCCGGAGCGGTCGTTTCCTCCGCTGGCACCGGAGTGGCGGTTGTGGTCGGAGGATTCGGCTCGGCCGCAGCAGGTGCAGGTGCAGGCGGAGCAGGGCTGGCAGCCGAGTGGATACTGGTTTGATGTGGAGACGCGAATTCGGCTGTCGGCGGGAGGTCGGAGTGTGCTGCAGCCGGCGGGAGAGAATGGTGCGCGGGCCTGGGAATCGGAGCCTGCGGGAATTACGATCGACTATGCGCAGGGGCGGCCTTTGGGTGAGTTGCAGGCGGTGCTGGTGCAGCGGAAACCGAGCGTTTTGCCTGAGCGGATTTCGGTGGGTGCGGGGAGTGAGCTGCGTGTGTCTGCGGGCAGTGAGCTGTGGTTGCGGATCAATGATTTTGAAGGTCAGCGGCGGGGGAATTCCGGGGCTTATCAGGTGCGGCTGCAGTCGGTATCGGATCGCTGAGGCAGCCGGCAGTGGAACGAGGATGCGGGGACTGAACTGATGCTGGGAATTGTGGCGATTCTGGCTTCGCTGACGCTGCTGATGCTGCTGGCTTATCGGGGGGCGAGTGTGATTGCACTGGCTCCAGTGTGCCTGCTGCTGGCGGTGGCAGCGGATCCGGGGACACCGCTGCTGGCCGGGTATACTCAGGTGTTCATGCCGGGTGTTGGTCGTTTTATCGCTCAGTATTTTCCGTTGTTTCTGCTGGGTGCGGTGTTTGGTCGTCTGATGGAGGCGTCGGGGTCAGCGCGGCGGATTGCGGTGTTTATTACTGAGCTGCTGGGTGCGGAGCGAGCGGTACTGGCGGTGGTGCTGACATGTGCTGTGCTGACGGGCGGGGGGGTATCGTTGTTTGTGGTGGTGTTTGCGGTGCAGCCGATAGCCGATTATCTGTTTCGTCGGGCGGATGTCCCGCGGCGTCTGATTCCGGCCGCGATTGCTTTGGGTTCATTCACATTCACGATGACGGCGCTGCCGGGGACAGTGCAGTTACCCAATCTGATACCGATGCAGTGGTTTGGTACGACGGCGTTTGCAGCTGCGGGGCCAGGTTTGGCGGCATCGGTGGCGATGTTTGCGGCGGGCATGTTGTGGCTGGGTCGTCGGGTGCGTGCTGCGCAGGAGCGGGGTGAGGGTTACGGGGCAGGGCGGGTTGAGCAGGCAGAAGTGGCGGTCGGTGCCGGGCAGATGCCGGGCACTGTGGCTGCGTTTGCTCCGATTTTGTGTGTGATAGTGGCCAACTTTGTGTTGTCGCAGTGGGTACTGCCGCGAGTGGATGCGGGTTATCTGGCGGATGCGAAGTTTGGCGGGACGACTTTGGCGAAGGTTTTGGGAACGTGGTCGGCGCTGCTGTCGATGCTGCTGGCGATTGGGTTGTCGACTCTGTTGTTTGGCAGATCCGTGCGGGTTGTGAATGAGTGGCTGGGCGAAGGAGCGAAGTCTTGTCTGCTGCCGGTGTTCAATACGGCGACGGAGTATGGTTATGGGACGACGATAGCGTCGCTGGCGGGGTTTGCGGCGATTCGGGACTGGCTGAGTTCGTTGAGTCCGGGGAATCCGCTGGTCTCGGAAGCGGTGACGGTGAACATTTTGGCGGGCATCACCGGGTCAGCCTCGGGCGGATTGAGTCTGGCATTGGAGTCGATGGGGAAGATCTACGCGGCGCAGGCGGAGGCGGGTTTGGCGGATCCGGAGCTGCTGCATCGGGTGGCGGCGATGTCGTGTGGTGGTTTGGACAGTTTGCCGCACAACGGTGCGCTGATTACGCTGCTGATGATCTGTCGCTGTACTCACCGTGAGAGTTATCCGGATGTGGCGGTGGTGACGGTGCTGATTCCGCTGGCGGCAACGGCGCTGGTGGTGTTGTACGGGGCGGGTCTGTAAAGGAGTGATGCTTACGGCTGAGCATGTTTGCGGAGGATGAACAGCTGGAAGTCGCCGGCGGGCTGGCTGAGTGGTTGTCCGTGTGTGTCAAGGCCCTGGACATCGTAGCCGCGTTCGCGTGCGAGGTACCAGAATTTCCGGGGTGCGCTGCGACCTCCGTCTCCAAGCCAGCAGACTCCGCCTGGTGCCAGCATTTGATCCAGCAGTTGCAGCAGGGGTTCGAAGGCGGAGGTTTGGTAGAGCAGGTCGCAGCCGATGATGACTGGCCAGGTGGTGTTTTCGGGGCGGCGCCAGTCCAGCAGTTGAGCGGTGAAGTTGTGGCAGTGGTTTAATTCGGCGTTGCGTGCTGCCAGTACAACGGCGCGGTGTTCGTAGTCGGTGAAGGTGACGAGGTGTCCGCGTCGCAGAGCGGCCAGTCCGACGATGCCTGTGCCGCAGCCCAGCTCAAGTACTCGAGTGCCGGCCGGCCAGTCGGCCTGCAGGACGGCGGCGATCATGGGGATGGCAGCAGGCCAGACGAAGGCCCAGTAGGGCATGCGGTCATCAGTGGTGGCGGCGGTGCTGGCGGAGGGTTCGTCGAGCAGGGCATTTGGGTCGGCGGGCAGCAGCAGCTGCCATGTCTGGCCGGCTGTATCGAGGGTACCGCGGACCCAGCCGCCGGGCAGTGGAAACGGTCCGTCGGCAGCGGTGACTCCCGGGTCCTGGTCCGGTCGGCGGGGGATCAGTTCGGTGCGGAGGTTGACAGATTGGGGGATCATCGTCGGCGGTTGGGACTGAGTGGACAAAACAGCAGATGGCAATAACCGCCGTGTCCGGCAGAGTCGGCGGTCAGATGCCTGTGTGTGGGGGAAATGCCGGGTGTTTTGCGAAGAAATCCTTACGAATGTCCGATTTCCTGAAAAGTCAGCCGGCCCCACAGCCTGCGATTTTCCCGCCAGAATCGCTACGGGTTCCCTGATTTCCGCGTGACACTGGAACGTTGATTTTGCTAGGCTGGGGTGTTCCGCGAGTCTCTCGGGCACCTGCCCTTTTTTCTGCGTGTTTGTGTTCTCCACCTTCCTGCCTGCTGGTTCGTCATGCTGCTGCGACGTTTGCCAATTCTGCTGGCCTGTTTTCTGTCGTGCGCTGACATTGTCTGCGGGCAGGTTCCGGCGCTGCAGCCGGCGGTCGGTGAGCCGCTGGTGGATTTTGAGAACGACATTCAGCCAATTCTGACGAAGTTTGGCTGCAACAGCGGTCCCTGTCACGGCAAGGCTCGTGGCCAGGGCGGTTTTCAGCTTTCGCTGCTGGGTTTTGATTCGCAGCAGGATCACGATGCGATCACGAAGGAGGGCCGTGGGCGTCGTGTTTTCGCGGGTGCTCCTGAACAATCTCTGCTGGTGGCCAAGCCGACGGGCCTGGTGCCTCATGGTGGTGGTCGTCGTTTGCAGCCGGGCGGTGCTGAGGCTGCGGCCCTGCTGCAGTGGATCCGCCAGGGGACTCCGCGGCGTGCGCCATCAGCTCCGCAGCTGCAATCCATCCAGGTGACTCCCGCTGCCGTTACTCTGGCGCCTCAGCAGACTCAGCAGCTGACGGTGACAGCCAGTTACAGTGACGGGACGACTCGCGACATCACTTCTTTGGCGGCCTTTCAGTCCAACGAAGCTCCGATTGCTGCGGTGACGGATGGTGGATTGATCACAGCGGGCAGCATTACGGGTGAAGCGGCGATCATGGCTCGGTTTCTGGGTCGCATAGCTGTCTGTGAGGTACTGATACCTCGTCAGCAGAGTGTGTCATCGGAGGTGTACGCAGCCCTGCCGCGGAACAATTTCATTGATCAGCATGTCTGGAGCCGTCTGCAGCGTCTGAACATTGTGCCATCAGCGGTGTGTGATGACCATACGTTTTTGCGGCGGGCGTATACGGACATCATTGGTCGGATCCCGACGTCTGAGGAAGTGTCTGCGTTTCTGAGTGATGCCGCTCCGGACCGTCGTGCCAGGCTGGTGGATTACCTTCTGCAGCAGCCTGAGTTTGCTGATTTTTGGGCGAACAAATGGGTGGATTTGCTGCGGCCCAATCCCTATCGCGTGGGGATTAAGGCTGTCTTCAATTATGACCACTGGATCCGGCAGTCATTTCATGACCGCAAGCCGTGGGATCAGTTTGTTCGTGAGCTGATTACTGCGCGTGGCAGTACGTTTCGGAACGGTGCGGTAACGCTGTTTCGTGATCGGCGTGAGCCGGAGGAAGTGGCCACTTTGGTCAGCCGTTTGTTTGTGGGTGTGCGGCTGGAATGTGCGAAGTGTCACCATCATCCGTTTGAGGTGTGGGGGCAGGATGACTTCTACAGTTTCGCTGCCTGGTTTGCTCAGATTGGCCGCAAGGGGACTGGTTTAAGTCCGCCGATTTCGGGCTCGGAAGAATTTTTCTTTGCCGGTGCGCGGGGCAGTGTGAAGCATCCGGTGACGGGTGAAGTGATGACTCCGCGTCCGCTCTTCGGAGAGGCTCCTGCGGCCGACTCGGTGGAGGATTCTCGGGAGGCTTTGGCGACCTGGCTGACATCGCCTCAGAACCACCTGTTTGCGCAGGTGATGGCCAACCGTGTGTGGGCTGATTTGATGGGTCGTGGTCTGGTGGATCCGGTAGACGATTTTCGGGGCACGAATCCGGCTTCCAATCCGCCGCTGATCAGGGCGCTGGGCGAGCATTTTCGTGATTCGGGTTTTTCATTGCACGAGCTGGTGCGGGCGATTGCCAATTCGCATGTGTATCAGCTGAGTTCGCTGCCCAATGACACCAACTCGGGGGATACTCGCGGTTTTTCCCGGCATTACCGTCATCGGCAGCGTGCTGAGGTGCTGCTGGATTCGCTTGTGCAGATCACAGGGATTCCGCAGGAGTTCCAGGCGATGCCACCGGATTCCAGTTCGCGTCAGATCTGGACTCATCGGACAGAGTCTGTATTTCTGGACACGTTTGGTCGTCCTGATCCCAACCAGGATCCACCCTGCGAGCGGACAGGTGAGTCGACGGTGGTGCAGAGTCTGCATCTGATGAACAGTGAGAAGCTGTATGCGGATGTGGTCAGTGATCGGGGACTGGCAAAGCAGCTGGCGGACAGCGGGAAGTCAGCGGATGAGTTGTCAGTGGAGTTGTATCGTCGGATTTTCAGCCGTGATCCGGTGACGGAAGAGCGTGAGCTGGTGCGTGGGTTACTGGAGGCTGAGGGAGCAGTTCGTCGGCAGGTGCTTGAGGACGTGATTTGGGCGATGCTGAATTCGGCTGAGTTTGCGATTCAGGACTGAAGTGGAGACGCGGTGATGTCAATGATGCGACGCTGTGATGGTGTGAGTCGACGCAATGCCGTGCAGGTTGGTTTGGGCGGCATGCTGGGCACGGGTCTGGCGGGCGGTCTGCGGGCGATGGCAGAAAGCCGCAATTCAGGTGGTCCTGTGGCGAAGGCAACCAGCTGCATTCTGATTTGGATGGACGGAGGTCCGACTCACTTTGAGACCTTTGATCCCAAACCGGATGCTCCGGCGGAATATCGCGGAGAATTTTCGGACATAGCGACGGCGGTATCGGGGGTGGGTTATTCTGAGCACATGGTGAAGCTGGCGGCCAGTTTGAACGATTACGCGATGATTCGTTCGATTCGGCATGACCAGGGGAATCACGGGGCAGGCAATCACTACATGATGACGGGTGCTCCGCCGCGAATCCCGGTGGGATGCGGAGCCTTTGTCAGTTTTCATCCCAGCATCGGTTCCGTGGCGGCGCGTGAGCTTGGTCGAGACAACGGCTTGCCGGCATATTTCAGTATGCCGCAGATGTCTCGTTCGGGCGGTCCCAACTTTCTGGGTGCCCGGTATGCTCCTTTTGTGGTGGGTGATGATCCGAACAGCAAGCGTTTCAAAGTTCGTGACGTGGCATTGCCGCGTGATCTGAGTGAGCTGCGATTCACTTCGCGCACTGAGCTGCGTGCGAAGGTGGACCGGATGGTGCGACTGCAGGACGAGGCGGCCGGTGACCCGGCGGCTGCGTATGACGAGTATTACCGGCAGGGTTTTAGTCTGGTGACATCGGTACAGGCGCAGCAGGCTTTTGACATTCATCAGGAACCTGAGGCAGTTCGTGATCGGTATGGTCGCAACAGTTTTGGTCAGCGGTGTTTGCTGTCGCGGCGGCTGGTGGAGGCTGGTGTGCCGTTTGTGACGGTGTATGACGGTGGCTGGGACCATCACAGTGACCTGTTCGGTGCCTTGCGGAAGCGTTTGCCGGAATGGGACAATTCGGTAGCGACGCTGATTCAGGATCTGAAAGAGCGTGGATTGCTGGAGTCGACTCTGGTGGTGGCTTTGGGAGAATTCGGGCGGACTCCGAAGATTTCCACTCTGTCCGGTTCGAATACTCCGGGACGCGATCACTGGGCGAATGCGATGTCGGTGCTGATGGCTGGTGGCGGGACTCCGGGTGGCACCGTTGTGGGTGCGACGGACCGCAAGGGCTATTCGGCTGTGGATCGGGTGCTGTCGCCTGAGAACTTTGTGTCGACGGTGTATCACAAGCTGGGTATTGATCCGGACAAGGTGGTGTACACGCCGGAGGGTCGTCCGACGCATCTGGTGAGCGATCCGACTCCGATTCAGGAACTGATCTGACAGCAGTGAATGCGGTGTCGAGTGCGGGAGCGGCGCGGTGAAGCGGACAGCGGGGTGTTTCAGGGTGCGAAGTTCTTTGCTGTTGGCGCTGTGCTGGCTGGCGGGTGCGGTGTGGTCACTGGCAGCGGATCCGCCGGTGCTGGAGCGGCTGGTACCGGCAGGTGGCCAGCGTGGCACGACGGTGACAGCAAAGCTTGTGGGAAAGCCGGGTGAAGGCAATGTGCGGCTGCAGTGCGGTTCGTCCGGGCTGGAGTTTCGGCTGAGCGACAAGCGGGACACTGTGGACATCGATATCTCGGAGCAGGCCGAGCCGGGCGTGCATTTGCTGCGGCTGTGCAATGATGCGGGTGCATCTGAGCTGCGTCCGTTTATTGTGGGGATATTACCGGAGCAGCAGGAGACTGAGCCGAATGGTCGGCTGGCGGAAGCTTTGGCAGTGGCGAGTTCGGCTGCGACTGTGAATGGGGTGCTGGAGAAAGCGGGTGATGTGGATTCATGGGCGGTGTCGCTGGAGGCAGGTCAGACGCTGGTGGCCAGTCTGACGGCATCGCGGATTCTGGGTGCACCGATGGACGGAGTGCTGCAGGTTGTGGATGGTCGCGGCACCGTGGTGGCTCAGAACGACGATGACTGCAGCATGGATCCGCTGGTGACATATACGGCACCGGCGGCGGGACTGTGGTATGTGCGAGTCTTTGCGTTCCCTGCGGCTCCCAACAGTACAATTGGGTTTGCTGGCGGGGCGGACTATGTGTATCGGCTGACCCTGGGGGCTCAGCCCTTTGTGCATCATGCGATGCCGCTGGTGCGTCAGCAGGGTGGTGGTGAGCTGCGGCTGCACTTGCACGGGTGGAACCTGGCGGTTCAGGAAGCGGTACTGGGTGCCGGGCAGAATATGCTGATCGGCCAGTTTGCTCAGCCGTGGCGGGTGTATGAAACGGCGGAACCAGTGTGGCTGGAGGAGCAGCTGTCTGAGCGAGTGCTGAAGTCAGTGCCGGCAGCGATCTGCGGATGTCTGGAGCAGCCGGGTGCGGACGTGTTTCGGCTGGAACTGAAGAAGGGTCAGCGACTGAGTTTGACGGCGGAGGTGCGGCGTTTTGAGTCGCTGCTGGATCCGGTGCTGTCGGTGCGTGATGCCGCGGGTAAGGTGTTGAAGGAGGCGGACGATGTGGATGGTGGCAATCCGGATGCATCGCTGGACATCACGGCTCCGTCTGACGGTCAGTTTGAGGTGCGGATTGAGGATCGTTTTCTGGGGCATGGCGATCGCTGGCATTATGTGCTGCGGTGTCGTGAGACGGTGGCGGAGTGTCGTCTGACGGTGCAGGGGACTGCGTGGAGTTTGCCGGCGGACAAGCCGCTGGAAATTCCGGTTGCGGTGGAGCGTCGGAACGGATTTGCGGAGGTGCTGACGCTGCAGGTGTCGGGTCTGCCCGAGGGTGTAACGGCTGAACCGGTATCATCAGCGAAGGATGGAGACACGGCGAAGGCCGTGACACTGAAGATTGCGGGGAAACTTTCGTCGGCGTGGTCGGGTGAGATACGGCTGACGGGCAGGACTGAGGACGGTCGTGAGTTTCCGGTCGTGTGGTCCGCTGCTGACGGAACGAACGTGTCGGGATTCTGGCTGACGGTGCCGGCAGCGGGCGGTTGAGTTTCCACCAGCGGGTTCGGGCCATCGCCAGCGACGGCGGCTGTGTGTGGCGTGCGTCGGTTGTCAAATCCGTCTCAACAGGTCAGACTCACGCGACTGGCCTGCCCAAGTTTTTTTCCACCGGTGCTGCCCAAATGAAACGCTCATTTTTGCTGTTTTGTGCGTTGTGTGCTGTTCTGATGACTGATGCTGGCAGTGCAGTTGCTGCGGTGCAGTCAGCGGGAGATGATTTCCCGGCGGCCTTCAACACGGATCCTCCGGATTCGCATCCTCCGACACCTGCGGAGATGCTGCCTTTGATCGAAGTTCCGGAGGGTTTTACGGTCACGCTGTTTGCCGGGGAACCCGATGTGCAGCAGCCGATCAACATGGAATTTGATGATCGCGGGCGATTGTGGGTGGCTGAAAATTATACTTACAGCGGTGGTCCGTATGAAACAAAACTGCGTGACCGGATTGTGATTCTGCACGATACCGACGGTGATGGTCGTCATGACACGCGAAAGGTCTTCTGGGACAAGGGCTTCATGCTGACCAGTCTGACGTGGGGTTTCGGGGGCGTCTGGATTTTGAACGACGGGACGCTGTCATTCATTCCTGATCGAGATGGCGATGATGTTCCCGACAGTGATCCGGTGGTGATGCTGGATGGCTGGAGTCGGGACTGCGGGCACAATTTTGTCAGCGGGCTGACCTGGGGGCCGGATGGCTGGCTGTACGGTCGTCACGGGATTGTGGATACGTCGTGGCCGGGAACTCCGGGTACGCCGCGGGAACAGCGAGTGTTCATGAACTGTGGTGTCTGGCGATTTCACCCGCTGCGGCAAGTGGTGGAGGTGGTTTGCAATGGCACGACGAATCCATGGGGGCTGGATTACAATGCGGACAATCAGTTCTTCATGACCAACAACGTGCAGGGGCATTTGTGGCATGTGATTCCGGGTGCTCGGTATCAGCGGATGTACGGTCGTGATTTCAATCCGCATGCCTATGAACTGATGGAAATGACGGCCGACCATTATCACTGGGACACGAAGCTGAAGTGGACTGACAGTCGTGACGGCAAGGCCAACGATCTGGGCGGGGGGCATTCTCATGTTGGTGGCCTGATTTATCATGGTGAGAATTTCCCGGCGGCGTATCGGGGCAAAATCTTCATGTGCAATACTCACGGCCGTCGGATCAACGTCAATCGGCTGGACCGTGAGGGCAGTGGCTATGTGGGGCGTCGCGAACCGGATTTCATGCTCGTGAAGACTCCCTGGTTTCGCGGAGTGGATCTGAAGATGGGGCCTGAGGGTGCCATCTATGTGTCTGACTGGTCTGACAACGGCGAATGCCATGACCATGACGGCATTCATCGGACCAGTGGTCGCATTTACCGGATCGCATACGGGACTCCGGGCCGTGTCGATGTTGAAGCGGTGCGAAAATCGAAGGAGACTCCGCGTCCGGGCTGGTTTGTTCGTCGTGACATTCGCTGGAATCAGGAGCAAACTCGCGAGCATGCGTTCGCGTCCTTCCCGCTGCTGGACGGCAGGTCGCTGGGGGTTGCTGATCTGGGCTGGCTGGAGGCGATTGATCAGTTAAGCACTGAGCGTTTGGAGGGGGCATTGCAGTCGGCGGATCCGCTGGTGCGTGCTGCTGCAGTGCACCTGGCTGCGTCAACTGCGGTGGATCGTCCGCGGCTGCAGCAGAACCTGCAGGCACTGGCAGCCACCAGCCAGCCGGCTAACGTTTTGCTGGCGCTGGTGTCGGCATTGCAGAAGCTGGAGCCTGAACCGCGTCGTGAGACGGCTGTGATTCTGCTGAAGAATCCTGCGAACGCCGCAACAATTCAGTCAGAAAATCAGCTGACGCTGATGACGTGGTACGGGATTGAGCCATTGGCCGGTGATCCTGCACTGTTGCCGCTGCTGAGTCCGATTCCGAAGCTGCAGCAGTTTGCGGTGCGGCGGATGGCGCATCGACTGGCAGCAGGTGAATCTGCTGTGGGGGCTGCTGCGCTGGCGATGATTGCCGGGCGTGCGCGTGGGGATGCCGTTGAACAGGCTCGCGCTGTTGAGCTGCTGGGTGCATTCCGGGTTGGTCTGGCTGGTCTGGCTCGCATTGACGCGCCGGAGAACTGGTCGGAGGTGGATCGGGCACTGCGTGCTGCGGGCAACGCTGAGATGGCTCGTGCGGCCGATGGTCTGGCGGCACTTTTCGGCGACGGGACGGCATTGGCTGAGCTGCGAGCTTTGGCAGCGGATTCGGCTGCGGACCCGCTGGCCCGCCAGCAGGCAATTCAGGCACTGGCTCAGGCGAAAGATGCCGATTCGGTGTCGCTGCTGATTCGATTGCTGAATGACAAGGCTGCCTATGATGCGGCGATCAGTGCGCTGGCGGCCTTTGATAATCCGGAGATTGCGACTGAGCTTGTGCAGCGGCTGCCGGGCTTCAAGGACGGCAATCGTGGGCTGGCGATTGATACGCTTTCCAGTCGCAAGGCGTGGGCCGATCGATTGATTGCTGCGATTTCGGCTGATCGCATTCCTGCGCGGGAGCTGACGGCGGCTCAGGTGCGGCAACTGCTGGCTTTCAATGATCCACAGATTCGGGAGGTGCTGGAAGCGCGTTGGGGGGTGGTTCAGGAGACACCGGAAGCGCGACTGGCGGCGATTGAAAAGTGGCGCAGCGTACTGACCCCGGAGAAGCTGGCTGGTGCCAGCCTTGAACAGGGGGCAGAGTTGTTCAAACAGTCGTGTGCCTCCTGTCACAGGCTGTATGGGGAAGGCAGGAACATTGGCCCGGATCTGACCGGAGCCAATCGCAGCAATCTGGAGTATCTGCTGCTGAATCTGATTGATCCCAGTGCGGTTGTGCCGCGTCAGTTTACCACGTCGGTGATTGTGCTGCAGGATGGTCGAGTTCTGACCGGGGTGGTGGTTTCAACGACTGAGCGAACTTTGGTGGTGCAGACGGATCGGGAACAGATCACGCTGGCACGCAGTGACATCGAGGAGACTCGTGACACCGGGAAGTCACTGATGCCTGACGGCATGCTGGACAAGCTCAGTGAAGATCAGGTTCGTGATTTGTTTGGATTCATGATGCTGCGGAAATGATAATTGTCTTAACGGGGATTCTCCTGCATGTACCAGCGGTCTGTGCTGCGGATTGTGGCTGTCTGTCTGGCTGTTGGATTGGTGCTGAGTGCGACGAGCGACGGTTGCTGTGCGGCTGATGATCCTCCGGGAGGGCCACTTTATGCCTGGTACCGTGATGGCGGTTTGCAGTCTGTCGGGGCGGAAGTGACGAGCTGGAATTCGGCAGCGGCCGGGGATTCCGGCAGATTGCTGGATCGGGTTGTCGGTCGTCCGCAGCTGGTGAAGGTGCAGGCTGCATTTGGCCGGTCTGAGGTGTTGCGATTTAACGGGTCGGCTGCGTTGTGGCAGGCGGCGGGTTTGTGGGGTACGCTCCGGGATGCTCGAACAGTGGTGCTGATGGCGCGACTGCCGGCTGCGGGTTCCGGTACATTGCTGGATGGCAGCACGCGGGCGGGTTCGGTACCGGTGCGTTGGGAGCGTGGGCGGTTTGTGAGCAAAACTCAGCCGGTTGCTGAGTCAGTGACGGCTGACGGTGCTGGTGGTGGGTGGCGGGCGACAGCATTCGTGTTTCCGGCCGGGGGGACTCCGCTGGGAGGCCTGATTCTGGGGGCGAATGTGGCTGCGGCAGATGGGCTCAGCTGCGATGTTGCTGAGGTGCTGGTATATCCGCGTGGCTTGTCGGCTGAGGAGTGTCGGCAGGTTGTGGACTGGCTGGCGGCGAAGTGGGGCCAGCCTGCAGATTTGCCCGCCAATGAGCAGCCGCAGCGACTGACGCTGCCGGATGAGTCGCGAATATTCCGCACCACGATCAGGCGTCGTGGTGACGACGGGGTGGACACGTATCGTATTCCTGGTCTGGCGACGACTCCGCGGGGTACTCTGATCGCTGTGTTTGACGCGCGTAATCGCAGTGGTGCGGATTTGCCGGGTGATATTGATGTGGCGATGCAGCGTTCGACGGATGGCGGGGAGACCTGGGGTTCGATGCAGCGGATCATGGACTTTGATGCGGCAGTTTCGGGCTCGCAGGGCAACGGTGTGGGTGATCCGGCTGTGCTGGTGGATCAGCGTAGCGGGCGGATTTTCGTGGCGGCTTTGTGGTCGCTGGGTCCGCGAGCGTGGCATGGCAGTGGTCCGGGGATGACAGCGGAGGAGACCGGGCAGTTGATGCTGGTGCACAGTGACGACGACGGGGTGACGTGGTCGCAGCCGATCAGCATTACGTCGCAGGTGAAGCGACCGGAGTGGCGACTGTGTTTTAATGGGCCGGGGAACGGGATTCAGTTGCGGGACGGTACTCTGGTGTTTTCTGCACAGTACCGTGATCCGGACGGCAAGCCGCATTCGTGTTTCATTGCCAGCGTGGACGGGGGGAGCCACTGGAAGATTTCGCCGGCGGCGATTCCGGATGGTGTCCCGACGAGTGAAAGTGCGATTGTGGAGTTGTCGGACGGTGCTTTGCTGCTGTCGATGCGGAACGAGTCACGATCCGGTCAGCGAGCCTGGGCGCGGTGGGAGTGGCAGGGTGAGCTGTGGAGCGGAAAGTGGAGCGATTCGTGGCTGGATCTGCCTGATCCGACCTGTATGGCCAGTGTGATTCGGCATCCGCATGGCGAGTTGATTTTTTCGAATCCGGCGGATGCGAAGCAGCGACAGCGGCTGACGATTCGATCCAGTGTGGATGGTGGTCGTACATGGAGTCGCGGGCGGTTGCTGGATCCCGGTGGCGCGATGTATTCGTGTCTGACGGTACTGGCGGATGGCCGGATTGGCCTGCTGTATGAAAGCGTGGACGCTGCGGGGCTGGTATTTGCGAGGTTTCCGCTGGACTGGGTGCAGGAGGGTGCGAGTGTTCCGACTGTGTCGGAGGGGCGTCTGGAGCGGACGGGAAAGTTTGGCTGGTGGCTGGGGCGTCACGAGGCGAAGCTGCAGGAGACCAGGGCGGGCGGCGTGCAGCTGGCGTTTCTGGGTGATTCGATTACGCAGGGCTGGGAGGCTGCGGGACGGGAATCCTGGCAGAGGTATTTTGGCGAGAAGCGAGCTGTCAACTATGGTTTCGGTGGCGACTCAACTCAGCACGTGCTGTGGCGTCTGGAGCATGGGGAATTTGATGGCTTGTCGCCCGAGGCGATTGTGCTGCTGATTGGGACGAACAACGTTCGGCACGGTGATTTTTCGCCTGAGGAAATTGCTGCAGGGATTGCGAAGATTGTGAGCGTGCTGGGGGAAAAGTGTCCGCGTTCGCGGGTGCTTTTGCTGGGGCTGTTGCCACGTGGTGCGGAGCCGGCGGATCGATTGCGACAGAAATGTGAAGCTGTGAATGCACTGCTGCCGAACCTGGCTGATGGTGAGCGAGTGCAGTATTTGAATGTCAACTCGGTGCTGCTGGAAGACGATGGCAGGTTATCGCAGGCGATTGCTCCGGACTGGCTGCACTTAAGTGCTGATGGTTACGACCGATTGGGGCGTGCGATTGCCGAGAAGATGAAGTCGTGGGGGACCGGTCGCTGATGGCATCGGAAACGGGGCTGAAAACGGCGTTTTTTAGTACCAGGGCCTATGATCGCGAGTCTTTTGGGGCCGTGTTGCGGCAGCCGCAGTATTCCGGCTTTGAAATGGCCTGGCTGGAGGCTCGCCTGAGCGCTGAGACAGCGGTACTGGCAACGGGCTGCCCGGCGGTCTGTGCTTTTGTCAACGACGAGCTGTCGGCAACGGTGGTGGAGCGTCTGCATGCTGTGGGGGTGCGGATGCTGGCTTTGCGTTCGGCCGGGTTCAACCATGTGGATCTGGCGGCGTGCCGCAGGCTGGGTCTGGTCGTGGCTCGTGTTCCTGCGTATTCACCCTATGCTGTTGCCGAGCACACGGTTTGTCTGCTGCTGACATTGAATCGTCATGTGCATCGGGCGTGGCAGCGTGTGCGTGACCTGAACTTCTCGCTGGACGGTCTGACTGGTTTCGATGTGCACGGAAAGACCGTGGGAGTGATTGGGACGGGGCGTATTGGTACGGTCTTTGCTCGCATTATGACGGGCTTTGGCGCGAAGGTGCTGGCGTATGATCCGCAGCCTTCCGCTGAGACGCAGGGCATGCCTGGTGTCAGTCTGACTTCGCTGGAAGAGCTGATTGAACAGTCGGATATCATTTCGCTTCACTGTCCACTTACCGAGCAGACTCGACACCTGATCAATGCGGATCGTCTTTCGCGTATGAGGCCAGGGGTCATTTTGCTGAATACCAGTCGCGGTCGGCTGATTGATACCAAAGCATTGATTCAGGCACTGAAGGCGGGCCACATCGGCGGTGCCGGACTGGATGTCTACGAAGAAGAGGAAGGGATTTTTTTTGCGGATTGCTCTGAGAGTGGTCTGCAGGACGATGTTTTGGCTCGTCTGCTGACGTTTCCGAACGTGCTGATAACGTCGCATCAGGCGTTTCTGACACATGAAGCACTGCACAACATCGCGACGAGGACTCTGCAGAGCCTGCTGGAGTTCAGCACGGGGAGGATCTCTGCTGAGGCTCAGTTGGTCTGACGGTTGCCAGCGGGCCTGTCCGGCAGGTCGGATCAGCGGCGATCAAGTGTCAGCAGGCCGGCGATTGTCAGGCAGATGCCGGCCGTGGCGGTCCACGACAGTTGCTCGCCAAACAGCGTGACGGCACCGAGAGCGCACATCGCATTTTGCGAGGCATTGATGACATTGGCGCGACTGATGGTCAGGAACCGCATTGCGTGAGTGATAGCGAAGAATCCGATGGCATTAAATGTCCCGGCAATTGCAATTGTGGCCCAGTCTTCAGGACTGGTGGAGGAGATTTCGGACAGTGGCAACAGCAGCAGGCTGCCGGGCACCAGGATCAGAAAGCCAGCGGCGCTGAAGAGAAACAGCGTGGCAGCGACCGGCATCTGGGAACGGACGGCTTTGCGGATGTACACGCCGGTGATGCCGTAGCACAGTCCGGAAATGATCGAGAGCAGTACCCCGATGGCAACACCGGGGCCTGCAGGCAAGTCCAGAGCGGTGGGTTGAGCGTTGGGTTCCACCTGAGCGATTTCGTCTGTGATGTCGGCGGGGGTGACGGGGGCAGAAGTCCGCGAACTGGCTCCTGAGGATAAAAACACGATTGCGGCCACCATCAGACCCATGCTGATGGCTGAGCGGACAGAGACCTGATCACCCAGCACGATACGGCCCACGACAGCCCCGCTGCAGATGATGGACGCGAAGCAGATGGGGACTGACACAGCCAGCCCGATGACTCGCAGAGACATCTGAAATGGCAGATTTCCGCCCAACTGGTTGAAAATGGCGGCAACAGCAATTGGCCAGACAAAGCTCCACTCGGCAAATGAGTGCAAGCCGTGGAATCGTCGCCAGGTGATCAGTGTGACGGCAATGAAGAAGGTAGGAAAGGCCTTGGTTCCGGCGACCCACATGTCCCAGCCGGTTCCACCATCCGTACGGGCCAGCTGACGCAGCGCCATGTTGGCAATTGAGTAGGCGGCAGCGGCGAATAACCCCAGCAGCATCATGCGTCCTGTGACCGGCAAAGCGGCGGGAGCAGGTGTGGGAGCCATTGCCGATTGCGGCGGGGCGAGCGGAGATTCGTCGGATTGAGACATAGGCGAGGCAGAGCGAACCGGGCACTGGACAGATATTCCGCCGAAGTCTATCGGTTTGCCTGTCTCGGGTGACAAGAAGTTTTCCAGATTCAGGGAGTTTCCGGATCTTGCGGTTCGGTCCGCGAGACAGCTGAACCGGCGCGGAAAAACATGTGTTTTGCCGGGGTGTGCTCGGGCTAAGGCCCGAACTGCGTTTTTTGGCCTGTTTTCCTGTCCGGAGGGCTCAGTTGTTTTTTACGAGATGGAATTCATCAGGAGACGGCTTTGCGTACCACCTGCATGGCCTGGTCGATCAGGCTGACGGCATCGGCGGTTTCCGGGGCTTCAGCGATGATGCGAATGATGGGTTCCGTATTGCTGGCTCGCACCTGTACCCAGCGGTCGTTCCAGTCCAGTCGCAGGCCGTCACCTTCCCGGGCTTCGGCGTCTGGAAACGCGTTACGCAGCGCGGTGCAGGCGACTTCTGTTTTGCTGGCAGGACACTCAATCCGATCCTTGACGATGGTGTAGAATGGCAGTGAATCGGCCCACTGTGACAGTCGCCGTTTTCCGGCTGCGAGGCCGGCCAGTACGTAAGCCATTGAAACGAGGCTGTCTCGGACATAACCGATTCGCGGCTCAATCACTCCGCCATTGCCTTCACCACCCAGTACTGCCTGCACCGATCGCATTTTTGCGCACACGTGAGCTTCACCGACGTAGCTGCGATGGAACTGACAACCATGTTTGGCTGCGATGTCCGCGGTGACTCGGCTGGTAGACCCGTTCACGACAAACGGCCCTTTGAGTTTTTCGAGGACAAAGTCGGCTGCCAGCGCCAGTGTCAGTTCTTCGCCGATGTATCGCCCGGTTTCATCCACAATGGCCAGTCGGTCGGCGTCGGGATCCTGAGCAAAGCCGGCATCGGCCGAGTGTTTCACAACGGCCTGGCAGAGATCTCCAAGATTCTTTTCGACGGGTTCCGGAATATGTTCAAAGCGACCGTCCGGCGTGCCTCCCAGAACGACGACTTCGCAGCCCAGAGCCTGCAGCAGCTGCGGACCGCCGACTGCTCCGGAACCATGATTGCAGTCCAGCACGACTTTGAAGCGGCGCCGGCGAATCGTTTCCGCATTGACCAGCGACAGCACTTTATCGATGTGCACCTGAGCCGGATTCTGCAGCGTGACCACACTGCCCAGTCCCGACCAGTTGCGCCACGCGATGCTGTCCTGTTCCAAAATCTGCAGCAGCTGCTGACCAAGATCGCGGTTGAAGACGGAGCCATCGGGAGCAAAAGGTTTCAGACCATTCCATTCGATTGGGTTGTGACTGGCAGTAATCTGCAAACCGCCGGCGGCTTTGTGATGCTGTACCAGGACACCGCAGGTTGGAGTTGTACAGACTCCGGCATCCAGTACGTCGCAGCCAGTTGCCAGCAGTCCGGAAACTACGGCGTGGTGCAGCATGGGGCCAGTAGAACGACCGTCTCGGGCCAGTACGACTTTGCCACCACAGAACATGGTTCCCAGAGCGGCTGCGAAACGGCTGGTGTAGACCGGATCAAGGCCGTCACCAATGACACCGCGGAGCCCTGAAATGCTGAGAATTCTGGTGGCCATGGCGGATTGCTTCCTGTTGCAGGGACCGGTGGATTAATTGCACCAAATTCTAGTCGCGGTTTGAAAATAGCTCGAGAGGAAGCTGCCGGAAATTCCGTGGCGACCATGTCGTCAACCGGCAGAAACTGCCGTTACCAGTGCATGACCGTGCCACCGTCCACATTGATTGTCTGTCCGGTGATCTCCGACGCCCGGCGACTGCAGAGGAACACAATCAGATCGGCCACATCTTCCGGGCGCTGCCAGCGTCCCAGCGGAACAACTCGCCGTATCTTCTGGTCTGCCCACTCTTCGTACGTGAGTTGATCATGCGGCTGCTGTTGCTGATTCCATGCGGCCCAGACTGAGCGGTTGAGCGGAGTTTTCACCATACCCGGGCACACGGAATTGACTCGCACATTATGCGGCGCCAGGTCTTTTGCCAGCACCTGTGCAAAATTGATATTGGCTGCCTTGCTGGCACTGTAAGGAGGATCTGTGGGAGACCCCATCTGGCCGGCGACACTGGCCAGAAACACCATGGCGCCGAATTTCTGAGCAGCCATGGCGGGGCCCGCTGCATGGGCTACGTGCGTCATGCCCATGATATTCACCTCGAGGACTCGCGACCACGCTGCGATTGGAACATTGGTCCACGGAAACCCATAGGCACCGGAACCTGCGGCAGCGCAGTGCACCAGAATGCTGACGGGCCCATGCTGCTGCACGGTGTGGTCCCAGCTGTTCTGCACGGCGGTTGCATCACAGATGTCGACCTGCAGGAACGGCAGAGCTGCTGCGGGTGATGACTGATCGGGTGGTCGCAGATCCCACAGGACGGGACGGGCGTGTTCGACTTTCAGCAGTGCTGCGACGGCAGCTCCGATGCCGCTTGAGCCTCCGGTGACGACGGCGGTTTGACCGGTGATGCCAAGATCCATGGAAGTGTTCCGGGAGTTGACGGGAGCAAAGGGCCACGAATTTACAGCTCGGGCTTTTCAGCCGCGGTACTGTGCTAAAAAACACAAATTCCCGCAACGATACTGTGCTTCGCAGTTTGGGGCAGTCTGTTGTCCGGAGTGAGAAAGACAGTTCGCCATCGCGGTGGTGGGCTGATGGCTTTGTGGGTGACAGAACGGGTGACAGGCTGCAGGGGCGGGTTTAGAATCCGGTCGAATGACCGCTTGATTGAGCAAGGGGTGAGTGCCGTCGGCAGCCGGATTTTTTGGGGGGGCAGAGATGATTTTCAGCAGGCGAGGTTTTCTGTCGGCGACTTCAGCGGCGGTGACGGCAGGTGTGTGTGTTGGTGGAGTGGCTGCGGATGAGGCATCGCTGAGCTGGGCTGACGTGCGTGACTGGGGACTTGAGGGTCGGGCATTCAGGGATACGGAGAAATACTTTGATCGGCTGCCGGCACGTGCGAAGGGTGTGGTGCGTGATGCGGTCTGGAATCTGAGTCGTCATTCAGCGGGGATGCTGGTGCATTTCAGGACGGATGCCACGGAGATTCATGCGGATTATTCGGTGACTTCAGAAAACCTGGCGATGCCGCATATGCCGGCGACGGGTGTCAGTGGTCTGGACTTGTATGCTCGTGATACGGATGGAATTTTGAAGTGGGTGGCTGTGGTGGCTCCGAAGACACAGTCCGTCAAAACGCGGATTGTCAGCGGCATTCATCCTGGTGAGCGTGACTATGCGATTTATCTGCCGCTGTATAACGGGACTGAGCATTTGCGGATTGGAGTACCGACCGGGACGAGGTTTGTTCCGATTGCGCCACGGCAGCAGCGTCCGATTGTGTTTTACGGCACCTCGATTACTCACGGGGCCTGTGCATCACGTCCGGGTATGCCGCATCCGGCAATTCTTGGTCGTCGTCTGAATCGTCCTGTGATCAATCTGGGGTTCAGCGGGAACGGTCGGATGGAGGCGGAGGTTGGTCAGTTTTTGACGGAGATTGATGCGGCGGTGTTTGTGATTGACTGT
Organism: Planctomyces sp.; assembly: GCA_005791255.1. Taxonomy (GTDB): domain Bacteria; phylum Planctomycetota; class Planctomycetia; order Planctomycetales; family Planctomycetaceae; genus SXXK01. The sequence goes on from SXXK01000322.1 coordinate 22,784, forward strand.
CTGCCGAATATGGCGGCGGATGAAGTCACCGCGAAGACTCAGCCGCTGGTTCGCCAGCTCCGTCAGGCACATCCGCAGACTCCGATTGTGCTGGTTGAGGATCGCAGTTATTCGGGCAGCTGGCTGCTGGACGGTCAGCGGGAGCGTAATCAGGGCAGTCGGGCGGCACTGCAGGCCGAGTATCAGAAGCTGCGTGATGGCGGCGTCAGCGGGCTGCATTATGTGAACGGGGAGACTCTGCTGGGATCGGATCGTGACGACACCACGGACGGATCGCATCCGTCGGATCTGGGATTCCAGCGGCATGCGGATGCGATGGAGCCAATTCTGCGGGCAGCGCTGGAGGGTGAGGCTTAGGCTGGATGCGGAGTTGAGAGCCAGCGTTGCCTGAAGGGAACCTGAACAGTGCCGCGTGGATGAAAAGCAGGGATTGCTGGTGGCATTCCCGGCAAGGTTCCCTGTTGTCCGTCACCGGGCAATTTGTTGCTGCAGCAACTGCAGTGCTTCTTCGCGGGTGGTGATCAACTGGTCGAGTTGTGCATTTCTGATGGATTCCAGCAGAGTGCGGATGCGAGGTCCGGGCGGGATTCCGCGAGCGATGACGTCATTGCCGGAGATGAGGGGTGGTGGGTCAAGTTGTGCGGTTGAGTGTGAGGCAAGGAAGTTGCGGGCGAAGCGTGCATCTTCGGAATTGCTGTTTTGGCTGGCGTGGGTGGCTTCGGTGACTGCCAGCAGCAGGTGGCTGCACGGGTGAGCCAGCAGTGGTTTGATGCAGTGCAGAGGTTGCTGCGGCAGTCCTGTCAGGGCTGTGCGGTGTGCGATCAGCCAGGTGATTTCTGCGATCTCCTGATTCGACATTTTCAGGCGTTTCAGCAGGGTGTCGATGGTGGTGAGGCTATTGTGCTGATCTGCCGCTGCGGGCTTGAGCAGCGGTTGCAGCAGGATAGCCCAGGCCGCTTCGGCTGACTCTGCCTGCAGGTGCTGGAGCATATGAAACCGTGCATGCAGGTCTGCCTGGGGCAGAGTTTCGGTTCCGGCGTTGTTCATCAGTTCGGGCAGTATTGCGTACAGCAGTCCTGTTTGCAGCAGCAGGCGGCAGGCCTGTGCGCGTTCGGGGTGTGCCAGCATGCGTCGCAATTCCTGCGTGATGCGTTCGACGCTGACCTGATTGATCTGGTGGCAGGCATCTCGCACAGCCAGTTCAGTGGCTGGTTCCAGTCGAAAGCGGAAGGTGGTGGTGAATCGAACGGCGCGGAGCAGGCGCAGTTTGTCTTCGCTGAAGCGGGCCACGGGGTCCCCGATTGCACGGACCACCTGCTGCTGCAGATCAGCCTGTCCGCCGACGTAGTCGAGTACCTGGTTTTCGAGGGGATCGAAAAACATACCGTTGATGGTGAAGTCGCGTCGCTGGGCATCTTCTGCGGGTGAGCAGAACCGAACAGAGGAGGGGCGTCGGCCGTCGATGTACTGGCCGTCGCTGCGAAACGTGGCGACTTCGACGGCACCTTCGGAGGGGTGACTGCCCGGCACCATAACGACTCCGAAGGCCGCTCCAACGGGCACGGTTTTGTGGCGCCCGATCAGGTCCATGACCTGATCCGGCGATGCGCTGGTGGCGACATCATAGTCTTTGGGCGTTTTGCCGAGGAGCTGATCGCGCACGCAGCCTCCGGCGAACAGCGCCTGAAATCCTGCTGCGCGAAGCTGCTGGACGATGGACAGTGCAAAGCGGCAGCGTGGTGAGTGGTCAGCAAGGGTCATGGAGGCTCGGTTCAGGCGAGGATTTCACTGACAATGCTGCCGTGCACATCAGTCAGTCGGTAATCACGGCCCTGAAAGCGGAATGTCAACTGCAGATGGTCGAGTCCCAGCAGTTGCAGGATGGTGGCATGCAGGTCGTGGACGTGGACTTTGCCTTCAATTGTTCCGAAGCCCATGTCGTCGGTGGCACCGTGAATGTGTCCGGCTTTGATTCCGCCACCGGCCAGCCACATGGTGAAGGCATCGATGTGATGATCGCGGCCGGTGGTTTCGCGAGGTTCGCCCATGGGTGTGCGTCCGAATTCGCCGCCCCAGATGACGAGGGTGTCTTCCAGCAGTCCGCGAGCCTTGAGATCGAGCACGAGTGCGGCTGCGGGCTGATCGACTTCGCGGCAGACGGAATCGAGTGCGGAATCGAGGTCAGCGCCTTTGCCTCCGTGATGATCCCAGTCAGTGTGATACAACTGGACGAATCGAACTCCGCGTTCGACCATACGGCGAGCCAGCAGGCAGTTGGCGGCGAAGGAGGCCTGTCCGGGAACGGCTCCGTAGAGTTCGAGGGTGCTTTTGCTTTCGGTGCTGAGATCTGTGAGTTCGGGTGCAGCGGTCTGCATGGAAAACGCAGTTTCGTAGGCTTCGATCCGCGTGCGGATTTCGGGATCACGGACATCCTGCATGCGGAGTGAGTTGAGCTGGCCGACGGTGCTGGTGAAGTCCTGCTGAGCTTCGCGGGAGATGCCAGGTGGGCTGGCGAGGTTGAGGATGGGAGTGCCGCGACTGCGGAAGGGGACACCCTGATAGGTTGTGGGCAGAAAGCCGCTGGACCAAAGGATATTTCCGCCGCGGGGGCCGCGCGGACCGGATTGCAGGACAACGAATCCAGGCAGGCTGTCGGATTCGCTGCCCAGTCCCCATGCGACCCATGATCCGAGGCTTGGTCGTCCTGGAGCCTGGAACCCGGAGTTCATGAACATTTTGGCGGGTCCGTGGTTGAACACATTGGTGGCGACGCTGCGGACCCAGCAGACGTCATCGACGATGCGGCGGTGGTGGGGCAGGACTTCGCTGAGGTCCATGCCGCAGTCGCCCCATTTGCGGAAGCGGCGATTGGATCCGAGCAGACGGGCATCGGCGGGCAGGAAGGCGAAGCGTCGACCTTCCGTCATGCTGGCTGGTGGAGCCTGGCCATGGTACTGGTTCAGAACGGGTTTGGGTGTGAAGAGTTCCAGCTGGCTGGGTCCTCCGGCCATGAACATGAAGATGACATTTTTGGCTTTGGCTGGCAGGAGGCTGGTGCGTGCAGCCATGGCGCGGTCTGCGGCTGCGGCATCACGGGTCAGGAGATCCGCGAGGGCGATGGCCCCGAGTGACAGTCCGGATTGCTGCAGGAAGGTGCGACGGCAGGCCAGTCTGTCGGTATTCCGGAAATCAGGGAGTGTCATGGCGTCGAATCCTGGGAAGCAGGCAGTGATGGAACCTGAGCGAACCGTGCAGGGGCTTTGGTTCTCAGTCGACATTCTGGTTCGGTGAGCGTGAAAAATCCACTGGCAGTCGGGATTTCGGTGGAGCGGCGGGGTGATTGGCAGTGGCAGAAACGCTGCAGGCTGACCGATTGCCGTGGTCGTTGACGGTATCGAGTCTGGCCGTGGGATTCCGCATTGCGGGTGGTGTCCGACTTACACCAGTGGTTGTTGTTCTGTTAAGCTGCTCGGGGCGAGCAGCGTTTTTTCGGGCGTTTTTTCGGGTACAGCAGCAGATTCAGTGCGGGTTTATGTCAGCAGCAGGACAGCCGGATACGAAGGAGCAGTTGCGATTCCATCTGCAGAAATGGTGGGGTTATGGTGATTTTCGGCAACTGCAGCTGGAGTCGATGCAGTTGGTGATGGAGCGGCGGGATTCTCTGACGGTGCTGCCGACGGGTGGCGGGAAGTCGTTGTGTTATCAGGTTCCCGCGATGGCTCGCGAAGGCCTGGCTATCGTGGTGTCTCCGCTCATTTCGCTGATGAAGGATCAGGTGGATGCGCTGACGAACAACGGGGTGCCGGCAGCCTTCATTAACAGTGCTCAGACGGCCGCAGAGAAGCGTCAGGTGGCGCGGCAGATTCGCCTTGGTGACCTGAAGCTGCTGTACATTTCTCCTGAGCGTTTGCTGCAGCCGTTCACGCTGGATTTTCTGCGCGGTGTGCAGCTCAGTTTTGTCGCCATTGACGAGGCTCACTGCATCAGTCAGTGGGGACACGATTTTCGTCCGGAGTATCGCCAGCTGAGTACTCTGCGACAGGAGTTCCCTGGGATCTCGGTGCATGGTTACACGGCGACTGCCACAGAGAAGGTGCGGGAAGATATCATCAGTCAGATGGGGCTGGAGAGTGCGGAGGTTCTGGTAGGTTCATTTGACCGCCCGAACCTGCTGTATCGGGTCGAGCGGCGAGTGGAAGTGATTCCGCAGATTCGTCAGATTCTGGACAGGCACAAGCGTGAGTCCGGGATTGTGTACTGCATCAGTCGCAAGAAGGTGGAGTCGACCAGTGAATCGCTGAATAAGCTGGGCTTCAAAACACTGCCGTACCATGCCGGTTTATCTGACGAGGAGCGGCGTTTGAGTCAGGAGGCATTTATTGCAGAGAAGGTGCAGATTATTGTGGCGACTGTGGCGTTTGGAATGGGGATTGACAAGAGCAATGTGAGATTTGTGATACACGCTGAGATGCCGAAGTCGTTGGAGCATTATCAGCAGGAGAGTGGTCGAGCGGGGCGGGATGGCCTGCATGCGGAGTGTACGATGCTGTATTCGGCGGGAGACGCTGAAACGTGGAAGTACCTGATGCAGGATGTGACGGATGAATCGGTGCGAGCATCAGCGGAGCAGTCATTGCGGAGCATGCAGCGTTACTGCAGCAGCATGCGTTGTCGTCATCAGATGCTGGTGGAGCATTTTGGTCAGACGTTGCAGCAGGAACGCTGCGGGGCGTGTGATGTGTGTCTGCAGGAGATGACAGCGACAGCGGACGCGCTGATTGTTTCCCAGAAGATTCTGTCGTGTGTGATTCGACTGGGTGAGAAATTCGGGGCGGCTTACACCGCGCAGGTGCTGCGTGGTTCGAAGGTCAAGCGGATCGTGGAAAATCGGCATGACCAGTTGAGCACCTGGGGGCTGATGAAGGATGTCTCGGAGACTCAGGTGCGGCACTGGATTGACCAGTTGATTTCGCTGGGGCATTTGCGGCAGGCTGGCGAGTATTTGTGTCTGCAGGTGACCACGACAGGTCGTCAGGTGCTGCGTGGCGAGCTGACTCCGGAACTGCTTTGCATTCGGACCTCGGAGGCACCGGAGCAGGCGGATGATTCGTGGGCCGGAGTGGATCGGGGACTGTTTGAGGAGTTGCGTGGTTTGAGGACGCGGCTGGCGATTCAGCGGGGCGTTCCGCCGTATATCATCTTCAGTGATGCGACGCTGCGGGCGTTGGCGCGGCATCGTCCGGTCAGCGCGATAACGCTGCAGCAGGTACCGGGGATTGGAGCGAAGAAGCTGCAGGAGCTGGGGAATACGGTACTGGAGGAGATACGTCGCTGGTGTGCTGCGAATCGGGCGACCGGGGACGTGGGGTTCGGAGCGAGCCCGGGCAGTCTGCCTCCGGCGGCACTGACGCCATCACCGCGTCGAGTGGAACTGGCCGATGACTATCTGCAGTTGTTTGAAGAGCAATTGTCGATGGAGGAGATTGCGGTGCAACTGGATCGGACCCTGGATACGGTCAGCCGGTATCTGGCACAGTATGTGGAAACTCGCAGAATCCCCGATATTGACGCCTGGGTGGATCCGGCAGTGCAGCGGCGTGTGGAGCAGTCGATTGGGCGTCTGGGGGCGGAGAAACTGAAGCCGCTGTTTGAGGACCTGGGTGGTGCGGTGCCGTACCATGAGCTGCGGATTGTGGCGGTGGCGTGGACGATCCGGCAGTCGGAGTCGGAGGAGTAGCGACGTTGTTTGAGTGGGTAATTCCAGCTTTCGGTGGTACCGGTACTTGCCGCAGAATTGCGGGTGAAACGGCTGGATTTGAGCGGAATCCGGTTGTGTCAAAGAACAGATTCGGCTGATAATTCGTGGGACGCCGCAGAAGTCTGCGGGTCGGCTGTGGATGACAGGAGGCTGGACATGACCGGATACAATTGTCAGTCGTCTCAGCGCGGTGGTCGTCGTGGATTGCTGTCGACTGCGGCGGGGATGGCAATTTCCGGTCTCGCATCCTGTTTTGATCCGTGTGGAAGTGTGCGGGCTGCAGGGGCCGGCAGGACAGCAAAGTCGGTGATTCTGATTTTCAACTGTGGTGCTCCCAGTCATCTTGACCTGTGGGACATGAAGCCACTGGCGGCGGCGGAGATTCGGGGGCCGTTTCAGCCGATTCAGACGAACGTGCCAGGGATTGAGATTTCTGAGCTGCTGCCTGGGCTGTCGCGGCGCATGGATCGGCTGTCGATAGTGCGATCAGTGCATCATTCGCATGGCGGGCACAATTCCGGGATGCACTGGTCGACCGTGGGGCGCCCGTATCGCATCGACAGTACTCTGATCAATCCGGGACCGGCGGATCTGCCCTGCTTCGGGACATTGGTGGGCTGGCTGGCTCAGCGGGATGGTTATTCAGCGGGTGTGCCGCCTTATGTGATTACTCCGTTCCCACACTGTGACAGCCGCAAGTACCTGACTCCGGGGCAATTTGGCGGTTGTCTGGGCAGTCAATTCGATCCGTTTGTGCTGGATGCGGATCCAGGGGCAAAGGATTTTCGCGTACCGGGTCTGCGGCTGGATTCTTCCATGGACGCAGATCGTCTGTCGTCGCGTTTGCAACTTCTGGGACAGATGGAGCGGTCCGGGACTCGCATCGCGGTGCAGGCCGCCGATGCGATTGACGAGATTCGTTCGCGTGCGCTGGGGATGATTGGTTCAGACAGTGCCAGTGAAGCCTTTGATCTGACTCGCGAGTCTGACAGTGTGCGGAATCGTTATGGTCGGCACAGTTGGGGGCAGTCGCATCTGCTGGCGCGGCGACTGGTGGAGGCGGGATGTCGTTTTGTGACCACCGTGAATGGTCCGTCCATCACATGGGATACTCATAAGGACAATTTCAATCAACTGAAGAATCGGCTGGTGCCGCCAATGGAGCAGGCATACACGGCGCTGCTGGATGATCTGCAGGAGCGAGGTTTGTACGAGCAGACTGTGGTGATCTGGATGGGAGACTTCGGAAGAACTCCGAAGATCAATGCGGATGCCGGTCGGGATCACTGGCCGCAGTGTTATTCGATGGTGCTGGGTGGTGGTGGAATTCGCGGTGGTTTGTGTATTGGTGAAAGTGACAGCACGGGAGCCGTACCGCGGTCTCGCCCGGTGACTCCGGCGGATATCCATGCCACAGTCTTCAGGGCATTGGGGTATCAGGCTGATCAGATGACTTATCATCAGGTGGACGGGCGTCCGCTGCCGGTCTGTGATGGCCGGCCGATTACGGAGCTGCTGTCCGTCGGCTGATCAGGTCAATTGTGGTGAACAGCCAAAGCATGCGGTTGGTTCACGGATGTTCTTCGTGCAGTTTCAGGATTGGCCTGAATTCACTGAAGGTTTACTGTGCGGGATCTTCCAGGGATTTCAGGAACTGCCCGTTGGTGCCATTCCAGAGGCGGACAGCTCCTTTGGCTGTACCGGCTGCGATGATTGTGAGATCAGGCGTGGCTGATACGCAGTGCAGCCAGCTGTCTGCGCCCTGCAGGTTGCGTATCAGGCCTCCGTTGGATGCATTGTGGACTCGCACGAGGCGATCGCCGGAGGCGGAGGTGATGGTGTCAGATTCGCCGACCCACTGGACGGCTGTGGCGTGTCGATTGAAGTTTTCGATTGTTCGCAGCTGGTCACCGGTTTCGGCATCCCAGATGCGTACTGTGTTGTCGGCTCCGGCTGTCGCCAGTTGCTGTCCATCGCGCTTCCAGGCAACACTGAGAGCGTAACTGGTGTGGCCTTCAAAGCGGCGAATCTGTTGTCCGCTGGTGGCATCGAAGGTGCGGAGGTAACGATCGGCACCGGCCGAAGCGATGCGGCGACCGTCAGGTGACAATGCTGCGGAGTAAACAACGTCGTCATGGGCCTGTGGAATCCTGAGCACTGGGTTTCCATCGGTTGTGGTAAACAGGACCAGTTCTCCGCGTCGCGACGGAATTCCGCTGGCAACCAGCAGCAGTCGTGAATCGTCTGAAAAGCTGACTGAAGTGACGCGGTGTGAGAGCAGGTCCGGTTGTCCGGCCGAACCGATCGTCCGTTCCAGGACCCATTCCGGTCGCGTATCCCAGATGAAGAGCTGGCGATCGTCGGCACTGGAGATCAGGAATCGATTGCCGCTGAAGACAGCGGTGCGTACGGGCGCGGTGTGGGCAGCAAATGATTCCAGCGCTGTCCCCAGTTTGCCGTCCCACGTCTGGATGCCGGGGAAGTCTCCGGCTGTCGCGAGCGATTCACCGTCGGGGGAGAAGCTGACTGCTCTGATGGTTTGTTCGGACTGCTGCAGAGCGAGGCCGGCGGCTTCAACGGCTGCTTTTGCGGCTGCCACGGCAGCTTCGGCCTTCAGCAGCAGATCTTTGCGTGAGGGTACCAGTTGCTGTGCGGTCTGAAGTTCTCGGGCGGCGATTGTCTGCTGCTGCATTATCAGGGTTTTGGCGGCTTCGGCTGTTTTCAGAGCGGCTGTGGCATCGGCCCAGGGCTTCTGAACGGTGCCAAGTTTCTGAGCCAGCTCATTGGCCTTGTTTGCGAGTTCTGTGGCTTTGGCATTGGGGGCCTGCACGGCGGCAGTACGTTCCTGTGAAGCTTTGGTGGCATTCTGCAGGTCCTGCTGAGCAGCAGCCAGACGTTGCTTCAGGGCATCGCTGGCGGGGTCTGCGGCGCTGGCCTGCTGCAATCGGGTGGCACGCGCCTGCAGAGTCTGCACTGCGGCGGCAGCATCTTTGGCCGCTGTTTCAGCGACTTGTTTTTCGGCGGCGGCGGACCGCGCGGCGGCTGAGGCTTCAATGGCCGCTTTTTCGGCCTGCACGCGCGCGTCGAGCGTGGTGGCGACCATGGCCTTTTTCATCTCGACATCGGCATTGGCGGCAGTCAGCATGTCGGCCAGTTTCTTCTCGGCGTCGGTACGAACCGGCAGGTCCTTTTCAGCGACATCCACTTGCTGTTTCGCCACGTTGAGTCGGGCGTTCGCCGCAGTCTCCTGCTGCCGTGCCCGAGTCTGTGCGACTCGCAGTCGCAGATCCCCGCGCAGCTCGGCGATCTGATTGCCGTTCAGATTCCACAGGCGAGCGAATTTGTTATCGCCACCGGCGGCAATTCGCTGACCATCCGGAGACACGGCAACTGCGTGTGCTGCTGCCCCCAGGTTATACTGTTGCTGGGATTGTCCGTTTGTGGTGTTCCAGCGACGGACGGTGCCGTCAGCACTGCCGCTGAGCAATTGCGTGGGGCTGCCAGGGAATGCCGCCAAAGCGTTGACAATTCCGGTGTGACCTGTGAGTGTGCGGCGGAGACCGTGGGGACGACTGCGCAGTCCATCAGAGAACGCGAGGATTACGGTTGTCTGAGCCGGCCGACCCTGTGCCGCTGTTGTGGACAGCAGCAGGCTGCCCGTAATGTTCTGACCGCTTTCCGGAAAGCGTTCCAGGACACTGCCGGTCTGCACGTCGATCAGCAGTGCGTCAGGTGTATTTCCTGACGTGGCAGTCAAAAGTTGTTTTCCATCGGCGGAGAAGGCCACTTGGTGTCCGGGACCGGGCAGTACGGGTGCCTGCTGCAGTCCGGTGGGCTGTCCGGAACTGTTCCAGACTCGAACTGTTGAGTTTTCGCCGGCTGTGGCCAGCAATTGTCCATCGTCGGAAACAGTGAGGCTGTTGATGGCGGCACCGTGGCTGGTGTTGAAGGCCGCCTGTCCGTTAGCGGGGTTGATGCCTCGCAGTGTCCCATCAGCAAAAGCGATGACGGCACTGGCGTTGCCTGCGGTGAAGACGGCTCCGCGAGCCGGGCTGGCCGGTGCGTCCGGTGCGAACAGGAATCTGAGTGGAAGTCGCTGTGGTGAGGCAGCGGTGCGCACTGCCAGGATCGTGCTGGCGTCAGCAGTCAGGATTCCGGAGAACAGTCCGGTGGCGGTGAGTGATTCCTGAAATTTGCCGGTTGCGGCATCCCACAGTGAGACTTGTCCGCTGGTTTCCGTAACAGCCAGCAATTTGGAACCCGGTGCGATACTGACTGAGACTGGCGGCGTGGTGAACCCCTGCAGCGTCTGCACGACGGTTCCGTTGTCCATCTGCAGCAGACGGACCTGCTGATCGGCAGAGGCGGCAAGGAGTCGCTGCGAATCAGTGCTGAGAGAGATGGCAGTTGGCGGTGCCGGCAGCGTGAAGGAACGCAGTTGTGTCCCGTCCGCAGGATTCCAGAAGCGGACAGAGGCGTCGCGACTGATACTGACAAGCTGGCCGTTCAGCAGACTGCAGTGGAGCAGGGCGGCAGTATGTCCCATGAAGTCCCGAGTTACGGTGCTGTCGGCGGTATTCAGCATGCGCAGCAGGCCGTTTTCAAAGCCGACGGCAGCCTGACTGCCGTCAGCATTGAGTGCGACGGCGGTGGGGGCAGCGGGCAGTTCTGTGACTTTGGAGAGTTCTGTGGCCGGCTGTGTCTGCAGGTTCCAAAGCCGCAGCGAGCGGTCACTGCCGACAGTTGCAAGACGCGCGTCATCCCCGGTGAATTGCAGGCCCGTGATGCTGCCGGTGTGACCTGCCATTGTCTGCAGCACTCGCCCGTTCTCAAGGCTGCGGATGACAACCACGGGCTGTCCGTCTTTCTGTGAGAGCGTGGCCACGAGTTTGCCGGAGGGACTGAGCAGAGCGGGACCGGCAACTTCATCGGCAGCTCGTTCGAGATCGGTAACGGCGGGTGTGTCCAGTTTCCAGAGGCGGACGGCACCGTCATGGGCGGCGGTGACGGCGAGTTTGCCATCACTGGAGGCAGCGATGGCTGTGATTTGCAGATTGCCGGCTTTCCATGTTGTCAGCGGTCGTTTTTCGGAAAGTGACCACAGCTGGAGACTGCCGAGGCTGTCAGCGATCAGGAGGTCCCATGCTGCAGCGGGATCGGCATTCGCAGGGGCTGCGGGTTTGCGGGTGAAGGCGATGGCGGATGTTTGCGGGAGTGGTCCGAATTCGGCAATTGCGTGTTCGGCGAGCAGCCCGCCGGCAGACTGCAGGGCATGAATTCTGAGCTGACCGGCATTATCAAGTGTGGCGGTCAGCTGACGGTCGGGTGAAAAGGCTGTCAGGCGAGTGCCGGCTGGCCAGTTCGAAGCGGTTGCGGCTGGTGTTGAAGGCATCTGCCACAGGCGGATCAGGTTGTCGCCACCGGCAGTCGCCAGCACTGGTGTGGCTGGTGAATCCGGGTCGGGCAGGATTTCGAGCGCTGTGATTGCGAGGGGGTGATCAATTCGTCCGGCGAGGCTGCCGTCGGCCATCTTCCAGACTTTCAGGGATCGATCCGCGGAACCGGAGAGCAGGTGTGTGGAGTCGGCAGTGAATCGCAGTGCGGCAACGGTTTCAGTATGCCCCTGCAGGGTGAGAGCCGGAGTGCCGGTCTGGAGGTTGAAGAGGCGGATGGCGTGATCGGCAGCGGCGACGGCAAGCCAGCGTTCATCGGGGCTGACGGCGGCAGCGGTCGGGGCTGCGGGAAGAGCTATGGTGAGGCGACGAGCATCCCGCGGACGACGCCACAGGCGGACTTCGCGGAACCCACCGGATGCCAGCAGGTCACCGTCGGCATTGAACGCGAGTGACTGGACGAGATCCTGATGTGCAATCGCGGATGCTCCGAGTGCCGGATCGGCGAGCGTGGCGAGGCGTTTTCCGGAGCCGACATGATGCAGGTGAATTCGCGAGCCTCGGCTGAAGGCGACGGTTTGGCCATCGGGTGCGAGCACAACGGCCTGCACTGGCTGGAGTCGTTGTGGCAGTGACTGCATGGCCTGGGGGGACAGGCTGTCGATGCCGCCCGTTCCGCGGGCGCCCTGATCAATCCAAAGTTTGAGCAGTCCGAGTTGAGCGGGAGTGAGGTTGCCGGCTGCTACATCGTTGTCGGCGGGCGGCATGACCGGCTCCTGCTGATGAGCGGCCAGTTTCAGCAGCAGGCTGCCGCCGGCATTTCCGGGGACGGCTGCCGGGCCGTTATCGCCCCCCTTCAGGATGCCGGCGGGGGTTTCAAGGATCAGGCCTCCCTGACGTTCACTGGCGGAGTGGCAGGCGAGGCAGTTTTTCTGCAGGATCGGCAGGATTTCCTGTTCGAAGATGACCGGCTCGGATCTCTGCGGTTGTTCGATGGTGATTGGTGGCCCGGGGACGGGGGCAGCAGATGCGGCTGGCAGAAGAACGGGA
>SXXK01000323.1 GCA_005791255.1 Planctomyces sp.
CTCCTCCGGCCGAAATGACCAGCCCGGAGCAAACGTCCCCATGCGATTCGGATGCCGGCCCGTCAGAAAACTGGCGCGAGTCGGTGAGCAGTTGGGATGAGCCGCATAGAACCGATCCAGTCGCAGGCCGGTCCGCGCCATCTCGTCCAGCACCGGAGTCTTCACATGCGGGTGACCATTATAACCGGTTTCCTCCCAGCCATGATCATCTCCCATCATCAAAATCAAGCCGGGACGATCGTTGGCCTCTGCACAGACCAGACAGCAGCATCCCATCCAGCAGATACTGACCAGTACCACACCTGCCCGAAACCACATCATGGCTGCACCGGTTCCTGTTCAAAATCCGTTGGAGTGATCCAGCCCGCGGGAGGACGACGACCAGCCCGGACCGCTTCGTGGAACCCGCTGCCGCTGGTCACCGGATAACCATCAAACACAGACCCGTTGCCCGTCATCCGCGGATCGCCACTGCGTTGCAGTTCGGCTTCCAGCTGCAGTCGCAGTTCCGCCGCCACCGGCTGCTGCAGCATCGCCAAATTGCGCACACAATCCGGATCCGCCTGCAGATCATACAGCTCTTCAGCCGGTCGCATACCGAAATTGAGCTGCCAGCTCCGATCACTGCGATCCACTCGTCCCCGCTGCAGAATCAGAGACTTGGTCGGACTGCCATCGGTGTCCGGATAGCCAGTTTCCGGATTGCCGGCCGGCCAGCGCGATGGTTCATAATTGCACAGATACAGGTAACGACTGGTGCGCAGTCCGCGAATCGGATAACCCACATCACCAGGTCGCCCGACATCGGTGCGTTCCTTGCCGACAATCACCCGCGTCCGTTCAGGCTGAATCTGGCCACTGTTCGAACTTTCCAGGATTGGTCGCAGCGATTGCCCGTACATTTCCGCCATCCCGGAATCCGCGGTCGCGATGCCTGCGTAGTCGAGTATCGTGGGGGCCAGATCCGGGAAGCTGACGAAGTCATCCACCGTGCGTCCGCGCTGTTCAGCCGGCACATTCGGGCAGCGGATCGCCAGCGGTACGCGACAGGAGGCGTCGTACGCATAACCTTTGGCCCGAGGAAACGGCATTCCGTGATCACTGGTCACGATGACCAGGGTAGTTTCGAGCAGCCCGCGAGCCTCGAGCTCCTGCAGCATCAGCCCCAGCTGGCGATCCGCGTGCTCCACCTCCAAAGCGTAATCCAGCATGTCTGTGCGGACAGTCTCGTCATCGGGCCAGAATTCCGGCACACGGTCGATTTCAGCCGGCTTCCGACCGGACTGGCGAACACCTGAACCGTACTCATAATCGCGATGCGGCTCCAGACAGCCGTACCAGAAGCACCACGGAGCACCTGCGGGAGCAGCATCCAGAAAGTCACGGAAGTTGGCCGCGTAGTCATTCGCGGCGACATGTTGTGTTGGCGGCTGCAGCTTGTGTTTCTGCCATGCTTTGCCTGTCATCAGTCTGGGCTTGCCCGCAGCATCGACGGCGATTCCCGGCCCCCAGCCTTTGCCCGTAAACCCCATGTGCCAACTGGCACGCGTCAGCACTTCCGGCCAGACAGTAAACTTCGCGGGGAAATACGACATGTGACTGGCGGCCTGCTCAAGCTGCCAGAAACTGCGTCCCGTCAGCACAATCGCTCGCGACGGAGCACACTTGGCCATGGGGGTAAAGGCATGGCGAAAGAGCACACCTTCAGCGGCCACTCGGTCGAAGGCCGGAGTGTGTACCCAGGGAGTCCCATAGGCGCCGGCATGAGGCCCCCAGTCGTCAGCTATGGCGAACAGGATATTGCACGCAGCATTCGCATTCGCAGCCGCAGCGGTGTTTGGCGATCCGGACTCACCGGCTGGCACCGTCGCTGCCAACAGCACACTCAGCAGGCCCGACACCAGCCATGCTCGCAGCAGACATAATCGCATTCCGAAACACTCCGCAAAAACAGTCGGAACATCGCAATCCCGCCGATCGCAGCGGGGCTGGGTGAGTTTCCGATTCAGTTTTACAGCAAGGTGGCTGCGGAGTGAACTGAGTGAGCATCAGGATGTCGGGCCCTGAGGCGGCAGGGGGGCTGCGCCAGCGGCAGCAGCCGTTTTTTTCGTGGCATCCATTTCGGCCAGCTCCCGGTACAGCAGCTGCAGCAGAGTCTGGGCGAAGGCGACCACCAGCGGACCCACAAAAATCCCGATGGGCCCCAGAGCCTGCGCACCTCCGACGACTCCGATCAACGCGGCCAGCGGGTGCAGCGAGGCATGTTCCAGCAGCACCCACGGGCGAATCAGATTGTCAATGGTGGAAACCACCAGAGCCCCCCAGGCCAGCAGAAACATTCCGCTGCCCAGCCGGCCTTCGCCAAGGATCAGCCACAGGCCCGCAGGAATCCAAATCACAGCAGCCCCGACAAAGGGCACCATCGACATCAGTAATGTTGCACCCACCAGCAGAAAGACCGAATCCAGTCCTGCGAGCCAGTAACCGAATCCCGCCAGCAGGGTCTGCACAAGTGCCGAAGCAAGACTGCCGGCCACAACAGCCCGCACCAGCACCTCAAAATCCCTGATCAGTTCAGACACGTACTTCTCCTCCAGTGGAGACAGTCGCATCAGACTGCGTACGATCTGTGGCCCATCGGCAAACCAGAAAAACAAGGCAAAGGAAAAAATCAGCAGGCCGAAAACGGCCTGAACCAGTACCGGGCCCGTCGCACCGCCAATCAGTGCCACCCATTCGACAGACGCGAGCGCAGCACGACCTGACCAGTGCCGCAGGTCTTCCTGAGTGGGGTTTGCCAGTTCCCGCAGCAGTTGTCGCACGGGTCGTCCCAGCACCGCACTGCGGTACTGCTGAAACTGCACGACTGCGTTGTGCAGTTCCTGCTGGTACTTCAGGGTACCCGGCTCAGCCTGGCTGGCAGAATTCAGCGCGGACAGCAGTGCATCGGCATCCGGCAGAGCCTGCTGCGGGCGTTCAGCAATTCTCTCATGCAGCACTTCGGCCACCTGCATCATTTTCGCCAGAGCCTTGCCGTGCCCGACTGCGAGAGCACCGCTGCGAGCATCTGTGTTGAGCAGATCGAAGGAGGACTGCAGGAAACGCCAGTGCTCGGCAAACGGCAGATCAAGTCCAGCGGCGGTACGAGCCTGATCGACCTGCGCCCGGACTCGCCCATCCCGCAGTTGATCCACCACCCGGGCAGCTTCGTGAGTCGCGAGGGACAGCAGCAATCCGGCGGGAATCAGGGCGGTCAGCAGGACTGCAAAGGTCATCGCCGCAGCGGCCAGATGATTTCGCCCGTTCAGCAGCCGCAGCAGTCGCTGGTACACCGGCTGCAGCAGGACCACCAGTACGACAGCCAGAAACAGCGGCAGCAGAAACACGGCCAGCAACTGAAAGAACAGGAATGCCGCCGCCAGCGTGACTGCGAGGAGCGCAAAGAATGAACTGAGTTTTGACATGGCAGCCACTCAACCTGTTCCCGCACTCGGCAAAAAACGAACCGACAGTTCCTGCGCAGACCGCGCTGCCACTGTGTTCTATCTGCAGATTCTGCAAGTGCATACCCACTTGACCGCGTGCCCCTCGCATTCCTGACTGAAACAGCGTCGTGGTCGCCATCCCGCGGAATCTCGGCGGGCTTCAAATCCCTTCATCCGGTTAAAGCCACTTTGCTCACGAGGCGGTTCACCGCCGCGATCTGGAAGAATACGTGGCCGGTGTGGCCCCGGCGACACGTGCCCCCAAAGCAGGACCGTCGACCGTGACGCGCCCTCCGGGCAGGGCAGGGTCCCCGCAAACAACACCGCCGCAACTGCGCCACGCACAGCATCCGCAGCCACCACCGGTTTACCGTGTCGCTTTCACCACCCGAAATCCGACATCGTGATCGACCACTTCGCCAGTCTCATATACGCCATACCAGTCGCTGCACCATTCCCAGACATTCCCATGCATGTCGTACAAGCCCCACGCATTGGCCTGTTTCTGTGCTGCCCTCAGCATGGTCCGGTCGGCATGCCATGACGGAGCTCCGTAGAATGCCGCAAAGTCGACAAGTACTGCCTGCTCATCACCGCAGCAGTACGCCGAACCTGTGCC
>SXXK01000035.1 GCA_005791255.1 Planctomyces sp.
CACCTGACGAAGAGACGAAATGACCGGTGTCAGCGGCAGCAGACGGATCACCGGTTGCACCAGAGCCGGGAATCGCTCGGCTGAGAAAAAGATCCCGGACCCGATCCACATCGGTACCATCGTCAGATTCATCAGCCCAGCCACCGCCTCCAGCGTCCGTGCACGACTGGCGATGATCAGACCGATCGACGCAAACTGAAAAGCCCCCAGCAGCACAATCACCGCAATCAGCACATATCCGCCATGGCTGACCACATTGAAAATCAACCGTGACAGAATCAGGATCACGATGATCTCAGGGATCATGAACACCATGCGACTGGCCATCATCGCCGCCACAAAGTGATGCTTCTTCATCGGGGTTCCCAGCAGACGCTTCAGCACCTGGCGAATTCGCATGTCGACAATCGCATACCCGACTCCCCAGACCCCGCCACCCATGAGCCCCATACCAATCAGACCGGGAACCAGAAAATCAATGTAACGACTGCCCGCTTCGGTCACAGCCGAATCCCGAGTCCCCACGGGATCCATTCGCCCGGCAGCCCGCTGCAGGGCATCGTTCACGGCATCGCGAGCACCCACACTGCCCGGTCGCGTCTGATCCAGCTGGTAGTGAAACAGAGGCTCAGCCGCAGTCCCCTCGACCGTCAGCACCAGTTCAGCCTTGCCCGAACGCAGCATCTGCCGACACTGCTCGGGACTGCCGCGAAACACCGAAAATCGGGAGTTGGCCTGCAGCGTCTGCACCACCGAATCACCGGCCGCACCGGCCTCAACACACACCGACACCGGTTCCACAGAATCACTGCGAAATGCCAGTCCCAGCGACAACATCATCACCAGTGGAAACACATACGACCAGAACACCGCCTCCGGCGTCCTGATGAATTCCCTGAACCGAGCAATAAACAGCTGCAGCAGCGGATGATTCATGGCTGGGGAGCTCATCGGACATTCCCTTCTGTCACTTCATTCAGTCCATGGCCGGCAAAATGCACGAACACATCCTCAAGTGTGGCCTGCCGAGTTGTCAGTGATGACAGCTGCATGCCGCTGCGATTGATCAGGTCCAGCAGCGCAGGAATGGCAATATGCGGCTCACGCACCGACAGACAGCGCTGGGCACTTTCACGCCGCACCCCAATCACCCCCGGAAGCCCCGCCCCAAAGTCCTCACCCGGCTGCTGCGATCCGGTGACGGTAAAGGCCACCACGTGCTCAGCACCCAGACCGCGAATCAGATTCTGCGGAGAATCAATTGCCAGGATCCGACCACGATCAAAGATCGCCACACGATCACACAATCGCTCAGCCTCGTCCATGTAATGCGTCGTCAGCAGCACCGTTCCCCCACCCTCGCGGAAATCCGTGATCACTCGCCACAAATCCCGACGTGACTGAGGATCCAGACCGGTCGTCGGTTCATCCAGAAACAGCAACTGAGGATTCCCGACCAGCGCCGTCGCCACCGCTACCCGCTGCTTCTGCCCACCCGACAGTGTCCTGATCCGCGCGTGCATCTTTTCCCGGAGCGATACCCGGTCGATTACCGCCAGCGGATCCAGACCCGAATGAAAAAAACTGCGAAACAGCGTCAGAGTTTCCAGCACCGTGAGCTTTTCCGACAGCCGAGTCTCCTGCAGGGAAATTCCGATCTGCTGACGAATACGATCGGCATCCGTCTGCCAGCTCATTCCCAGGATCAGCGCCTCACCACTGGTCGCTGTCTGCAACCCCTCACAGATTTCAATCGTCGTGGTTTTGCCGGCCCCGTTCGGCCCCAGCACCCCAAAACAGATCCCTCGCTCCACCTGCAGATCAATGCCCTTCACGGCCTCAACCGGTGGATTGCCGGGCCAGGTACGAGTCAACTGGCGGCACTCAATCGCGTATGTCATCGGGAATTCCGTGTCCAAACAAACAGGTCAGCTTCCAATCACGGATTCTCCCGCGATGGACCAGAATTACAACGAGCTGTTTCCTGCAGCTGCTGCAAATTTCACTGAATTCACCCCGCGGCTGGTACTGTCCGGAACGGTTTCCCGCAGCTGATATTCTGACGGATTTGTCAGCACACTCCGGCTGCCACCATTTGCGAACAGCACCGCACATGGCACAGAATCGACGCACCGGCGTGATCCGCAATCACGCATCCGCCCACACCCGGCCCCCGGCCGCTACCACAGATTGCCAACTTATGAACGCAGCACGCTGCCTCACACTCGCCGCTCTCTTCGGGTTTCTCGGAGTCGCTCTCGGGGCCTTCGGGGCTCACGGTCTGAACGACACCAAATACCTCGAAAAACGCTACGCAGACCTCCCCGAAAAAAATGTGGCCGGCCAGACATTTCCAGCCAGCTTCAAATACTTTCGGGATTTTGAAACAGGAGTCGAGTACCACCTGACCCACACCGCCGCACTGCTGGCCGTCGGACTGCTCATGCTGCATCAGCCATCGCGACTGCTGCAGGTGGCTGCCTGGTGCTTCACAGGTGGAATCGTGCTGTTTTCAGGATCGCTCTACATCCTGGTCATCTGCGGTCCCAGGGCCGGTGGCATCCCGTGGGGCGCCGTCGCTCCCATCGGCGGCACGCTGCAGCTGATCGGCTGGCTCACACTGGCAGCAGCAGCCCTCCGCCTCCGCAGCAGTCGCCCAACTTGAGAGTTTTCGGGAGACGCTGACGGAAAATTCATGATTGCTGCCGACTCAGCGTTTTTGCCGGTCCACGCAGCGTATTCTGCGGACAATTCGCAACCGCCAGTCCGTACAGCTTTTTAGCGGTTTTGCTGCTCGAGCTCGCACTGAAAGCTTGAGCGTGCCGGATTCGGGACGTAAACTTGACAAGGCGTCAGCCAGGGTGTGATCCTTCCGTGACGACCATTCCATGATGACCGGCAGGTTCAGGGATGTTTCCTGCACCGGTCTGCAGTGTGCAGGATTCGTTCAAAATGGATAGCTTGCTTCAGGTGGAACTGACATCCCACGAACGCGACGTTCTGTTGCGCGGACTGCGTTACGTCCGCAGCGCCATCATGCTGGAAACCCGCGATCCCTCCAGCGAAGACACTCGCCGCCGACTGTCGCAGCTGGACGAAATCCAGAACCTCTCACAGCGGCTGGAAAACTCCGACCCGCTCGCCGTGCACTCCTGAAACGCCCGCACACCAGCCTCGATACATGCAGCCTTCAGCAGTCCGCTGACTGCAGGCCGGCGATGTCGCCGGAACGCATCATTCGCCGTTCGACACACTGGTCTCCAGAGCCCGCCGCAGGTGGCCATCACACAGCTGCAGACGCTCACGCGCCTGCTCAGGCCCTACCCCCGTCAGGCTGACGACTACCGCCGTCTTGACCTCGCCCGCACACTGCCCCAGTACCGCTGCAGCTTCAGCGGCAGGCAGATCGGTAATCTCAGCCACAATCCGCACCGCCCGATCCTGCAGCTTCTCATTGGTCGCACGCAGATCAACCATCAGATTTCCCAGCGTCTTCCCCAGCTGCACCATGATCCCGGTCGTCAGTGTATTCAGTACCAGCTTCGTCGCAGTGCCGGCTTTCAGTCGAGTCGAACCGGTGATGATCTCCGGACCCACAACCGGCGTAATCATGATGTCAACAGCGCTGGCCAGTGCCGCACCCGAGTTGCAGGCAAGGCCCAGCGTCAGACAACCTGCAGCACGAGCTGCCGCAACAGCACCCAGCACATACGGCGTCCGGCCGCTGGTGGCAATCCCCATGACGGAATCCAGCGGTGTCAGTCCCAGCGCCTGCAGGTCCGCAGCACCCTGCTGACTGTCATCCTCAGCCCCTTCCACAGCTGTCGTCAGCGCCCGCTGACCACCCGCAATAACCCCAATGACCATGCCCGGCGGCACACTGAATGTCGGCGGGCACTCCGCCGCATCCAGAACACCCAGTCGCCCGGATGTTCCCGCACCGGAATAAATCAGACGCCCACCCCGACGCATGCGGTCCGAAATCTCGGTAATCGCCCGCGCGATCGCCGGTGCCTGGGAGGCTACAGCGGCAGGAACCTGAGCATCCGCGGCATTCATGACCTCGACCAGTTCCAATGCCGAAAGTGAATCTATGTTCAGTGACGCAGGATTGCGGGCCTCTGTGGCGGCGGCGGCAGGCAGCGGATATTTCACGGGAAACCAGTCTGTGACAAAAAACGGGGAACGTCGCGTCGGCCTGCGATTCTGACGACTTTCTCGTCAGCTCGCCCGTCGCCGGCGAAAAACCGGGCGATTTTCGCATATTTCCCCAAGCCGGAAACTTTTTTCCGGAATTCCATGGAAATTCGGACGGATTCTCCGAACCATTCGGGCCTTCATACGTGTCTAAGCTTGCGAGGGACAGATTGTCTCTCAAACCCGGCGGACCTGCCGATCGTGGGCAGTCCGCTGCACCGCAATTTGCGGTGGTCCAGGAAATACGCCGTCGGAAAAACGGCGTTCCTTCACAGGAGGCAGAACCATGCTGCTCAATACTTTCAGCACAGCATCCACCAGTTCAGTCGTGGCACACTTTGCCCTGACGACCGTGGCACTGTCTGCAGGTACAGCCTCCTGTTCGCGCAGTCTGCATCGGCGTCATGAACGCTGGCTGCGGCATCAGTCAGGCAGGTGCTGGAGTAAACCCAGTCGCTGCCGTACTGCCGGATGTCGAATGTCCATGGGACATCTGCACCGACAGTGCGCGGCCCTGCTGAACCAAAGCAGAACGGTCATAAGTCAGACCGTCTGCTGAATGCTGCCGGCGGCGGATCTCTCGGTACTCAGGCTTTCAGCGACATTCGCTGAAAGTCCCGTTTCACCCTGGCATACCACCGCCTGAGACATCTGAACTGCGAGTTGTTATGTGACTGCCGAATGCCGGCAGTCACCCGCTGTTCAGTCTGCGTAACCCGGAACCACATTGCAACTTCGCAGCTGTCGCGATCAGGCGACCGGCTGCGAACCTGCGGGAGCATAACGATGGCAGACGAACTTATTGTCCGATTGGTACTGCGGGCACAGGCTGGCGATCGAGCGGCCTTCAACGAACTGGCGGTGGAATTCCGCCCGATGGTGATGGGCACGATTCAGCGTCGCATCCGCAACACTTCAGAGGCGGAAGAAGTGTCTCAGGACGTCTTCCTGCGAGCCTTCCGCAAGCTGTTCCAGCTGCAGCAGCCTGAAACTTTCCCGTCATGGCTGCAGCAGATTGCCGACCGACTGGCACTGAATCGCATTCAGCGACAGCCACGTGAACGCATGATCGACGGCGACTGCCTCGAGAGTGTGGATCAGCCGACCGAGCAGCCTCTGACGCAGCTGCTGCGTGAAGAGGAAGCCGAGCAGCTGCACGAATGCCTCAAGCTGCTGCCCGAACTTGATCGCAGCACCCTGTGGGCTTTCTACTTCGAAGGCTGTTCTTTGCTGGAGATGGCAGAACAGTTCGATCGCCCGGTTGGCACGATCAAGCGTCGGCTGCACACCGCGCGAGGCCGTCTGCGGGACGTCATCAACGGACTGCAGCCGGCATGATCCGGTCCGGCAGCTTTCAATCAGCAGGTCATGCCGCAGCAGGAGCGACGGACAACACTGTCCGCCTTTCCTGACTGCGGCATTTTCACTCACCGGCACGACACTCACTGCGCCTTCAGAAGAGCACTCCCTGCAGCCAGCTCTGCAGTACAATCGGCTCCAGAAACAACAGCAGGCTGCAGATCATAATCCAGCTGAACAGCTGCAGATTCAGCACCAGTTCGAACACCAGGTGCAGCAGAATACCGCTGATCAGCAGCGGCATACGCAACTCCTGCACCCACAGACCGGCTCCCAGAACAGCCTCCTCAGCCAAAGTGCCCCAGGTCGCCGCACGAATCAACGCGGGACGAAGCAGCCACTGCGGAGGTCTCCAGCGAACATAGGCATCCACCCAAAGCGGATACCAGGCTGCTGAACCGTCCCGCCAGCGAGGTCCGCTCAGCTTCCAGGCGACCGTCCGCAGATACACGATGCTGACCTGCAGCTGCATCAGCCGCAGCGGCCACGGATCCATCCGATTGAAATGTCCCACCGGGAACCCCTGCAGCCAGTGATCCACCGACAAGCCACCGGCAGCGTCCGCAAAGCAGCAGAAAAATGTCAGCAGCCGCAGCAGTGAATCGCCGCTGGACAGAATCCACGGGTTTCGATGATGGATCGACGCCAGAGTCAGAAACACGACAATCGACGCACCGCGAAACTGCCAGCCGATCACAAAACAGAACACCGCCCCGACATGCAGCAGCAGCAATACGCGAAATGGCAGCCAGCCCTCCGGCAGCAGAGCCTGCAGAGACAACCGCGAACCACGGCAGGCCGACCGCGACAATCGCTCCGGCCAGATCCCGCACTCCGAATAATAATCGTTCATCAGCGGCAGCAGCAGACCCGCGTTCACCAGCAGCAGAATTCCCAGCACCAGCCGAAACAGAACCAGTGTGGCTGTGGAACACTCACCATGAAAAAACTGCTGCCACGCCGCTGTCAACTGAGTGATTGTCCACACGCCTGCCGCCCCTCACGCACTGACCACCGGCCATTGAAAAATCACGTCCGCACGCTCCGGACCAAATCTCTCTGCATCCGCCCAGCTGTTGACGGGCTGAGTCAGGCGAATCAGTTCGATCGACTGCACCACTCGCCCCGCACACAGAGCCTCCTCCACCAAAAACTCGCACACCGGTCGATACAGTCGCTCACCACCCGGACTGAACAGAGAAAATTCAAACTTGAAACTGCGGACAAACAGCATGCGGTGCCACGTCCGTCCCGCTGTCGCTGACAAGGGCTCCCACTGCTCGCGAACCCCGTCCGCAAATGTTACCAGAGCCACCAGCCGCCGATTCAGGTTGACCGGATGCGGAGCAAACATGGCCCAGCTGTGCCACAGTCCCAGATACACCAGCGGCCGCGCCGGCAGCAGAATCAAACGCCGCAGCGCGTGGTCCGCCGGATGATCCCAGCACCACAGAAACAACAACAGCCAAAGAATCAGCAGGTCAGTCATGTCCCACCACAACTCAGCACAGCAACCCTGCGGTCGATGAGTCCCCAAACACGCTCACTTCCGCTCCTCAGGCGGCAGCCACGTGGCATACGGATGATCCTCCGGAAACCGTCGCTTCACATACTCGCGAAACTCCCCGCCATTCTCACCGCAATAGCGATCGTCCCGCTGCAGACGCCGCCAAACCAGATACGGCAGCTCATCCACCAACTGCTGCCGCCGTTCAAGATCAATCAGTGCTTCCGTGAGCGGATAGCCACGCTCACGCAAACGCCTCACCAGCTGCTCCCACGCACGCTTTCGGTCAGAAGCCTCCCACTCCTGCCGCGACTCAGGAAACGCTTTCAACCGTCCCTGAATCACCCTGTACTCCATCGCCACGTGATGAATCAGCTGCCAGTGCTCCCTGTTGTAGGTGTCCGGACTGGTGCCATGCTCCAAAAACCACAACACAGCGTCGTACCACGAGTGGCTCAGCGCCAGCACGGCGACCGACTCACCGCGATTATCCAGAGCATTCAGGTCAATCCCCGCTTTCACGAACTCCTCAGCCACATCTGGTCGCCAGCGATTGTCGATCCAACGACTCATATAGGCCTGCACCACATCGACACCTGTTCGCTCATTCCTGCTGCGGACCCCATTGGCATAAGGCAGTGCCGCCAGCATCCACGATACAGTGCGAGCATCCCGAGCAATGAAGAGCAGAATGCTGTCTCCCTCCCGATAGTCCATCTGGCGACGGTCAGGCCAAAGTTCAGGAGGCAGACTGACAGGCACCGTCACGTCACACCCCACGGACAGCAGAAACCTAAAACTGGATTCCTGCAGATGCAGGTACGACCAGAAGAGCGGAGTCATACCGTGGCGACCGACCGCATTCGGGTCGGCCCCCGCCGCCAGAAGACTCTGCATCCAGCTCACGTCACCGCACTGAATTGCGAGGCACAACTGCTGCTCGGCCTCTCCCTAAAAGAACAGCGACGTCGGCTGTCGATGCACCGGAACATGAACTTCGTCAACTGCACTGAGAGTGATTACCGACAGCACTACCAACTGAAGCAGGCAAAAATGCATCTCAACACCTCGCCGCGGATTGATTACGTGACAGACACAAAGCACAGAGCCAGGATCATCTATCAGGATCTTCGTATCCAAAAACATCAAACACTCGTCTCCGCTGCAGCGGGACGGCTTCTGTCATCAATCCATATTGTACAGCGCGGATTCCGTGATGAGGAAGCATTCTCCTAAGAGGCAAATGGTTCTGCCCGATAATACCCACAAGCCAGCCGACAAGTTTTGTCACATAGATCTTGTAGTTCTCCAACCAGTACTTATCGGGGACAAATCTGATCGCTTCGGCTATTTGGTGCTGATTCGCATGTACTATGAC